>NYZB01000111.1 GCA_002687015.1 Deltaproteobacteria bacterium
CCCGATTCATCTGAAGAATCGGACACTTCCGACGACGAAGACCGGTGGGCGCGCCCCGACTCGAACGGGGGACCCCCTGCTTGTAAGGCAGGTGCTCTAGCCAACTGAGCTACGCGCCCGGTGGGATCGGACAGGCGCGAGCGTAGGCGCTTGGCCGCAGTTCCGCCCAGCGGATGACGTGGGCGGGGCTTCGCGCTAGCCGCCCATCGAGTCGACGTTCACGAGGTCGTCGTGGAGGAGCTTCTCGGAGAGGACGCTCTCCTCCTCGTGGAGCATGTCGGCCTCGATGGCGTCGGCGAGCCAGAGGACGTGGCGGGCGTGGCGGGTCAGGCGCTCGGGGGTGCGGTCGAGATCTTCGAGGAGCTCGGTGAGCATCTGGCGTTGCTCCAGGTGCTCCTCGAGCACGCGCTCGGCGCGGGCGTCGCCCCAGGCGTCCACACCGCGCAGGGTCGGCAGGAGGATCTCCTCTTCCATCTCCAGGTGCTGGAAGAAGAAGTCGGTGAAGCGGCCCGCTTCCTGGCGCAGGTTCGGGCCGCGGTCGCTCACACCGGTGCGGGCCCACTCGGCGCTCGAGCGCAGCTCCTGGAGCGCCAGGCGCACGCGCACGTGGTCTTCGAGCACGCGGCGGCGCACCTCGCTCGGCGGGGGCAGGTCGGGGGAAGGGGTGCTCATGCTCGCCTCTCGACGTCGGGGGCCGCGAGTGCGGCCAGGGGCGCTTCCAGCTCGGCGAAGCTGGCCTCGAGGGCCAGGGCCAGCTCGTGGAGATCGGGGTGGGCGTCCCAATCGGCCGTGATCCCCCAGCACAGGCCGGCGGGCTCCTCCGCCGCCGCCAGGCCGATCGACATGCCGTCCCTGATCGGCTCGAAGAGGAAGGTCTCGATGCGGCGCGCGCCGAGCAGGTAGCGCTCGCCCGGCTCCTCGTGCTGGGGTGCGATGACCAGGTTGAAGGGATGGCGCCGGCTCAGCCAACGGGCCGCGGCGCCGAACAGGGCCTCGGGCACGTGGCCCCCGAACTCGGCCAGCCAGCTGGTGCCACGAGCCTGGTCGCGCAGGCCCCCGCTTCGCATCACCTTGCGGATGGCCGCGAGGCGCCGGACGGGATCCGCCTCGCCGACCGGCAGCGGGACGATCCAGGCGCCGCCCTCACCCTCCCCACGGCCATCGCTCGGCACCAGGGCGCGCAGGTCGAAGCGCCGGACGTCGATCCCCCGCGTCCCGGCGAAGAAGCGCCCCAGGGCGCCCGCCGAGACCGTGAGCACGATCTCCTCGAGGCTCGCACCCAGGCGCGCCGTCACGGCGTCGAGACGGGGCCGATCGATCCGGCACCAATCGACGCGGCGCAGCCGTCCGACGGGGCCGTCGAGGGGGGTCTCCGTCGTGGCGTGGAGCGTGGCCCCCAGGGCCTGGCCGATGGCGCGCACCCGGCCTGCCAGATTCGGGCGCTCCGAGAGCCTGCGAAGACCGCGCCACAGGGTGCTGGGCCACTGGGCCAGCTCGCGCAGCTCGTCCACGGCCAGCTCGGCGCGGTGGGGCCTGGGATGCGGCCGCCAGAGGGCGAAGGGCCCGGGCTTGTCGCTGGGCACGTGGGTCAGCAGCGCTCCGGGAAGGGCCGCATGGCCCCCCGCGTCGAGCAGGCATCCGTGCACGCGGGAGACGAGGGCTACGACGCCCTCCCCCGCCCCCTCGATGACCGACAGGTCCCACAGCGGACGCGCGCGGTTCAGGGGCTCGGCCAGCACCCGGCCGACCATGCGCTTCAGCTGGCGTTCGCTTCCCGGCCGCGGCAGACACATGTGCCGGACGTGGAACTCGAGGTCCACCTCCTTGGCGTCGACCCAGATCGGCTGGGTCTCGAGCGGGAGCTGGAGCAGCACCTGCCGGTAGCGCGGCAGGTCGCCAATCCGTGCGCGGACGGCGTCGCGGATGCGCTCGATGTCCACGCCGCCGCGATCGGCCAGCAACGGTCCGGCCTCGAAGAGCTGCACGCTGGAGACGTGGAGAGGCGCGTGCGGTCCTTCGAGCTGAAGGATCCCGTGCTCGATCGCGGTGAGGCGTTCGTAGTCGACCATCCGTGTGCTCTCCTGGCCCCCGCGGAAGAGGCGGACGCCGAGTTCGCGGTCATTCGGCCCTCACGGGCCCTGGCGGAGCCTCAGGCCACTCCGACCCTGTCGAAGCGCTCGCGCAGCAGCTCGGCGAGCAGGTCACAGGCATCGGTGGTCGTAAAGATCCCGGCCAGCCGCGAGCCGCGAACCACGAGCACCGTTCCGATCCTCCGGTCGGCCATCGTCTCGAGCACCTCGGCGAGCGGCGTTTCGTAGGCGGCGTGGTAGGGGTCGGGCGTCATGATGCGTCCGGCGTGGATCTTCTCCAGGTCGCTCTCGGGAGCGGCCGGGTGGACCCAGCGATCGAGGTCGCGCTGGCTGATCACACCGACGGTGTTCTCGCCATCCTTGACCGGGATGTGCCGGAAATCGTGCTCCTCCATCAGCGCACGCACCTGGATCAGCGTGTCGGTGACCTGCACGAAGTAGGGAAAGGCCGTCATGACCTGTCCGACCGGGGGCATGTGCGAGTGATCTCGAAGGGCCATGCAGCGTTCGGCAGCAAGCGCCGTGCCCATCCCCGGGCGAAGGCGGGTCTCGATGGGGAACAGGCTGGGGACTTCCGCCCCAGGGCCGTGCCGGGCCCTGGGGAGTGCCGGGGCATGTGCTCGGACTCTCCGCGGCCCCGTCCACGCACGGCGCGTTCCCGCCCTGGCATGGATCCTGCGATCTCTTCCATCGTCTGAACAGGGGAAGCGTGCCATGAAGCTCGAGACCGTCGTCGTTCCATTCGACTTCTCGCGCCACTCCGTGCGAGCCCTCGAGCAAGCCATCGAGCTCGCCTCGGGCCAGGACCCGTGCATCGTGCTGCTTCACGTCCTCGTCCTGAACGACCGCGTGTACCCCTACAACCTCTTCCTGACCGACGAGCTGGTCGGCCGATCGCGCGAGGCTGCCGAGAAGGCCCTGGTCGAGTGGCGCACCCGCTGCGAGGCCGCGGGCCTCCGGGTCGAGGTGCGCGTGTCCCGCGGTCGGCCCTGGGAGCTGATTCCCGAGGTGGCCGAGGAGGTCGGAGCGGATCTGATCGTGATGGGCACCCGGGGCCACACGGGTCTCAAGCACGCCGTGCTCGGCAGCGTGGCCGAACGCACGCTGGCCCGGGCGCCCTGCCCCGTGCTCGTCCTGCGCGATGCCGAGGGCGACCCGGAGACGACGAGCGAGTGACGGCCATCGACGACACGCCCGTGTCGGCGGCGATGCGGAAGTGGGTGATCACCGTGCAGCCGGACACCTCGCTCGCGTCCGTGGCCCAGATCATGCGCCTCGGGCGCCTGCGCGCCCTGCCCGTCGTGGGACCGGATCGCGAGCTGCTCGGAGCGCTCACCTTCCGGGCCTGCTGTGCCTTCGTCGCCGAGGCGATCAACGGTTCCAGCGAGGACGAGCTTCGCGACTCGCTCCGCAAGGCGCTCTCCGCCCGGGTGGACGAGCGGATGAGTGACCCGGAAGACGTGATCGCAGCGGACGCCAACCTCCGCGAGGGCCTGCGCGCCCTGGGCCGCGCGAGCAGTGGGCACCTGCTGGTCGTCAGCCCCGAGGATCCGCGACGCCTGGTCGGCGTCCTGACGGAAGCCGACCTGCTCCGGCGGGTGGAGACCTTCCTGGCCTAGGCCAGACCGTAGGCGCCGCGCAGCAGGTCGGTCTCGGTGACCAGGCCTACGAGCCGCTCCGCAGCGTCCAGCACGGGCAAGCAGCCGATCTTGTGCGCGAGCAGGGTGCGCGTCGCCTCGGAGAGCGTGGTGTCGGACTGCACCGTGATCGGCTGCCGGCTCATCACCTCGGAGACCTGCACCGAACGCAGGAAGTTGCGCCGTTGGCCCTGGTCGAAGTCCAGGGCCTTCGAGAGCGCAGCCGCCAGGAGGTCGCGCTGGGACACGACTCCCACCAGCCTCCCCTCGTCCACGACGGGCATGTGCCGGATCCGACCCAGCTTCATCACGTCGTCGACGAAGTCGAGCTGGTCCTTGGATGCCACCGACACGAATTCCTCGCGCATCACCGAGGCGATGCTCCGTTCCTCGGCTTCCACCGTGGGCTCCTTCTCTCGGGCGCGCTGGCTGTCCTCAGGAAGCACGCACCGTCCACACCGAGCAGGGCGACGCGCGCAGGGTTCGCTCGGCGACGCTGCCCAGCAGGGCATGCTTCAGGCCGGTCATGCCGCGAGAGCCGGTCACGATCAGGTCGGCGCCCTCGTCCTCGGCGGCCTCGACGATCGCCTGGTGCGGCGGCGCGCTGCGCATCGACCAGCTGACGGGCACGGCCTTGTCGACGCCATCCGCGAGGGCCGCGAGCTGCACCTCGGCCTCGGCCTGGGCCTGCTCGATGATCCCGTCGGGGATCGTGACCTCGTAGGCGGTGACGAGCGGGATCCGCAGCTCGAGGGCATGCAGCAGGTGCAGGCTGGCTCCGGTCTCCTTCGCCAGGGTGGTCGCGGCGTCCAGCGCCGGCCCGGTGTGGTCCGAGAAGTCGACCCCCACCAGGATGCGATCGGGAGCCTCGGCTCCCTTCTCTCCCTTCACGGTGAGGACGGAGCACGGGGCCAGCTTCACCGCCTTCTCGGCCACGCTGCCCAGGATCACCCGGCGCACGCCCCGGTGACCGTGGGTTCCGATCACGACCAGATCGGCTCCCAGCTCCTCGGCCCGGTCGGCAATCGCGTAGGCGGCGGGCACGTCGCCCAGATGGGAAGTGCCGTCGAGCCCTTCCTCGGTCCCGCGCGCCGCCGCAGCCTCGAGCTTCTCTTGCGCGGCCTTGCGGGTCGCGCCGATCGTGGCCTCCGGAACAGCCACGGCATAGGGCTCGAAGATCGGCAGAGGGACCTCGAGCGCATGGATCCAGTGCAATGTGGAACCGAAGCGCTTGGCCCAGGCAACACCCGCGTCCTCGGCCGCACGTGCACTCGGAGAGAAGTCCGTAGCGACGAGGAGGGTCTGGGGGCGGTTCATTCCTTGTCTCCCTCGGCCTGGGCCTTCGAGCGGGCGCGCTCGCGGCGCTCGGCCCTTCGATAGAGGGTCTTGCGGTCGATGCCGAGCACCCTCGCCGCGCGCACCTTGTTGCCCTCGACCGAGGCCATCACCGCGTCGATGTAGCGATCGACGAGCTCGTCCAGGGGAACGCCGCGCACGGCCGCCCGGGCCAGGAAGTCCTCGTCGGCCGCGGTCGGAGAGCCCGGCGCCGCGGGGAGGCCCAGATCGCTGACGTCGATCGGATCGGCTTCGGTGAGCGCGAGCACCCGTTCGACGGTGTTCTCGAGCTCACGCCCGTTGCCGCGCCAGGGCTGCTGGGCGAGGCGGTCCAGTGCCGCGCTGGTGAAGACCCGCGGGGACCCGTCGCAGTGGCGCTGTGTGAAGGCCTCCACGAGGGCGGGGATGTCCTCGGGCCGCTCGCGGAGCGGCGGGATGCGGATCGGGATCACGTTCAGGCGGTAGAAGAGATCCTCGCGGAAGCGCCCCGCCTCCATCTCGGCTTCCAGGTCCTGGTTGGTGGCGGCGATGATGCGCACGTCGACCTTGACGCCCTCGTTGCCTCCGACCGGCCGCACCTCGCCGTCCTGGAGCACTCGCAGGAGCTTGCCCTGGAGGCCCGGACCCATGTCGCCGATCTCGTCCAGCAGCAGGGTGCCACCATTGGCCTTCTCGAAGAGCCCGCGCTTGCTGGCGTGGGCCCCGGTGAAGGCGCCGCGCACGTGGCCGAAGAGCTCGCTCTCGAGGAGACCCTCGGGAATCGCCGTGCAGTTGATCGGGATGAAGGGCCTCTCGGCGCGAGCGCCGTGGTAGTGGATCGTGCGGGCGACCACCTCCTTGCCCGTTCCGCTCTCGCCCGTGATCAGCACGCTGCTGCGCGTGTGCCCGATCTTGCGGATCAAGGCAAAGATCTCGCGCATGGCCGGGCTGTCGCCGATCAGGTCGCCCATGCCGCTGGTGCGGTCGACCGCACGGCGCAGGCGCCGGTTCTCCTCCTCGAGAACGCGCCGCTCGAGGGCACGCTCGACCGTGAAGGCCACCACATCGGGCTCGAAGGGCTTCGTGATGTAGTCGAAGGCGCCGGCCCGCATGGACTCGATGGCGGAGTCGATGGTTCCGAAGGCCGTCATCAGGATGACTGGGGTCTCTGGCCGGAGCTTGCGAAGCTCGCCGACCAGCTCGATCCCCGAGCGGCCCGGCATCCGGATGTCGGAAAGGACGACGTCGAAGTCGAACTCAGCGGTCTGCTCGAGGGCTTCGTCGCTGGAGCTGGCCTCCTGGACCCAATAGCCCTGTTCCCTGAACAGGGAGCTCAGCATCTCGCGCATGGCGCGATCGTCGTCGACTACCAATAGCTGGAAAGGTCGGGTTACCATGGGCCTTCCCAAAGCAGGGGCCATGCCAAGGCTCTCGATGGCGGAGCGTCCTCTTGGGAAGGGGGAATGTAGCATATCGCCACGTTCCCCACGAAAAGTGGACCAATCCTCCTCAGCTCTCGTCCCGAGGTAGGACGATCCGGAACTCGGTGCCCCCCGGATCGGTCCGGCTGACCTCCAGGAGCCCCCCGTGCTCCGCCACGATGCCGTGGGCCACGGCCAGGCCGAGTCCATAGCCCTCACCGGCCTCCTTGGTGGTCATGAAGGGGTCGAAGACCCGCTGGAGCGTGGCTTCGGGTATCCCCTTGCCCGTGTCGGCGACACGGATCTCGGCCTCTCCATCGGCGGCCGCGCCGAGGGTGACTCTCAGCTCTCCTCCTTCGGGCATCGCGTCGGCCGCGTTCAGGAAGAGGTTCAGGAGCACCTGCTGGAGCCCCTCGGTGTCGCCCAACACCGGCTCCGCCGGCTCGAGGTCGAGGATCGCCTCGACACCCAGGCGCGCCAGCCGCTCCTGGAGGAAGGCCAGGGTGTTCTCGACCAGGGGCTTGAGAGACACCGTGCCGCGTCTCGGGCGGGTCGGCCGCGCCATCCCGAGCAGGCTCTCCATGATCCGCGAGATCCGCCCGATCTGCTCCTGGATCGTGTTCAGGCGCCAGCGTGCGTCGTTCCCATCGACGTGCGGCTCGAGCAGCTTGGCGTGGCCCTGGATCACGCCCATGGGTGTCCCGATCTCGTGGGCCAGCCCGGCCACCAGGACCCCGATGGAGGCCAGCCGCTCGGCCGCGCGGGCTCGCTCCGTCGTCGTGCGCAGGGCCGCCCCGGTCGTCTCCAGATCTCGCGCCAGGCGTCGCCCCGAGGCCGCCAGCTCGTCGTTCAGCCTCTGGAGATCGCGCTCGCGCCGGGCCACGTAGCGCTCCATGGCGATCTCCATGTCGAAGAGGAGGATCTTCTGGAGAGCGATCAGGGTGCGCTCGGCGCGCACCATGTCGACTCCGCAATGCTCGCAGACCAGGGGCGTGAGCAGCGAGAAGTAGAGAGCGTAGGCGCCGATGTACCAGCGTGCGTCGAGTCCGATCCGCTCGTGGGCCTCGCCGATCCGCCGGCGCTCCTTGATGTAGCTCTCGTCGACCTCCGGGCCCGCCAGACTCATCAGGTACTGGCGCTGCAGGACCAGGAGTCGCTGGGTCACCTCGGGGTCGCGCAGGTGGACCTGGGTCGCGGGGAACGAGAGCAGATGGCGGTAGAAGGCAGCCACCAGCCGCTCGGAGTGCTCCTCGAAGACCGGGCCGAGATCGGCCAGGAGCCGCCGGTCTTCCTCGTCGTACTCGAAGTAGGCGAGCTCTTCGAGCGATCCCTCGTCCAACATGCCCCTCACCATGACCCGACAGGGGGTCGTGTCAACCGCAGGCCTAGATCGGCCCGTCGGGCCGTTCCCCTGCTACGGCAGAGCGAAGGGCCCCCAGGACGTCGCGCCGGGAGACCATCCCCACCAGCTTCCCCTCCTCGACGACCGGAAGGCTGCGCCTGCGGAGCCGGACCATCCGCTCGAGAACCCGGGTGAGCGGGGTCCGGAAGCGCACGGTCTCGAGCTCGGTCTCCATCGCGGCCTCGACCGGACCGGCCATGATCGTCTCGTAGGAGGGCAGCATGCGCTCCGCATCGAAGCGGAAGGCCTTGAGGAGATCGAGCTGGGTCACGAGGCCCAGCAGCTCGCGATCCTCGCCGACCACCGGGAGGGAGTTGAAGCCGTGGGTCTCGAAGAGCTGCTCCGCCTCGGCGAGGGAGGTCTTCGGCGGGATCCCGATCGGGTCCGCCGTCATGACGTCCAGGACCCGGTAGTCGAGGAACTCGTACACCGCTAGAGCCGCGCGCGCAGGTGCTCGAAGCCCTCGCGGATCTCCCGCGCCAGCTCGCGGGCCGTCTCGGCGATCTCGTCGGCGTCTTCGCGGGCGCCCTCCCGGATCCGCTTGGCCTTGCCCTCGAGTGCGCTCCAGCGCTTCTCCAGGCCGTGCCACTGCTCCTTCAGCTCCATGCCCCCGAGCTCCACCTGGACCCGCAGCTCATCTCGTAGCTGCCGCAAGCGATCCAGCTCGCCCTCGAGGAAGTCGCTGCGCTCTGCCATCTCGTTCTCCTTCGTCTCGTAGGTTCCGAGGGCACGATGCCGTTCGGGGTCGATGCGCTGGGCGAGCTCCGCCATGTCGCGCGCCCAGACCGGGTCGTCGGTCGACACCACGAAGTGGCGGGCGCGCGGCCACTCGCGAGGCGCCTCGAAGCGCTCGACGCTGGGCTCCAGCTGCTGGGGGCCGGCCTCGGAGGCATCGGCCCCGCTTGCAGCCCGGCGACGCAAGCGCTGCAGCGCGGTGGGCTTGGCGACGCGCGCCTCGACGAGAAAGGCGGGCGCAGCGTGTCGGCGGGCCAGCTCGCGGGCCTCGTCCCGGTGGAAGCGGCTCTCGTAGGTCGCGTCGAGCAGCACCGGCCGACCGGAGCACAGCGGCGGGCAGGCCCTCTCGAGCAGAGCCTCGTACGCCAGGTCGCGGCCCTCTCGGCTGTAGGCTCCGCCGTCCTGGGCGCCGCCCGGTGCCGGGGTGAAGCCCGGCAGGCGGCGACGCACGCGATCCGAGGCCACCACGACGGCGCCCAGCTCGGGCGCGAGAGAGCGCGCGACGCTGCTCTTGCCGCTGCCCACCGTCCCGCACAGCAAGACGAGGGCGCCGGGGGCCGCGGGCTCGAGCAGCTCCTCGGCGAGCGCGAGATGACGCCGGGCGCTCTGGTCGGCGTCCGCCCGCTGATCGGCCGGGACGGCGGGGTCGTGGGCGCAGAGCGCGGCGACCTTGGCACGCACCGCGGCGCGGTAGGACATGTAGAAGTCCACCACATCGTACAGACCGAAGTCGTCCGTCTCCTCGGCATAGTGGGCGAGGAATCGCTCGGCCAGGTCGCCACGCCCGCGATAGACGAGGTCCATGGCCAGGAAGGCGACTTCGGAGGCGGGGTCGATCCGGCGCAGAGAATCCGAGAAGGCCAGGCCATCGATCAGGTGGGCTTCCCTGGCGCCGCGCTCGAACCAGACGTGCTGGAGGTGGAGATCGCCATGGCCGTCCACGGCCCGGCCCTCGACCCGCCTCGCTTCGAGCGTCGCCGAGAGGGCCCCGAGCCGGTTCTCGAGACGCTCCTCGAGCTCGTGCACCGCCGCCGCGCCCAGGGTCTCGGTGAGAGATACGACGTTGGCGCGCATCGGCGCCGCGATGCGCTCGAGCCAGGCCTCGGCACTCCACGGTGCGGGGCGCCCGAGCCCGTGGTCCCGGTGGAGCCGGGCGATCTGCTCCGACAGGACGTCGATCTGGTGTGGGCTGAGCTCGGCCGCTTCGAGCAGCGAGAGGGCATCCCGACCCTCCGGCAAGCGGCGCATGACCACGGCATGCTCCAGCTCGGGTTCGTCGATCCGATCGGTCAGCGCTCCGACCCGGGCCTGCCCGTTCGCGTCGAGATGGAGGGCCGCGACACCGAGGTAGACGTCCGGCGAGAGCCTGCGCCCGAGCTCCAGCTCGAGAAGCGCATCGTCGTTGCGCGCCTCGCGGGTCGAGAAGTCCGCGAAGCCCAGGTCGACGTCCTTGTGGAGCTTCACCACGCGGTCGCCCACGAGGAACACGTACGAGAGGTGGGTCTGCGTCACTTCGACCGTTTCGTCGCGCGCGCTGCACAGCTCGGCGTAGGCTCGCGGGTCGGCGAGGCCCGCGGCCAGCTCGTCGCAGGTCGGCGACTGGCGGTCCGATCCCTGGGGTTCCATACCCTCTCCCCATGCATGCTCGATGCCAGGCGGGGCTCTTGGCACGAGCCCTGCAGCTGCGAGCGGGCAGGTGCGGTGAGAAGGCGCCCGGAACGGCCCGGGCCCGGCTTCGCGCCTCTCTTGGAGGCTACGCTTCGACGATGAGGCGGCGAAACCGGGGCTGGATGACCCGCGCAACGGCCCTGGCTGGGGCGCTCCTCTTCAGTTGTCAGGGCGCGGAGCCGCCCCGGAGCCCCGAGACCGACGAGACGCGAGCGACCATGGCGGAGTTCGTGGCCTCCTTGCAGGTGGCCCTTCCCCTCGCCATGGACCGCGAGGCCTTCCACGACGAGACGAACCGGGCCGAGCTCGATGCGGCGCTGGCTCGGCTCCAGCAGGGCGCGGTGACCCTCGAGGGCCACGGCGAGCGCCAGGACGCGGGGTTCGCCCACCTGAGCCACTCCCTTGCACGAGACGCGGCCGAGATCACCTGGCGCCTGGGCCACCAACGCGCGGAGGAAGCGCGCTTCCTCCTCACCGAGCTCGTCGACCACTGCGTGGCGTGTCATTCCCGGCTGCCCGGGCCGCAGGCCTCCCAGCTGGGCCGCAGCCTGATCGAATCGGTCGATCTCGACCGCCTCGCACGGGACGATCGGATCCGCCTCGAGATCGCCACGCGTCAGTTCGGCCGGGCCCTCGACGACATCGAAGCCCTGTTCCGCGAGGAGCTGATCCACCCAACCCAGCTCGACCTGGCCGGATTCCTGGTCGACTACCTCCGCGTCGCGGTGCGCGTGACCGGCGAGCTGCCCCGAGCCGCGCGCTTCCTCGACGACTGGCGTGCGGGCCAGGCGCTCCCCCCCTACCTCGACCGGTTGGTGGCCACGTGGGTGGAGGCGCTCGGGCGCCTCGACACCCGGAGCCCGCCGGGTCAGGAGCTGGCCGTGGCGCGGAGCCTCGCCGAGGAGGCGGCCGGCCTGCGCCGCTTCCCCTCGGACCGGCGGAGCCTGGTCCATGACCTGGTGGTGTCGAGCCTCCTCCACCGTGCGCTCGCTCGCGGTGATCTGCCCAAGACGAGCGAGGCCGAGGCCTACTACCTGCTCGGGCTCGCCGAGCTCTACGCCGAGCACACGAGCTGGTTGGCCGCACCCGAGTCCTACCTGGAGGCGGCCGTGCGCGCAGCGCCGGGCTCGCCCATCGCCCGAGAGGCCTACCTCGCGCTGGAGGAGGACACGCTTGCCGGCTACAGCGGCTCGGCGGGCACCTACCTGCCGCCGGCCGTCGAGACATGGCTCGACGAGCTCCGTGGCCTCGCCGGCCTCTGAACGCGGCCGCCTCCCCGGGCTGGTCGGGGTGGCCGCGGCGCTCTTCGCGGTCGAGTTCGTCTGGCTTGCGTGGGCACCCCTCGACCGACAGACCTGGGCGCTCGAGAACCTGTTGGCGGTGCCGCTCGCGCTGATGCTGCTCTTCGGGCGCAGCCGCCTCGGCCTCTCCGATGTGAGCCTCCTGCTGCTTCTCCTCTTCCTCGGCCTCCACGAGGTGGGAAGTCACTTCACCTACTCGCGAGTGCCGACACCGAGCTGGTTCGACACCCTCTTCCAGGGACGCAACCACTACGACCGGCTCGTCCACCTGGCCTTCGGCCTGCTCGTGCTGCGGCCCATCGCCGAGCTGTTGCGCCGAGCCCTCCCGCGCCCGTCCCGCCGTCTGCTGCTGGTGCTCTCCGTCTGCGTGATCCTCTCCCTCTCGAGCGCCTACGAGCTGCTCGAGTGGTTGGCCGCCGTCGTGGTCGATCCCGGAACCGGCATCGCGTTCGTCGGAGCCCAGGGCGACGTCTGGGACGCCCAGAAGGACACGGGCCTGGCGCTGGTCGGCGCGGTGGTCAGCGCGTCGATCCTGGGCCGCTCAAGGGTCGACCTGCTGGCCCCCGACCGAGAGGCGCGCCAAGGCCGGAATGGCGCCTAGGGCTCCTGGATCGACATCAGGTACTCGACCAGCCCCGCGATGCGTCCGCGCACCAGGGCTTCGCCCGTCTCGTTCTGGGGGAGGCCTTCGCGGAACTTGCGGCCCCAGATCGGCATGTCGCGGGTGCCGTGAACCGAGAGCTCGAAGCGTCCGTCGATCACGTAGGCGATCTCGGTGCGGGGAAAGGCGCCCCCTCGCCGCGCGGCGATGCCCGTGAGGTCGGCGGGCGCCACCTTCAGGGCCGGTGCCACCGGGCCCCGGCCGCGCCCATCGGCGCCGTGGCACGAGGCGCAGTACTGGATGTAGTCCTCGCGACCCATGCGCTGCAGATCGACGTGAATTCCGCTCTCTTCTTGCGGGGTCACGGGTGCGCAGCCGGTCGAGGCCCAGACCAGGAGCGAGCCCATGGCAAGTGCGAACAGACGGCGGTTCATGTGGGTGGCTCCTCTCGCTCACGGAAGGCCAGCGCCGCATGGAGGGCCCGCGCGCGCGCCGCGGCCTGGTGCAGCCTGGTCTCGTCGAGATCGATCTCGACGCGCACCACATCGCCCTCGCGAGTCGTGCGCTCGGCAAAGCCGAGGTTGCGGAACACCTCGAGCATGCGCTTGTTGCCGAGCAGGACGTGCGCCACGAAGCGGCGGAAGCCGTCTCGTCGAGCCGCGACCGCCAGCTCCTCGAACAGGGCCGTCCCGACGCCCCGGCCCTGATGGGCGTCGGCGACTTCGAAGGCCACCTCGGCTTCGCCGGGCTCGGAGAGAGCCGCGTAGAGCGCGTGGCCGACCAGCTCGCCGTCGACCCAGGCGCCGAGCCCGACGCGGCGGCCCGGCTCGGCATGCGTGACGCGGTCGAGCTCGGGGTCGGGGAGGCTCGGACGCGATGTGAAGTAGCGCGAGAAGCGCGTCTCCGGGGAGAGGCCCGCGTGAAACGCCTCGAAGCTCTCCCGGTCCCCGACCTCCAGCACGCGCAGCTCTGCCGAGCCGCCGTCTGCCAGCTCGACGCGACGGACCCTCGAGTCGTTCTGCACGCCGGCGCCACAGGCTCCACCCATGCCGGGACGCAACGCAAGCGACATGCCGGCGGCGGAGCGAGGGACACGCCCTTGGAGCTGGATCCTCGTCCCAATGTGGCCCATCATGCGGCGAGGTCGTGGCACCGAGCCCCGGCGTGGGCGGCCGAGCCGCTCCCCAGAGCCCCTCCGGACGGCACGGGCCTTGCTCGGTCGAGCTGCGGCTTCTTGCGAGAGGAGATGACTGCGTGAGCGATTTCCCGAAGGGGACCACCTACGGACATGAGCCCTGCGCCCATGAGCCCCAGAAGCTCGAGGGCACCCTTCCGGCGACCTTCCGTCGCAGGCTCGAGATCCGCTCGGGACGCAGCGGCTTCGACGACCCCACACCCGAACGGCGCCAGTCGTGAGCCCCAGGGAATCGGATCCCGGGACGAACCTGCACGAGCTGTCACCCGAGGACTTCTACGCGGACGTCCACTCCTTCGAGCACTGGCTCGCGTCGATCCAGAGCTACCTGGAGATCCGTCCCCGAGGCCACCAGGAGAACCTGTCCGACGAGGGTCTCGAAGCCGAGGATCGGGACGGGCTGATCGCCGTGCTCTGCAGCTACGGCGCCGGCGAGACCGCGGCCCTCGAGTGCTCCGGTGCGCTGATCCGCCTCGCACCGAACCGCCCGACCAAGGTCTTCCTGGCCACGCAATGCGCGGACGAGGCACGCCACCTGGAGGTGTTCTGCCATCGCCTGCGGGAGCTGGGTGTCGAGGATCCGGAGGCCGAGATCGAGAGCCGGTCCCATCCGGCGCTGCGCACCTTCCATACGCGCCTGCTCGAGCTGATCGAACGAGGGGCCTGGCTGCCGGCCCTCTTCGCCCAGAACGTCATCCTGGAGGCCATGGAGTTCTCGGTCTTTCGGGGCCACGCGAAGACGGCAGACCCGGTCACCCGGGACCTCTTGCTGGCCATCGTGAGCGACGAGCGCCGTCACATCGGCTTTGGCGAGAGCGAGATCGGGCGGCGCCTGCAAGCGGGCGAGATCACGGCCCGCGAGCTCGGCGAGGTGCGCCGCGACTTCGATCCATTGGTCTTCCGCAGCTTCGAGGAGACCCTGCGAGACATCGGCGCACCGCGCGAGCGGGGCGACGAGCTGGCTCGGGACTACCTGGACGCCGTGGGAAGGCTGGGGGTCGAATGAGCCTGGAAGAGCCGCGGAAGCGCTACGAGCTCGATGATCGCGGTTTCGATGAGGTCCCGCGGAAGTACCGTCGTTTCTACCGCCGCTGGGAGGGGGCCGACGACGAGCTGGCACCGAACGAGGTGTTCTGCCCGGTCTGCAAGATCGTTGTCCGCTCGACCCGAGAGGTCCGCGAGGGCGACCGCATCTACTGCATGGCCTGCCTGACCCGCCTCCGCGTGGTCCGCAACGCCGAGGGCCTGCTCATCGGCGAGGTCGAGTACTAGGCCGGTCGCGGCCATCTCGGTCGCTCGGCTTTCGGGGGGCCGCTTCGCTCCTTTCGTTGACGCGCGGCGGGGCGGGGTTCATTCCTCAGAATGGCTCGGCCGGGACAGGGTGGCCCGCGCAGCGGCGTGGACAGCGTGTCGCCTACGCGGCTTTC
>NYZB01000112.1 GCA_002687015.1 Deltaproteobacteria bacterium
CCGCTCTCGCCTCGGAGAGCGTGGCCCAGTCGTAGTGCACTTCGAGCCGCTCGACGGAGAGGTCGGGCTGGGCTTGGTCCGCTGCGCCGATGCGGAGATCGCGGAGCACGAGGGCCCCCAGCTCGATCTCGATGGGCTCCTCGAAGTCGACGGGAAGGCCCAACGCCTCGACCTGCCAGGCGAGCGCACGGGCGGCCAGCTCGCTGCGGGCCCACCAGGTCGCTGCGAGGAGGACGAGGATCAGCACGATCGGTGAGAGCAGCGCGGCGATCCAGATCAGGGTTCTGCGCATTCGCACCTCGTTGGCAGGGTAGGGTTCCCAGCGGCCCCGGACCCGCGCTGCGGCACGGCCTCGCCGATGCGCAGGCGATCGGCAGCTCTCCGGCAACCCGGGCGCAGTCTCCGCCCTTTCTTCGCCTCACCCATCAAGCGGGTGGGCTCCGGTGCCGATGAAAGGGGCCCAGGAGAGGCCCATGAGCTCGACCCCTTCCCGACGAGACCCGTTTCCCCGCTGGCGAGATCTGGCCGGTCTGCTGGCCCTGGCGACGATGCTCGCGCTCGGTTCGCCGGGCGTGCAGGTGGCCCGCGCGGAGGAAGCGCCCTCGGCCACGGTGACGCGCACGCCCCTGTCGAACCCGGCCCTGCAGTCGATCGATGAGGAGAGCGGGCCCCAGTCCTGTGAGCCTGCGCCCCGGAACCTGCCCTCTGCCAGCCAGCTGGGCCCGGCCCTCCAGGCGCTCCAGGCGAAGGTCGAGGCCGAAGGTGGGGACGTGGTGGTGTTCAACGGCGCCGGCCACAACTACCGGAGCAGTCGCGGTCCGCTCTCCGAGCTCGGCGAGATCCGGGCCGAGCTCGAACGCGAGCAGGCACGCTAGAGCCCCTCCCGCGAGCCCTCGAGATCCCCGAGGCGGGCTCTGCCCGCCGCCGTTCGCCCCTACGTCTCCGTGAGCTAGGCTGCTCCCGGGTGCCTCGAAGGTGACATGAGCCCGGGTTCGACGGCGCGTTTCCGACGCCTCACCGCGGCCCTCGCACTTGCGTGGGCACTGCTGGCCCTCTTCTCGGGGGTTCGGGCCCAGCTGCGCTCCAGCGAGGAGCCCGGCATGCCCTTCTCGTTCTCGAGCGCTGCCGGCGTCCACGTGGTCCACGCCCTCAGCCCCGCCGCCCAGGCGGCCGGAATCCACCGCCGAGATCGCTGGGTGGCCATCGACGGCCTGCGCGTGGACGAGTGGATGTCGAGGGGCGGATACGCGCTGATCGAGGGCGTTCCCAACCGCTACGACCTCATCCACCCGGGGGGCGAGCCGCACGTGGCGATGCTGGTCCCCCGTCCGGCGAAGAGCCCGCGCTTTCCGAGCGAGCGCTTTCTCGGCATGGCGGTGCCCGGAATCGGCCTGATCTACCTGGCGATCGGCGCAGTGGTGTTCCAGGTGCGGAGCGAGCGCCGGGAGGCCTGGGCCCTGCTGCTCTTCTGCAGTGCGACCTCTTCGCTGCTCTTCCTGTCCGGGAGCGTCGATCCCTTCAACTGGAGCATCCTGGCGCTCACGATCCCGCTCGTCGGGGCGGCCTCCTTCCATCTCTTCACGATCTACCCCCTGGAGCCCGCCTGGGTCACGCGTCGTCCCGAGATCCGTCCAGCCCTCTACGGGCTTGCCTTCGCCCTGGGTCTGGTCGGCGTCGCTGCGCCCTACGTCTCCGGGCTGATGGCGATCATCAACCCGGCGATCACCTTCTTCGCGGCGGGGCTCGGTCTGGTCTGTATGGCGATCGTCCTGACCGAACGGGCCCACCAGAGAGGAGGCATGGCCTCCGAGCGTTCGATGGTGATGCTGGTCGGCGCGCTGCTCAGCATCTTCCCCGTGATCGTGGCCCTCGTCCTGCACACCACGGTGGGCACGCGCCTGCCGTGGACGATCTCGATGCTGGGCTTCTTCCTCTTCCCGCTGGCGGTCGGCTACGGGATCATCCGCGCCGAGCTCTTCGACGTGCGGTTGCTCGCGCGCAGCTCGGCCGCCTATGGCGCAGCCACCCTCACCATCACGGGCCTCTTCGCCCTGACGATCACCTTCGCGGACGCGGCGGTCGGCCGCTTCAACGTCGAGACGCGTTCACCTCTCTTCTCGGTCACCTTCCTCTTCTTTGCGATCCTCGCTTTCAACCCGCTCCGGAATCGCCTTCAGGAATGGGTCGATCGCTTCTTCGATCGCGATCGCGTCGCCTACCGCAACGCGGTGCGGGAGATCTCCGAGGCGATGGTCTCGATGCTCTCCGTGCGCGAAGTCGTCGAGCGCATCCTCATCGCGGTCACCGATACGATGGGCGTGGATCGGGCCCTGGTGCTGTTGCTCGACGAGGACGGCGAGATCCTCCGCACCGAGGCGGCCCGCGGTGACTGGGACGAAGAGCTGGAGGAGCCCGAGCTCAGCGTCGACCATCCGATCTGTCGGAACCTGTGGATGCGTCGAACCGAGCTGGCCCGGCGGGACTTCGACGACGAGCCCGACGTCGAGCTGCGAGAGCAGTGCCGCGACGTCTTCGACGCCCTCGAGGTCGAGCTGCTGGTGCCCATCCTCTTCGGCGTCGACCTGCTCGGCGTGATCGCCGTTGGGCGCAGCCTGGCGGCCGAGCGCTTCGGCCCGGATGAGCGCCAGCTCCTGCGGACGCTCGCGAACCAGAGCGCCATCGCCATCGAGAACGCCCAGGCCTTCGACGAGATCGCGAAGCTCAACGAGACCCTCGAGCTGCGGGTCGAGGAGCGGACCCTCGAGCTGCGCGACACCCAGGCGCAGCTGGTGCAGAGCGAGAAGATGCGCAGCCTGGGCCAGCTGGTGGCGGGTGTGGCTCACGAGCTGAACAACCCGATCGGCTTCGTCCACGCGAACCTGCAGCTGCTCGACGACTACGTGGAGCGCCTCAGCTCGACCGAGGTCGGCGACGACAAGCGGACGAAGGCACGCTCGGCGATCGAGAAGCTGCTCTCCCGGAGCCGTGAAGGCACCGACCGGGTCAAGCAGATCGTGCAAGACCTGCGCACCTTCTCACGTACCGACCACGCCGACCTCCAGCAGGTCTCCTTGAACGGGGAGATCGATCGCACCCTCACCCTGATGGAGCCACGCCTCAAGGTCGGCATCGAGGTGGTGCGCGACTACGAGGCGCTTCCGCAGGTGCGCTGCTTCGCGGGCCAGTTGAACCAGGTCTTCATGAACCTGCTGATGAACGCCTGCGACGCCATGGAGGGTCGCGGCCGCATCACCGTCCAGACGCGGGCCGAGCCGGGTGGCGTGCGCCTGGTCTTCGCGGACAACGGCCCGGGGATGCCCGAAGACGTGCGCAGCCGCATCTTCGAGCCCTTCTTCACGACCAAGCCCGTGGGCCAGGGCACGGGCCTCGGCCTCTCGCTCTCCCACGGCATCATCGAGCGCCACGGCGGCACGATGGAGGTCGAGTCGCGGGAGGGGGAGGGAACGACCTTCGTGCTGCGCCTTCCCGAGGAGCCGCCCGCCGAAGCCCTGACCCTCCCCGCCGACTCTCGCGCCTGAGGAGGGAGTCCACGGAGGCGTCAGGCCTCCCGGTCGACCCCTGCGGAGCGGGCGAAGGCGGCGCCTCGGGCGGGGGCGTCGGCGTAGTCCTCTCCGGTGGCGGCGGCCGGTGAGAGCAGAACGACTCCGCCCTTGGGCAGCCTGCGGCGGCAGAACGCCACCGCCTCGTCCATCGAGCGGCAGCGGTTCACGCGCGCATCGTCGGTGGGGAGGAGCGCGGCCAGCCTGGGCCCCGTCTCGCCGACCAGGGCCACAGCGCGGATCTTCGCGGCCCGGAGGGCGTCCACGAGCGGCGAGAGGTCCACTCCGCGGTCCCGACCGCCGACGATCACGGCGATCGGCCGATCGCCGAAGGCCCGCAGGGCGTGAAGGGTCGAGTGTGGAATCGTGGAGAAGCTGTCGTCGACATAGTCGATGCCGTCTCGGCTGGCGATCGTCTGCTGCCGGTGGGGGAGGCCGCGGAACTTCTCGAAGCCCCCGAAGGCCGTGGTCAGCGGCAGATCCAGGGCCGAAGCGACGGCCAGGGCTGCGCACAGGTTCGAGGAGCCGGGTGCACCGCCGAGGGGGAGAGTGGAGAGGTCGCCGATTTCCCGGCTGCCCTCTCTCACCCGATCCCCCAGGACGTGGACGCCCGAGGGATCGTTGAACAGCCTTCGCCGCGCGATCTGGCTCGTGCGCGCACGCGCATCCGGGTTGCCGCCGTTGACGAGGACCGGGCCGCGGGCCCGACGCAGGAGGTTCAGCTTGTCGTCGTAGTAGCGCTCGAGGCCGCCGTGCCAGTCGAGGTGCTCCGGATGCAGGGAGGTGATCACGGCGATCTCCGGTCCATGTCGCAGGTCACAGGCCTGGTAGCTCGAGACCTCGAGGACGACGACCTCGGCTTCGGCCTCCGGGTCGGCATCGAAGACCGGCGTACCGATGTTCCCCGCGGTCACGGTCTTGATCCCGCAGGCCTCGAGGGCCAGCGCGATCAGCGACGCGGTGGTGCTCTTTCCCTTGGTGCCGGTCACGGCGATGACCCGCCTCCCTTCGTTCTCGGCGAGGAAGAGGTCGGTGAGGGAGGTCATGGCGAGCCCCTGCTCCCGCGCCGAGGCGAGCTCGGAGCGGTAGAAGGAGATCCCCGGTGAGCGGATGGCGACGTCGAAGGCGGAGAGATCCGCAAGGGCATCGGCCCCGACTCGCAGGGAGAGCCCCGGCAGGACCCCGAGCCGCCGCGCCGCATCCGGAGTGGGCTCCTGCTCCGAGAGCAGCGTCACGTCTGGATGCGCGAGCTCTTCGCACAGGAGCCTCGCCGCAGAGAGCCCCTCGCGGCCCGCGCCCAGTATGGCCACCCGCCGCCCCGCCAGCTCAGCCAACCGCAAGGACGGCCTCGCAAAGCCGGTCGGGGAGCGCGTGCTCGCTGCTGACCCGGCTCCAGGAGTCGAGCTCACCGCGGTGGCTCGCCGCGAAGCGGGCCACCTCGTCGCGCAACGCGCGCAGGACCGGGGCATCCCTCCAGGCCGGTGCCTGGCATAGGGCCTCCAGGGCCGCGGCGGATTCCATGATCTCGCCCACGCACTCGAAGGGCTTGGGGCCCTCGAGGCCGGCGAGGGCGCGGAAGCCCGCCGTCTGCTCCGGCTGCGCCAACAGGTCGCGCCCCCCGAAGATCGCCAACAGACGCTCCTTCTCCAGGAAGGGCGCGAGGGCCAGGAAGACGAAGCGGCACTTCGGACAGTCGCCGCACCAGGTGGTCGCCGCGCCTTCGAGCCGGAACGCGGCGTTGCAGCTCAAGAAGACGTCGTGGTAGTCCGTCATCTCCGCAAAGGCCCGCGCGATGGCGAGCTCGGAGAGCGGTCGCAAGACCGAGAAGTAGTCGAAACCCGCGACGGCTTCGCTGCGCATCCAGGCGGCCATGGCCTTCTCACATGCGAAGCTCTTGCTGTACTGGTGGTTCACCTCGCGCCCGTCGACCAGGCTTCCGACGTTGGCCGAGCGCTCGTTTCCCACCGCTGCGGCATCGAAGCCATGGAGAACGCCCGCGGTCGCCAGCAGGAAGGCGAACACCGCGGAGATGGGGATGTGACCGTTCAGTGCGCCGCACCGGTTGAGCTCCAGAAGCTGCGGAGAGACCTGCCGTTGGATGCGCAGCATCGGGAGGCCCGGGTGGCGGCGCCTCGCGACCTCGCAGACCTCTCGCACGGGCCCGTGATCACCGACCGAGAGGAGCGCCATCGGCTCGCCCGCCTCCGCCAGCAGCTCGAGGGCCACGATCGAGTCCTTGCCTCCGCCCACCGCCACCGCCGTTCGCCGCGGCAGGGCGAGCTCGATCGGGGCGAGCCGCGCCTCGGGGTCGTAGGGGAAGCGCAGGCCCGAGAGATCGAGCCCGTTCTGGTGAGCCATCTCCCCCAGGCCCTCCCGGTACAGGGTGCCGAGGAAGGAGGCGCCCGCCGGCGTCAGGTCGAAGGGCTCGACGATGATGTGCTCGGGGACGGCGGCCTTGTAATAGCTGACGCCGCAGACCAGGAAGAGCTGGCGGAGGCAGCGATCGAGGGCCTGGTCCTCCCGCTCGCCCGCAGTGGGCCGGGCGTCCGGGAACCGGATCTCCTCGATGAAGTCGGGACCCGGCTCGAAGGCGTAGTGGAGCCGCGCCGTCGCGGTCGCCCGGTCCCAGGCGTAGTCGACGAAACGGAAGCTCTCGACCGAGGTGGGCTCGAAGGCCTTCCCTGTAGCGGGCTCGGAGGTCACCCGGCCATCCTATCCACTGGCCACCCGACTGACCGGGTCTGCGAGGAGGAGGCCTGGCCCCCCGGGGTCGGCGTGGCTCGCTCCGCGGCTTCGGTACCATTCGTGGGCCCATGCGCCCCTTGGGAGACCAGCGCTGAGTCCCGAGGCCACCTCACGCTTCCGCCGGGTGACGGCAGCCCTGGCCGTCATCTGGGCGGTGATGGCCTTTGGGCTGGCCGTCTGGGGCCAGATCGCGACGCCTCGCAAGGTCGATCCGCCGATCCACACCTCCGGGATCGGCAGTGTGGTCGTGGTCAACGATCTCTCCGACCAGGCGCGGGCGTTGGGGGTACGCGAGGGCGACCGGGTGCTGGCGGTCGGCGGCGTGCCGATCCAGCAATGGTACCGCTCGCGTGGCTGGGACGCCGTCGACCCGGACGCTCCGATTGCCTACCGGATCGACACTGCGGCGGGCGTGACCGAGGTGGTGCTCGAGCCGCGCGAGCGGCGCTCGCCCTACCAGAACTTCACCGTGCCGATCTTCGGAGCCCTGGCGATCGCGGGCTCGGCCTACCTGCTCCTGGGCCTCTTCGTCTGGCGCTCGCGGCCCGACTCCGCCGAGGCCTGGGCCTTCCTGCTCTTCTCGAGCGCGATGGCGACCTCCCTGTTCAGCGGAGTCAACACCTACGACGCGCCGGCGGGCTACGAGCGGATGGTGATCAACATGCCCTTCATCGGTGCGAGCATGTTCCACCTCTTCTCCGTCTTCCCGCTCGAGCCCCAGTGGGTCTCGCGCCGACACCGGCTCCGCCTCGTGCCCTATCTCGTCGCGGGGGCCATCGCGATCGCCGTGCTGCTCGAGAAGAGCCTGGGGATCCCCGCCGGCGTCATGCCCACGCTGGCTTACGGGGCGGGCATGATCGGCTGCGTGGTGGCCTTCCTGGCACTGGTCCACGAGCGCTGGAAGATCCGCGGCTCCGGGCGCACCGAAGCCGCGGATCTCGTGCTGACGGGTGCGATCGTGAGCTTCGTGCCCGTCATGATGGCCCTGCTCGTCCAGGCCCTGGCGCGCCTGCCCTTCCCGATGTCGTTGTCGATGATCTGGTTCGCCGTCTTTCCCGTTGCCATCTCCTACGGGATCGTGCGACGCCGCCTCTTCGACATGCGCGGTGTGGCGCGCTCCTCGGCGGCCTACGGCGCGGCGACGCTGGCGATCACCGGCTTCTTTGCGGCGCTCATCACCTTCGCCGACGCCGCCTTCCGCGAGCTGAACGTCAGCGCAGACTCGCCCCTCTTCTCGATCACCTTCCTCTTCTTCGCGATCCTGGCCTTCAACCCGCTGCGCGATCGGCTGCAGGCCCTGGTCGATCGTCTCTTCGACCGCGATCGCTCGGGCTACCGCACGGCAGTTCGGGAGATCTCCGAGGCGATGGTCTCGATGCTCTCGCTCGAAGAGGTGAGTGACCGTCTGCTCCTGGCGGTCACCGACACGATGGGGGTCGAGCGCGCCATCGTGATGCTCCTGGGGGACGACGAGCGGGCCCTCGTGCCCGTGGCGTGGCGGGGCGACTTCGACGAGGAGTCGACCGAGATGGAGCTCGCGATCGACCACCCGATCGGCAAGCACCTGTGGATGCGCCGCCAGGAGCTCTCGCGCGACGACTTCGACGACGTGGCCGACCCGGAGACCCGCGAGGAGTGCTGGGACGTGTTCGACGGCCTGCACGTGCAGCTCCTCGTGCCGATCCTCTTCGGCGTCGACCTGCTCGGCGTGATCGCGGTGGGCGACAAGCTCTCGGGCGAGCAGCTGGGTCCCGACGACCGCCAACTCCTGCGTACCCTGGCGAACCAGAGCGCCATTGCGATCGAGAACGCCCAGGCCTTCGACGAGATCGCCAAGCTGAACGAGACCCTCGAGGCCCGCGTCGAGGAACGCACCCACGAGTTGCAGGAGACCCAGGCGCAGCTCATGCAGAGCGAGAAGATGCGCAGCCTGGGCCAGCTGGTGGCCGGCGTGGCCCACGAGCTGAACAACCCGATCGGCTTCGTCCACGCGAACCTCCAGCTGCTGGAGGACTACGTCGGCAGGCTCGCCCGGGCGCAGGAGCAGGGGAGCCCGGTGGACAAGCCCCGCGACGCCATTCGCAAGCTGCTCTCGCGCAGCCGGGAGGGGACGGAGCGGGTCAAGAAGATCGTGATGGACCTGCGCACCTTCTCGCGCATGGACCAGGCCGAGCTGGCGGACGTCGACCTCAACGAGGAGATCGAGCGCACCCTCACCTTGATGGAGCCGCGCTTCAAGGGCGGCATCCAGCTCGAGCGCGACCTGGGAACCCTGCCGCGGGTGCGCTGCTACCCGGCGCAGCTGAACCAGGTCTTCATGAACCTCGTCATGAACGCCTGCGACGCCCTGGAGGGCGGCGGCACGGTGCGCATCGCGACCGGGCCGGTGCCGGACGGGGTGGTGCTCGAGTTCGCAGACGACGGCCCCGGCATCCCGGAGCCCGTGCGCGGCCGCATCTTCGAGCCCTTCTTCACGACCAAGCCGGTGGGGAAGGGGACGGGGCTGGGCTTGTCGATCTCCCATGGCATCATCGAGCGCCACGGCGGCCGCATGGAGCTCCGCTGCCCGCCCGAGGGGGGAAGCATCTTCACGATCGAGCTCCCGCTCGTCGCAAAGCCCCCCGAGGGCGAAGAGGAGGGGAGGGTCTGATCCTCTGGGGTAGGCTCCTCCGGCGCTGCTGCGAGGAGACCCCACGAGATGCGAAGCCTTGCCCCCGTCTGCTTCTTCTTCCTGCTCGCCTGCGGCGGCCCCATGCTGGTCTTCCCAGGCGGCGCGCTTCGCGGTGACGTCGTCACCGATCCTGTCACGGACTGGACGGACATCGCGATCGACGACTTCGTCGATCTCGAGACCCGCATCCCGGACCCCTATTCGGTGGAGCTGAACTACATCGTGAAGGACGGGAAGCTCTACGTCGATCCGGCCGAGGGACGCACCTGGCTGGAGCATCTGCGTGCCGATCCGCGCGTGCGGGTCCGCTTCGGCGATCGGGTCTACCCGGGCGTCGCGGTGCTGGTGGGTCAGCCGGGCGAGCTCGAGGGCTTCGACGCCGATCGCTACGTGTATCGCATCGATTCTCCGGGTTCGTGAGGGCCGAGGAGGTCCTGAGCCTCGTCGATGCCTTCCGGGGAGCGGGCATCGAACTCTGGATCGACGGCGGCTGGGGCGTCGACGCCCTGGTCGGCCGACAGACCCGGCCGCACGACGACCTCGACCTCGTCGTCGGGCTCGCTGACGTCACGAAGATCCGCGCGCCCCTGGAGCCCGAGGGCTACACCGTCGCCGAAGACCATCTGCCGGTGCGCTTCGTGATGACGCACCCGGAGCGGGGCCAGCTCGACTTCCACACCGTGCGCTTCGACGCCGAGGGCGGCGGCAACCAACCCCAGCCCGGCGGCGGCAGCTTCCGCTACCCACCCGAGGGCTTCACGACCGGCTCCATCGCCGGCCGCGAGGTTCGCTGCATCTCCTTCGAGGTCCAGCTGCTCTGCCACCAGGGCTACGAGCCCACCGACAAGGACCGCCACGACGTCGAGCTCCTCTGCCAGAGCTTCGACCGCCCCCTGCCGAAGGCGTACAGGCGTGGCCTTTCCGATTGAGGGGCCGCTTCGCTCCTCCTCTTGGGATCGCGGGGCGGCGGGCACCCTACGCTCATGGCTCGGCCGGGACGCCCTGCTTCCGGCGTTGCGTGGACGCGGTGTC
>NYZB01000113.1 GCA_002687015.1 Deltaproteobacteria bacterium
GGAGTGGCAGGGAGCGCAGAACTCCACCTCGGCGGTCGCGTCATCGCCCGCAGGGGGGACGCGTCGCGCGATCGGGTCGTTCTCGGCGAAGGCCCACTGGCGGGGCGCCTTGCGGGCCGCCAAGTCGTCGCTTCCCCGGCCCGTCTCCACCCGCGTGACGTGGCGCGCCCCGGGTCCGTGGCAGGCTTCGCAGGCCACGTCGATCTCCGCCCAGTGGGGCTCGTAGCTCCGGGTGGCCTCGTCCCAGCCGAGGGAGAGCCCCGTCGAGTGGCAATCGGCGCACTGCACGTTCCAGTCGCCAGCCGGGCCGGTCCAGTGCAGCGGGTCACCCGGCGCAACGCGCTCCTCGCCGCGCAAGGAGAACCAGCGCCCTCCCCCTTCGGCCGCGGGTCGCGTATCCCAGGCCAGGTGCAGGGCCGCGAGACGCCCTGCCCCCCGGTCCACGAGCACCTGCTGCAACGGTCTCGCTCCGAAAGTGTAGGGGACCGGGAACTCGCGCAGGCTCCCGTCTGCGGCCTCGGCCTCGACGTAGCGTTGGCCCTGCCTCGTGAGGAAGGTCGTCGTGATGCCGTGGGCCTCGTGGGCCTCGCCCGCGAAGGGTGCGGCCAGGGCCGGGGAGCTCGCGTCGGCCATCGCGAGGTCGTGGTCGGAGCCTCGCCAGGCGGCCGCCTGCTCGGCGTGACAGCCCGCGCATCGCTCGGTCCCCACGTACCCGGCCGGGCGGCCCGAGCTCGCTCTCCCGCCTCCGCGTGCCGCCGGATCCGAATCGGGGCCGCAGCCCAGGAGCCCGGCTGCTGCGAGGGCCCACACCAGCCACCATCCCACCCCGCTCACGTCACCCCTCCCCAGCCGGCTCCACACGCCGCGAGCATAACGCGACGCCACCAGCGGCGGGACGGCCGGCGTGCGATGCTCCGCATTCCGACCACGGAGGACCCCATGCCGCCCGCCACCCTCCAGGAGCTCTCCGACCGCCTGGAGATCGACGACCTGCTCACTCGCTACGCCACCGGAGTCGATCGCAAGGACTGGGACCTCTGGGAGAGCTGCTTCACGGAGGACGCGGTGATCGACTACACCGCCTTCGGTGGGATCCGCGGAGGCGTGGCCGAGGTTCGCGCCTGGCTCGAGAAGACCATGGCGATGTTCCCCATGAGCCAGCACATGATCCTGAACAAGGAGATCGCGATCGAGGGCGACACGGCGACCAGCCGTGCGGGCTTCTACAACCCCATGTCCCTGCCCCTGGACGACGGAGAGAATCGCCTGCTCTTCTTCGAGGGGGGCTACTACTGCGATCGGCTCCAGCGCACGTCGGAGGGGTGGAAGATCGCCGAGCGGGTCGAGGAGTTCAGCTACTCGACCCGGCTGAACCCCCAGCTCAAGCCGAAGCGCGACTAGGCCCTGGGCCGGAGGGGCTCGTGCCCGGACCGGTGCCGAGACCAGCCCCACCCGCGAACACCCGCCGCGCCGAGGCGCGTTCCCCAGCCGGCGGCCAGTATCAGGGCTCTCATGGGCGGTCAGCCGGGGAAGCCGCCCCCGTTCGTGCGCGGGCGCTCGCCGTCGCCGTTCTTGTTGAAGCCCGTGGCCAACGCGATGATCGAGGCGATGTCCGACAGGTTCGAGGGCACGACGAAGGTGTTGCCCTCCTTCGCCAGGTTCCCGAACTGCGTGACGTACTGCTCGGCCACGCGGAGCTGCATGGCCTGGTCGCCCCCCGGCGCGCTGAGCGACTCCGCGACCGCGCGCAGGCCCTCGGCCGTGGCCCGGGCGACCGCCATGATCGCCTCGGCCTCGCCTTGCGCCTCGTTGATCTGCTGCTCGCGGGTGGCCTCGGACTGCTTGATGACCCGCTGCTTCTGGCCCTCTGCCTCGTTGATGGCCGCGTCCCGGCTGCCCTCCGACTCGAGGATCACGGCGCGCTTCTCGCGCTCCGCGCGCATCTGCTTCTCCATGGCCCCGAGCACGTCCTGAGGCGGGTTGATGTTCTTGATCTCGTAGCGCAGCACCTTCACGCCCCACGGGTCCGAGGCCATGTCGAGCTCGGAGACCACCGAGGCGTTCATGGCGGCCCGCTCCTCGAAGGTCCGGTCGAGGTCGATCTTGCCGACCTCGCTGCGCAGGGTCGTCTGGGCCAGCTGCGAGATCGCGAAGATGTAGTTGCCGATGCCGTAGGAGGCTCGCCGGGCATCGAGCACCTGCAGGTAGAGCACGCCATCCACGCCGACCTGGACGTTGTCCTTGGTGATGCAGACCTGCTCCTGGATGTCGATCGCGCGCTCCTTCAGGGAGTGCTTGTAGGCGATCCTGTCCACGAAGGGCATCAGGATGTGGAAACCCGCATCGAGGGTGTCCGAGTACTTGCCGAGGCGTTCGACCACGAAGGCATTCTGCTGGGGAACCACCACCGCCGTCTTGGCCACCACCACGAGGATCAGCGCCACGACGACGCCCACTCCGATCAAGGTCTCCATCTACTTCTTCTCCTGTTCCTGGGGGTCAGACCGGTCGCACTCGCAGGACGACCCCGTCGACACCATCTACCTGCGCCATCGATCCCTCCGCGATGGCACGGTTTCCGTCGTTTCGCGCGCGCCACACCGACCCGCGCAGCTTCACCTCGCCGATCTCGCCGGGTGCGATCGTCCCGGTGGCGCGAGCCTGCTCCCCGAGCAACTCGGGCTCCATATCCTCCGCGCCGGCCATCAGCTTGCGGTACGCGGGGCCGCGGACGAACACCGCGAGCACGACGGTCAAGACGCCGAACACCAGCCATTGCACCCAGATCGGCGAGTCGATGCCGACCAGGCCCATGAGTGCGGGGCCAAACGCGGCAGCCCCCACCACGGCGAGCCAGAAGTCGGCGGTGATTCCCAGCTCGGCGGCCAACAAAGCCGCGCCGAGCGCCAGCCATCCCCACCACGGCACGATCGTCCCCCCTTGCTCGAAACCCAACGCCGAGTCTACGCGTCTTCGGCGGTTTCGGGGAACCTCTGGAGCCAAGCCCGCACTGCTAGACTCGCCGACGGACGATGGGGGAAACCACACAGGAGGGGTCCATCTTGCCATGACGGGCCTGCGCGTCGAGGGCTTCGTCGAGGAGGTGTGGGAGGAGTCGATCCTGCCCGCGCTGGAGGGCTACATCCGGATCCCGAACGTCTCCCCGCTCTTCGAGCCGGCCTGGCGCAGCCTCGGGCACATGGATGCGGCCGTGGCCGAGGTGGCCTCCTGGTGTCGCTCCCGTCCCATCCCCGGCCTGGTCGTCGACGTGATCGAGGACCCCGATCTCACCCCGCTCCTCTACCTCGAGGTCCCGGGTCATCCGGATGCGGCGGACGACACCGTGCTGCTCTACGGCCACCTGGACAAGCAGCCGGAGATGGTCGGTTGGCAGGAGGATCTGGGCCCGTGGCAGCCGGTGCGGCGCGGCGATCGCCTGTACGGGCGCGGTGGGGCCGACGACGGCTACGCCGTCTTCGCGTCTCTCGCCGCCCTCGAGCTGGCCGCCCGCGAGGCCGTGCCCCACGCGCGCTGCGTGCTGTTGATCGAGTGCTGCGAGGAGAGCGGGAGCCCCGATCTCCCGATCCACGTGGAGCGTCTGCTCCCCCGCATCGGCGAGCCCTCGCTGGTGGTGTGTCTCGACTCGGGCTGCGGGAGCTACGAGCAGCTGTGGGGAACGACCTCGCTGCGCGGCATGGTCAGCGGAGAGCTGCGGGTCCGCGTGCTTCGCGAGGGCGTGCACTCGGGCGATGCGGGCGGGGTCGTGCCTTCGAGCTTCAGGATCCTGCGTCTCCTCCTCTCGCGCCTCGAGGACGAGGCCACGGGCCGGATCCTGCCTTCCTTCCTGCACGCCGAGATCCCGGCCGACCGCCTCGCCCAGGCCGAGCGCATGGCAGAGGCCCTGGGCGCAGAGGTCCACACCAAGTACGCCTTCGCCGGCGATACGCAGCCCGTCGATTCCGATCCGCTCGAGCTGCTGCTGAATCGCACCTGGCGCCCTTCGCTGGCGGTCACGGGTCTGGGCGGTGCTCCCGCACCCTCCGAGGCGGGCAACGTGCTGCGCCCGGAGACCACGGCGAAGCTCTCGCTGAGGCTCCCGCCCACGATCGATGGCGAGCCGGCCACGGAGCAGGTGAAGGCCCTCCTCGAGGCCGACCCTCCCTTCGGCGCGGAGGTGGAGTTCGAGGCGGAGGCCCCGGCCACCGGCTGGAACGCCCCGCCCATGGCCGCCTGGCTCGCGGAGGCGCTCGCCGGGGCGTCCCAGGAGGTCTTCGGTCGCCCCGCCCTCTTCATGGGAGAAGGCGGCACGATCCCCTTCATGGCCATGCTCGGCGAGCGCTTCCCGGAGGCCCAGTTCCTGATCACCGGCCTGCTCGGGCCGGGCTCCAACGCCCACGGCCCGAACGAGTACCTCCACGTCCCGACGGCCAAGCGCCTCACCGCCTGTGTCGCCCACATCCTCGCGGCCCACGCCCGGCGCGGGCGGGCCGGCCCGAGCTAGCGGAGCTTGGCGATGACGTCGTCCCCGAAGCGGCGGATCCCGTCGACCTTGTCGTCGAGCGAGCTCGGATCGGCCCCGTAGAAGACCCAGGGCATCGTCTGCAGGTGGGTCACCCCGGCGTCGGCCACGCGCCGGTAGCCGTCCAGGTCGACCGCGTCGTTGCAGGAAGCGAGGATGGCGAAGGGCCGGTCCGCTCGCGGCGAGTCGGCGCGCAGCTCGCCCAGGGTGGTGACCAGGGCGCGCAGCTCCTCGGTGGAGTGGAGATCGGAGACCCAGCCGTCGCCGCGGGTCGCCGCCCGGCGCAAGGCCGGCTTGGAGAGCCCACCGACGTAGATCGGGACGGGCTCCGCCGGCACCGGACTCATCTCGAGGGGTGCGAAGTCGTAGAACTCGCCGTGATGCTCGACCCAGCCGCCCCTCCACAGGACGCGCAAGACGTCGATCATCTCGTCCATGCGCCGGCCGCGTCGTTCGAAGGGCTGCTCCATCAGCGCGAACTCGTCCGCCATCCAGCCCGCGCCGATGCCGAGCCCGACCCGCCCCTCCGAGAGCACGGCCGCGGTGCCGACGGCCTTCGCCACGAGGAAGGGGTTGCGCATCGGCAGCACGAAGATGCTCGTGACGACACGGATGCGCTCGGTCACGGCCAGCAGCGCCCCGGCCGTCACCCACGGGTCGGGCCAATCGGTGAAGGGCTCCCAGCGCGGCCGTCCATCCGGGGTGTAGGGGTACGGCGTCTGGATCTCCCGGGGATGGACCACGTGGTCGGACAGGCAGACGGCCTCGAAGCCGGCCCCCTCGGCAGCCCGGGTCAGGGCGCTCAGGTGCTCCGGCGGCTGGAAGGCCAGGGAGGTCATGAAGCGAAGGGCCAAGGCGCTCTCCTCGGGGCGGGCCGGAAGTCTGACGGGCCCGCACCGCACCGCAAGCGGGCGACCTATGCTGTCGCCCCCATCCGAGGAGGGCTTCGATGAGCCGCGAGCTCCACACCGTTCTCGAGGGCCTGGCCTTCGCCGAGGGCCCCCGCTGGCGCGAGGACCGCCTGTGGTTCTCGGACATGCACGCCCACACGGTCATGACCGTCACGCCGGAGGGGCAGAGCGAAGAGGTGTTCAGCGTTCCGGGGCGTCCGTCGGGCCTGGGCTGGCTCCCCGATGGACGCCTCCTGGTCGTCTCGATGGTGGATCGACGGCTGCTCCGCCAGGAGGGCGAGGGCCTCACCCTGCACGCGGACCTCTCCGATCTCGCGAGCTTCCACTGCAATGACATGGTGGTGGACGTGCAGGGCGGCGCGTACGTCGGGAACTTCGGCTTCGATCTCGACGCCGGCGAGACTCCGGTGGCGACCGACCTGATCCGCGTCGACCCGGACGGCAGCGCACGCATCGTGGCGGAGGAGCTGCGCTTCCCCAACGGAGCGGTGATCACGCCGGACGGCGGAACCCTGATCGTGGGCGAGTCCTTCGGCGGGTGCCTCACGGCCTTCGACATCCAGCCCAAGGGCGACCTCACCGGGCGCAGGGTCTTTGCCCAGCTGGAGGGGGCCGTACCCGACGGCATTTGCCTCGACGCCGAAGGCGCGGTGTGGGTGGCCTCGCCCGTCTCGAACGAGATGCTGCGGGTTCGAGAGGGCGGTGAGGTGACCGAACGCTGGCCGACCGGTCAGATGGCGATCGCCTGCATGCTCGGCGGTGCGGATCGCCGCACCCTCTTCGTGCTGGTCTCGGACACGACCGCACCCGACGAGGCGGTGGAGCGGCGAAGCGGGCGCATCCTCGCCACCCGGGTCGACGTGCCGGGGGCGGGCCTCCCGTAGGGCGCGCTGGGACCTCGACTAGTAGTCGAGCACCACGTGGCAGGGCACGTCCAGGCACTTGCGCCCTTCCAGGAAGGTCAGCTCGATGAGGAAGGCACAGCCGACCACGTCCCCCCCCGCCTTGCGGGCCAGCTCGACCGAGGCGCCGGCGGTGCCGCCGGTGGCGATCAGGTCGTCGACCACCAGGACCCGCTGTCCGGCCTCGACCGTATCCACGTGCAGCTCGACGGTATCCGTGCCGTACTCCAGCTCGTAGCTGACCGAGTGGCTCTCGTAGGGCAGCTTGCCCGCCTTGCGCACCAGGCCGAAGCCCGCGCCCAGGGCCATCGCGACGGGAGCGCCGAGGATGAACCCGCGAGATTCGATCCCGAGCACGCGGTCGATGCCAGCGTCTCGGTAGGGTGCCGCCACCAGGTCCACCGCCGCAGCCAGGGCGCCCGGATCGAGCAGAAGGGGGGTGACGTCCCGGAACAGGATTCCCTCCTTCGGGAAGTCCGGCACGTCTCGGATCAGGCTGCGCAGTTGGTCGGCGGTCACGCGGGCTCCAGCTTCAGGGGAGGAACAGTAGCGGGTCCTGCGCCACCTCGTCCCGTCGCAGCTCGAAGTGGAGATGGGGGCCCGTGGCGTTGCCGGTGCTGCCCACCTCGCCCACCACGCTGCCCTTGTCCACGAAGCCGCCTCGGGAGACCCGGTTGCGGCGGTGATGGGCATAGACCGTGGCGTAGGTCTCGTTGTGCCGGACCACGACCACCTTGCCGTAGCCGCCCATCCGTCCGCTGAAGATCACCCGCCCGGCCTCCGCCGCCCGCACCAGGGTGCCCTCGCGGGCGGCCACATCGATGCCGTCGTGGAGGCGCCGGCCCCGCGGCCCGAAACGCGAGCTCAGACGGCCACGGAGCGGCCAGGCGAAGTGCAGGCTCCCCTGCAGGATGGCATCCGCTTCGGCCTCGGCGCGGGTCGCGAGGGGGGGGCGGAGGGGCCGCAGCGGTGGCCGGCCCGCGCGGGCGTTCGGAATCCACAGCTCCAGTCCGACGGGGAGGTCGGTGACGTCCTCGATGTCGTTGGCGTCGACGACGTCCGTGACGGCCACCCCGTAGTAGCGCGAGATCCGGAACAGGTTTTCGCCCGACCGCACGACGTGGACCACTCCGGGCTCGCGGTGGGCGCAGGCCTGCAGCAGCGCCGCAAGCACGACCGCGACCGCAGCCGCTCGCCTCAGGTGTCCCATCCGTGGTCGCCCAGCAGGTCGACGAAGTGACAGGGGCCCAGGCGCTCCTCGGTCAGGGTGCCATCGGCGGCGCGGCGCGTGCGAACCAGCTCCTGGCCTGCCCGGGGACCGAAGGGCCCGACCAGGCGACCGCCGGGGGCGAGCTGCTCGAGGAGCGGTGCGGGAACCTCCGGTCCCCCCGCGGTGACCAGGATCGCGTCGTAGGGCGCCCTCGGCAGCCAGCCCCGCGTGCCATCGCCCAGGTGCACGAGGACGTTGCTCACGCCGAGGTCGTCGAGGGCCGTGCGGGCGCGCCGGGCCAGGAGGGGGATCCGCTCGACCGACGTGACCGTCGCGGCCAGGCGCGCGAGCACCGCGGCCTGGTAGCCGGAGCCGGTCCCGATCTCGAGCACCGACTCGCCACCGCGCAGCTCGAGCGTCTCGGACATGAGGGCGACGATGCCCGGCGCCGAGATCGTCTGCCCGTCGCCGATGGGCAACGCGACGTCCTCGTAGGCGCGGTGCCAGAGCGCCTCGTCGACGAGCCGATGGCGGGGAACCCGGGCCATCACGTCGAGCACGCGCGCATCGCGCACGCCCTGCTCGCGCAGGCGTTCGACCAGCCGCTTGCGCGGGCCGCTGAATGCGTCGCCCGCCCCCCGTGCGATTCCGACGGCTCGCTCCCTGCCCATCGCGGGCGAGCCTAGCAACCCGGTTCCGCTTCACTCGGATCCACGCGCCTCGACCTGCTCCGCTTCGACGGACGACCCCACCCGCAGCCCGTTTCACTGCGACGGCGTACCCCAGCACGGTAGGATAGCCGGGTGAGGCGAAGGCAATGGGGTGGGCTCGCGCTGCTGGCGCTCCTGTGCGGCTGCGAGGATCCCATGCCGGAGAACCCCGGGCCGGCCGCCGGTTGGCCCACCTGGGGCGGCGCGCCCGAGGGAACGCGGTACTCGCCCCTCACGGGGATCACGCCGGCCAACGTCTCGCAGCTGCAGCTCGCCTGGAGCTTCCGAACCGGCGACTTCAGCCCACCTGGAAGTGCGCGACCGGTTCGCACCAGCTTCCAGGCGACTCCGATCCTGGTCGACGACGCCCTGGTCTTCTGCACGCCCTTCAACCGGGTCTTCGCTCTCGACGCCGAGACCGGGCGCGAGCGCTGGGTCTTCGACCCCGAGGTGTCGCGCGAGGGCCGTTCCGGTCGCACCTGCCGCGGCGTGGCCGCCTGGCGAGGGCCCGCCGGAGAACGGGCCTGCCGAGACCGCGTCTTCACCGGCACCCTCGACGCCCGTCTGATCGCACTCGACGCGGAGACCGGGGCTCCCTGCGCGGACTTCGGGGCCGCGGGAGAAGCGGATCTGCTCCGCGGTCTCGGGCCCACCGAGCCCTGGGAGGTCCAGGTCACCTCGGCGCCGACGGTTGTCGGGGACGTGGTCGCCGTCGGGACCCTCGTCGCCGACAACCGCCGGGCCGATGCGCCGGGTGGCGTCGTGCGAGGCTACGACGTGCGCACGGGCACTCTTCGCTGGGCCTTCGGTCCCGCGCCTCCCGAGACGCCGCCGCCGGGGGGAGACACGCTCTACCACCGAGGCACGCCCAACGCCTGGGGCGTCTTCTCCGCCGATCCCGAGCGGGACCTGCTCTTCGTCCCGACTGGCAACCCCAGCAACGACTTCTATCGCGGCGACCGCGGAGCGATCGACCACTACGGCAGCTCCGTCGTCGCGCTCCGCGGCCAGACGGGAGAGCGCTTGTGGCACTTCCAGACCGTGCATCACGACCTCTGGGACTACGACGTGGGATCCCAGCCGAGTGCGATCTCGCTGCGCAAGGGCGGCGTGACCTTGGCGGCCCTCGCCCAGCCGACCAAGGTCGGCCACGTCTTCCTGCTCGACCGCGAGACCGGTGCTCCCCTCTTTCCGATCGAGGAGCGCGCCGTGGCGGCGTCCGACATCCCGGGCGAGACCAGCGCTCCGACCCAGCCCTTCCCCACCCATCCGCCGCCGCTGCATCCCCAGGGTCTGCGACCGGAGGAGCTCTTCGGTCTGACTCCCTGGGACCGCGCCGCGTGCCGCAAGCGCCTGGGCGAGCTGCGCAACGAAGGGCCCTTCACGCCGCCCAGTCTCGAGGGATCGGTGCAGTTCCCGAGCGTGGCCGGAGGCGCCAACTGGGGCAGCGCAGCCTTCGATCCCGAGAGACAGCTCCTGGTGTTGAGCCAGACGCGGCTCGCGAACGTCCAGCGTCTGGTCCCCCGCGCCGAGGTCGCGCACACACCGTCGAATCCCCCCTTCGAGATCCTCTTCGAGCAGCGCGGTGCGCCCTTCGGGCTGCTCCAGGGGGTTCTCCTCTCGCCGCTCGGCATCCCCTGCACGTCGCCTCCCTGGTACACGCTCATGGCCGTCGACCTGGGCAGCGGGGAGACGCGGTGGGAAGTCCCCCTCGGCACCACGCGCGGCCAGGCTCCGTGGCCGGCCTGGCTGCCGTGGAGCACACCCGGCATGGGCGGGCCGATCCTGACCGCCAGCGGGCTGATCTTCGTGGCGGCGACCATGGACGGCGGCTTTCGCGCCTTCGACGTCGAGACCGGCGAGGAGCTCTGGTCCACCTGGCTCCCCGCCGGCGGCCAGGCGACTCCGCTGACCTACCGCTTGCGCGATGGCGGCCGCCAGCTCGTCGTCATCGCGGCGGGGGGACACGCCACGCTCGGTACCCGACCCGGGGACTGGGTGCTGGCCTTCGCACTGCCCGACTGAGGTTTCGCCGCGCCTGCACTAGGCTTCGGCCATGGACCCGGAACGCGCGGCTCTCTACCCCTTCCTCGGCGCACCGGGCCGCGGTGTGGCGATGATCCAGCGGAGCGAGGGCGTGCACTTCGTGCTGGCCGACGGTCGTCGCATCCTGGATGCAGGGGGCGGAGCCATCGTGGCGAACATCGGCCACGGCCGCGCCGAGGTGGCGGAGGCTGCGGCCCGCGCCCTGGAGCGCAACAGCTACGTCGTGCCGCCCTTCGCGACCGAAGAGCGGGTCGCGCTCGTCGAACGGCTGCGTCGCAGCTGGTTGCCGCCGGCCCTGACCCGCTGTGTGTTCACCAGCGGCGGATCGGAGGCGGTCGACTCGGCGCTGCGACTCGTTCGCCAGCATCACCTCTCGGCCGGCCGGCCCGAACGGGTCAAGGTCATCGCCCGGGAGCGCTCCTACCACGGCACCACCCTCGCGACTCTCGGTGTGGGAGGTCACGAGAAACGCCGGCGGGGCTTCGAGCCGTTCTTCGTCGACCACCCCCGGATCCCGGCCTGGTACCCGATCCGGCGGCCGGGCGTGCTCGAGGAGATCGCCGGCCCGCAGCACGGCCCCGAGACCCTGCTCGCCGCGATCGAAGCCGAGGGACCGGACTCGGTGGCCGCCTTCATCGCGGAGCCCGTGGGCGGCAGCACGATGGGCGCGGTGGTTCCGCCGGACGACTACTGGCCGCGCATCCGCGAGATCTGCTCCCAGTACGGCGTGCTCCTCGTCGCCGACGAGATCATGTGCGGGTTCGGGCGCACGGGTCGGAGCTTCGCCCTCGACCACTGGGGCGTCGTGCCCGACGTCCTGATCGGAGGCAAGGGGCTGGCCGGGGGCTACGCGCCGATCGGTGGGGTGTTCGCGACCGAAGAGGTGGTCGCACCGATCGTCGAGCGCGGAGACGAGCTGATGTTCTTCACGTACAGCGCCCACCCCATGGCCTGTGCCGTCGCGGACAAGGTGCTCGAGATCATGGAGCGCGAACACCTGGTGGAGCGGGCCGCGCGGCTGGGGGAGGCGCTGGCGAAGCGGCTCTCGTCGCTCGAGGCGCATCCCCACGTGGCTCAGGCCCGCGGGCGCGGGCTCATGCAGGCGGTCGAGCTGGTCGAGGACCCGGAGACCCTCCGCTCCTTCCCGAGGGCGGACGCCTTCATCGGCAAGGTCGTCGCCGCCGGATTGGGGCGTGGCGTGTTCTTCTACCCTGGAGGCAGCGACCCGGCCCGGGACGTGGTCTGCTTCGGTCCGCCCGCGACGATCACCCACGACCACATCGAGGAGATGGCTCGGGTCCTGGAAGCCGCCATCGACGCCGCCGCGGAGCGGGTGCTGGCGAGACGGCCCTGATCGTCGCGATCGCCCGCCGCAGAAAACGGGCCCGACGAAAAGGCCCTCTCCGCTGCGTGCTGACCGGCTGGTCGCTGCGCAAGCGAGGAGGGCTGGGATAGGATCCGGGTCTCGCACGAGCGGCGGCGGGCGGGTGCGCCTCCGCGACCGAGAAACTACTCGAAGCGACGAGACGCAAGCTGTTGGGAAGACTGGAGAATCGGGTCGCCCTCGTGACCGGCGCGGGCCAGGGGATCGGGCGCGCGATCGCCCTCGCCTTCGCCCGCGAGGGTGCGGACGTGGCCGTGGCGGACCAGAACGGGGAGACCGCGCGCGACACCGGCCGGCAGGTCGAGGCGCTCGGTCGCAAGGCCCATGTGGTCCAGTGCGATGTCGGAAGGCCGGCGGAGTGCACGCGGGCCGTCGACGAGACGGTGAATCGGCTGGGTGGTCTCGGCATCCTCGTCAACGCGGCCGCGTGGGCGAGCCCGGGCATCCCCGTGGTCGCCGTCGACGACGAGCTCTACCACCGCACGATGGACGTCTGCGCGGGCGGGAGCTTCTGGACGATGCGCGCCGCCCATCCCCACCTGAAGGCGAGCGGCCACGGTGCCGTGATCAATTTCGCGAGCAGCGCCGGTACCGAGGGCATGGCGGGAAACGCCGTCTACGCCGCCGCGAAGGAGGCGATCCGCGGTCTCACCCGCTCGGCCGCCAAGGAATGGGGACCCGACGGCATTCGCGTCAACCTGATCCGGCCGATCGCCGCCTCGCCGGGTCTCCTGGCCTGGGCCGAGGAGAACCCCGCGATGCGGAAGGCCCAGGAAGCCATGATGCCCCTCGGGCGGCTCGGCGACTGCGATGACGACATCGCCCCCGTGGCCGTGTTCCTGGCCAGCGACGAGGCCCGCTACCTGACCGCAGCCACCGTACCCGCCGACGGCGGTGCCGGAACCGAACGCTAGGAGACCGCGTGACCGATCGAACCCGCGAAGGTGTCGAGCTCCCCGCCGGAGTGGCCGGCTCGCGGCTGCTCTTCGAGCAGCTCCGGCGCGTGGCCGACGGCGCCGAGGGTGCCTACGCCGAGGCCCTGCCCGCGGACTCCCGCGCCTTCCGCAAGGACTACGGCGAAGCCCTGGCGCGCTTCGAGGCAGTGCGCGCGGGGCGGCCCGACCGAACCGCCCACGCGGTGACGCTGGCGCGCAGCGGAGAGGCCGCCCTGGTCTTTGCAGGCACCGACGGCGACTGCAGCCTGGCCGAGGCCCTGGCCGCTCCAGCCGATGCCCTCCGGCTCGAGACCCAGCGCTTCCCGGGCGCCGGTGGGCTGCTGCCCGCCCTCCCCCTCTCGGAGCCCCGCTTCGGTGCCGACGGCGTCGAGTCGGCCGTCGGCCAGCTCCTCGACGAGGGCCGGCTGACGGAATCGGCCGCCGGCGCGATCGGCTGGTCGCTCGATCGGGCCCGCACCGACGGGGGCGAGCTCGATCTGCGCGGCGAGCAGTTCGCCATCCTGGGTGCGGCCGCCGAGCTCGCACCGACGAAGCTGCTGCTGGAGGCGGGCGCACGGGTGCTCTGGATCGACCGGGTCGCGCCACCCGCCGGTCTGGAGAAGGAGAGCGGGCTCTCCGGCGAGCTCTGCTGGGTAGGCGACGGAGCCGACCTGCTCACGCAGCCGGCCGAGATCTCCCAGACCGTCGCGGCCTTTGCCGGCGACAGCCCCGTCCACCTCGGGCTCTACGCCTATGCCCCCGGCGCTGCGCGGGAGTGGCGCCTGGCCGTCGCCATGAATGCGATTGCCGACGCCACGCCGGCGACGGTCGCGTCGATCTCCATGCTGATCTCACCCACGTCTCCCGCTGTCCTCGAGCCCGAGGATCGCCAGGCCGCCCGGGCGCGGCGCGAGGAGCGACCCCTGTGGCAAAGCGCTCTCGATGCGATGGCTCGCTTCCCCGAGGGCGTCTACGAGTGCGGCGAGCTGGCCGTGCCGCGCTCGCTGGTCTCGATCCAGGGCACGGCCTATCAGGCGGCGCAGTACCTCGCCAAGCGGCTTCCCGCCGAGGCCTGGCTGGCCGAGGGGCTCGGGGGCCGGAGGATCGCCGTCTCGGCCAACGTCGCGCCGATCAGTCACACCCGCTCCC
>NYZB01000114.1 GCA_002687015.1 Deltaproteobacteria bacterium
AGGGGCCGCGCAGCGGCCCCGTCCAGCCGCTTTGAGCGGCTCACCTGATGCCCCCGGCTTTGCCGGGGGAGCAGTCACCCGGGGCCAGGGTGGCGGGGCCGGGTTCGCGCCCGACTGGCTTCCACGCCCCCCTTCACTACCCTGCGGCTGTTCCCCAGCGAACCCCTTGCGAAAGTCAGGGGGCCGCGGGGAGTGGCGATGGCCCATCCGGGAACGTTGGGGGGAGGGGTCTCTTGGGTGAGCAAAGGCTGCGGATCCTCGGGGTGGATCCCGGCTCGACCGTGACGGGTTTCGGTGTCGTCGAGCGCGACGGCGCTTCGGTTCTCCACGTCGCGCATGGCACCCTGCGCCCGCCCCGCCGCGAGTCGCTGGCACGGCGGCTGTCTCGCATCCACGAGGGCCTCGCGGAGGTCCTGGCCCTCCACGAGCCCGACGTGGCCGTCGTCGAGCAGGCCTTCGTCGGGACGAACGCGCGTTCGGCGCTGACCCTCGGGCAGGCTCGCGGCGCCGTGCTCACCGTGCTGGGTGGAGCCGGGCTTCCCGTCGAGGAGCTCTCACCGAGCCAGGTCAAGCAGGCGGTGGTGGGCCACGGTCGTGCCCAGAAGATCCAGGTCCAGCGCATGGTGAAGCGCCTGCTCTCGCTCTCGGCGCTCCCCGCCCAGGATGCAGCCGATGCCCTGGCCGCGGCCCTGTGTCGGGCGCACCAGGGCAGCCTGGCGGAGCTCGGTGCCGTCCGGCGTTCGAGCTCGCGGAATCGGGGACGTCGCTCCGCCTCCTACGTCGTGCGGGGCGCTCGATGATCGCGCGCATCGAAGGCCTGCTGCTCGAGAAGAGCCCCACCCGGGCCGTGATCGACATCGGCGGCGTGGGCTACGAAGCCCTGATTCCGCTCTCGACCTTCGCAGCGCTGCCCGACGAGGGCAAGACGGTGGCCCTGCGCGTGCACACCCACGTGCGCGAGGAGGCCTTCCAGCTCTACGGCTTTGCCACCGAGCGGGAGAAATCGGTCTTCGAGCTCCTGCTCCACGCCAGCCGGGTGGGGCCGAAGCTGGCCCAGACGATCCTGTCGGGCCTCGAGGCCGACGAGCTGATCGACGCGATCCGCACCGGCAAGGTCGCAGTGCTGCGCGGTGCCCCCGGGGTCGGCCCCAAGATGGCCGAGCGCATCGTCGTCGAGCTGCGCGATCGGGTGGACGAGTGCGTCGGTGAGAACGGCGCCGAGGCACTCGCGGCCGTGGCGGCTGCCGAAGACGGGCCTCGACACCAGCTCGTGTCGGCTCTGCTGAACCTGCAGACACCGCGTGCCAAGGCCGAACGCGTTGCGGACCAGGTGCTTGCGGGTGCCTCGGAGGATGCGCGGATCGAGGATCTGGTTCGCACGGCCCTGCGGAGCCTGGCCCGATGAGTGAGCCGCTTCGCAGCGAGCTCTCGGGCGAGGCCCTGCCCGAGGAGCAGCGCCTGGAAGATCAGCTGCGGCCCGGCTCGCTCGGCGAGATGGTCGGGCAGGACCGTCTGCGCGAGAACCTGGCTGTCTTCATCGCGGCCGCGAAGGGCCGCGACGAGACGCTGGACCACCTGCTCTTCTACGGGCCCCCGGGTCTCGGCAAGACCTCCCTGGCGCGGATCGTCGCGCGGGAGATGGGCGCCCAGTTCCGCGCGACCAGTGGCCCGGTGCTCGAGCGTGCAGGGGACCTGGCGGCCCTGCTCTCCAACCTCGAGTCGGGGGACGTGCTCTTCATCGACGAGATCCACCGCCTGCCCGCCGCCGTCGAGGAGATCCTCTACCCCGCCATGGAGGACTTCCAGCTCGACCTCTTGATCGGCCAGGGGCCGAGCACCCGATCGATCCGGCTGGACCTGCCCCGTTTCACCCTGGTCGGGGCCACGACCCGCGCGGGCCTGCTCACCTCTCCCCTGCGCGATCGCTTCGGCTGGTCGGCGCGGCTCGACTACTACCCGCCCGAGCAGCTCCAGGGGGTGCTGGCCCGGTCGGCACGGCTGCTCGGCCTGCAGCTCGCCGAGGCCGCCGCCGGGGAGATCGCACGGCGGTCCCGCGGCACGCCGCGCATCGCGAACCGGCTGCTCCGCCGCGTGCGCGACTTCGCCCAGGTCGGCGGCCAGGACGACGACAGCGTCGACTGCGAACTGGCGCGCTACGCCCTGGAGCGCCTCGACGTGGACGAGGCCGGCTTCGACAAGCTCGACCGGGCGCTCCTTCTCACCCTGATCGAGAAGTTCGACGGTGGACCGGTCGGCCTCGACACTCTCGCGGCGGCCATCGGCGAGGACAAGGGCACCCTCGAGGACCTGGTCGAGCCCTTCCTGATCCAGGGCGGCTTCCTCGATCGCACGCCCCGCGGCCGGGTGGCGACCCGCAGGGCCTTCGAGCACTTCGGCATCGCGCCGGGCCCGCCAGGATCGGGAGGGCAGGGCCGGCTCTTCTGAGCTCTACCTCCGAGGAGGTCGGGGCGACAAGCGGGGTGGGGTTCCGGGCAGGATCCCGCGGTTTACCGCCAGGTACAGCCGGCCTTCGCGATCGAGGGTGTCGTAGGTGATCAGGTCGTCCAGGCCGTCGCTGTTCAGATCGGCGATCAGGGCCAGGTCGGAGAAGGGCAGGGGCTGGCGTGCCACGGGCCTGCCGAAGCCCGGCCCCCTGGCGCCGACCTGACCCAGCCGGATGCGCACGGCATCCGGGCCGTCGCCGTGCACGAGGTCCATGAGGCCGTCGCCATTCCAGTCGCCGGCGGGGTTCGGGAGCAGGCCCTCGACCCGTTGGGAGCTGAAGTCGAGCGGGTAGCGGAGCTCGGCGGACCAGCTCTCGACGGGCTGCCCGTCCTCGCCCTCCGGGAGGTGGAACACCTGCAGCTCGGTCTCGACTCGTCGGGTGGTGAGGACGCGGGCCACCTGGAGGATGCCGAAGGGCACGACGCTGTGGAGGATCTCCTTGCGCCCGTCCCCGTCGAGGTCGAAGACCTCGATTCCCGCGAAGCCCCGATCGTCGACCAGCTCCCCCGCGGCCGTGGCCGAGGGGTCGGCCCCGCCGCCGGCGCCCCGGAAGATCCGGGTCGTGCTGTGGCTCTCCAGGAGCGTCCCCGTGCTCCGGTGCTCGACCACCTCCACGCGGCCGTCGCCATCGAGGTCGTCGAAGTAGGCGCGAAGGACGTGGGACTCGTTCCGCTGCTCGCCCTCGAAGCTGAACGGTGCGAAGCGCGTCCGCCGGGTCGGGGCCGTCGGGAGCCCTTCGGGCCCCGCGCGGAACACCCACAGGTGGTATCGGGATGCGGCGAGGAGGTCCAGGCGGCCATCGCCGTCGTCGTCTTCGAGCCCGATCGCAGGCCACACGTGGCGGGCCGCGGCATAGCCCTGGTACACGGGTCGTCGCCGGTCCATGGTCTCGTAGGCTGCGACGATCGGCATCGCCAGGAGCTTGGGCCGGCCTCCGCGGATGGGGACGAGCAGCGCACCATTCCAGGTCGGGATCAGCGCGGCGAGCCGCCCCGGGCCCTCCCACTCGCGAATCGCCTGCAGCCGCGAGAGCTGGCGCGTCCGCGCCGGAAGCGGAAGGGGAGGCTCCATCGGGATCACCCGCCTCGGCGTTCCGTCCGCCAGGCCCACGACGCGAAGCTCCCGGGGCGAGATCAGCAACGCCTCGAGGCCCTCCGCCGGGTCGAGGTCGGCCACGTCGACGGCGACGACCTCCCGGGGCACCCGGAAGCCGGGGAGGGCCCCTCCGAGCGCCCCGCGCGGCAGCCGGGAGATCCAGCGAACCTCATCCGGGGGTGTGCCCTCGACGCTGAGGACGACCATCTGCTCGGCCATGCCGTCGGAGACGGCGAAGGCCTCGACGGGCCGCCCCGCGACCCGTGCCGAGGCCACCTCGAAGGGCTCCCTGGCGCCCGCTCCCGCGCCTGATCCGACCAGGGCCAGCACCGCCAGGGAACCGAGGGCAGCCCGGGGGAGGAAGCCCACGAAAACGGATGGCCTGCGAGCCCGATGGGTGCTCAGCCCGACGGCGCCGTCGACCGATACGTGTTGCGGACCCACCTCGCCCATGACTCGCCTGCTCTTCATCCTCATCGCGGCTCCGCTCGCCCTGGTCGGAGCCTACGGCCTCGGCGCAGAGCTCGCTCCGGAGCTCGGCGTCGTGCCCGGCGGGGTCGCGGCGGCGTTGTCGCTCGTCCTGTTGACCCTCGGATTCCGGCGTTCAGGTCGCGTGGCCGAGTCGGCGGCGCCCGAGCTCGACGATCTCGCCCAGACCGATTCGCGCCTCGCGCGAAAGGTCGAGAAGCAGGCCACGCGCATGGCGAAGCGCGGCCAGGTCGCCGAGGCGGCGGAGCTGTGCTTCGCGAGTGGCCTGCTCGACCGGGCGGCTTCCTTCTTCGAACAGTGCGAGGAGCATGTCCGCGCGGCCGAGATCCGGCACGACCAGAACCGCTTCAAGGAAGCCGCGGCGCTCTACGTCCAGGCGGGCCGGCACGATACCGCCGGCACGATCTTCGCCGCCCAGGATGCCTTTGCCGACGCCGCCGATTGCTACCACAAGGCCGGGCGCATGAGCGTGGCCGCGGAGATGTACGAGAAGGCCGGAAACCACAAGAAGGCCGGCGAGTGCTACTCCGAGTGCGAGTTCCATCGCTATGCCGCGCGCGCCTTCATCCAGGCCCAGGATTGGCCGCGCGCCGCCCGCTCTCTCGAAGCGGTGGTGCGCGAAGAGGGCGCTCGCGTGACCGACCCCGGCAAGCGGGAGGAGATCCGCAAGCTCGTCCTCCAGACCGCCAAGCTCTACGAACAGGCGGGCGACCGCACGGCAGCCCAGCGCATCCTCGAGCACGGCGAGTGCTGGTCGGCCGCTGCCGAGATGGCCCTGCGCCTCGACGAGGTGACGAAGGCCGCCGAGCTCTTCCAACGGGCCGGCGACGCGCCGCGTGCCGCGGAAGCCCTGCGCGGCATCGGAGAGGAGACCGCGGCGGCACAGATCCTCGGCGAACACCTGCGCGATGAAGGGGATTCCGAGGAGGCCGCCCGGCTGCTTGCGCAGGCCGGCGACTTCCTCGAAGCGGGCGACCTCTACCGCAACCTCGAGGACTTCGCCCTCGCCGGCGAGTGCTACGAGCGCACCGGCGAGAGCTACCAGGCCGGTGAGATGTTCCGTCTGGCCGGAGACTACGGCCGGGCGGCCGCCAACTACGAACGGATGGGGCACCACGAGGAGGCCGGCGACTGCTGGGCCCAGCTGGGGGACCGCACGAAGGAGGCGCTGGCCCTCGCCAGATCGGGCCAACACCTGAAGGCCGGCGAGCTCCTGCACCGGGAGGGTCAGGACGACGCAGCGATCGAAGCCCTCCAGCAGGTGCCGATCGAGCACGACGACGCTGGCGCTGCTGCCGTCCTGCTGGGGGAGCTGTTCCGGGCACGGAGCAATCCCGCCCTGGCAGCCACCAAGCTGCGGCAGGTCAGCGAGACCCTCGAGCTGGGTTCCGACACCGTGCGGGTCTTCTACTCGCTGGCGGTCGCGCTCGAGGAGGCGGGCGAGGTCCACGAGGCGCGAGCGGTCCTGGAGCGCATCAACGCCTCCCAGTACAACTACGAGGACGTGGAGACCCGCATCCATCGTCTGCGAGAGCTGGCCGACAGCCTGCCGGCGACCTCCGGCCAGCCGGGCAGCGACAGCGCCGACGCTGCGCCCGCACGCTATCGGATCGAGTCGGAGCTCGGCCGGGGCGGCATGGGCATCGTGTACAAGGCGGTCGACAGCGTTCTCGATCGCGCCGTCGCCTTCAAGGTCCTCCCCGATGCCCTCAAGGACAATCCGCAGGCGCTGAAGAACTTCCTCCGCGAAGCGAAGAGCGCGGCGAAGCTCAACCATCCGAACATCGTGACCGTGTACGACGCCGGGGATCAGCAGGGTCGCTACTACATCGCGATGGAGTACGTCGACGGCACGACCCTCAAGGAGATCGTCCGCCGGCGAGGTGTGATCGCTCCCAACGGCGTGGCCCATGTCGCGCTGCAGATGTGCGAGGCCCTCCGCTACGCGCATTCCCAGAAGGTGGTGCACCGGGACATCAAGACGGCCAACGCCATGTGGACCCGGGAGAAGCAGGCGAAGATCATGGACTTCGGTCTCGCCAAGGTGGTCGAGGAGGTCCGCAACCACACGACCCTGGTGAGCGGTACGCCCTACTACATGAGCCCGGAGCAGACGCTGGGCAAGAACGTGGACCACCGCACGGACATCTACAGCCTCGGGGTCACCCTCTTCGAGCTGGCCACGGGCAGCCTTCCCTTCAAGGAGGGCAACGTCCCCTACCACCACGTCCACACCCCGCCGCCGGATCCCCGCAAGGTGAACCCGGAGCTCCCGGAGGCGTTGGCTGCGATCATCTTCCGGTGCCTCCAGAAGGCACCCGCCGATCGCTTCCAGGACGCGGGCGAGATCATCGAGGCCATCCGGGTCGCGATGGGCCGGGGGTGAACGGCCGATCCGGCTCCGGCGATCCCCCAGTCCGCCCCTCAGGATCGCCGGATGTTCATGTGATGTTCATGTCACGGCCGTGATCGAAACGTCACTCGAATCAGGCGTTTCGCGGTTTCGTTGCCGGTGCTTCGCCGCCGGGAATGTGAGCTGGGTCACTCCAAGCGGCCGGTTTCACTCACGAATCGTTTTCTCCTCGATTCGGGACCCAGATCGCTCTTCTTGGCACTCCACTTGCTAGTCCTGTCGCCGGAAAGCCTGGACTGTCCGAGGGGGGGCGGCTTGAGTCAGCGAACCATTGCGGCGAAGATCTCCTGTACCGGCATCGGTCTGCACACGGGCCAACCGGTTCAGCTGACCCTCCACCCGGCGCGGGCGGGCGCTGGCATCGTATTCGTGCGCAGCGATCTCGCCCATCCGGTGGAGATCCCGGCGTGCCGCGACTCGGTGACCTCCACCCAGATGGCCACGACCCTCGGTGTCGGAGACGCCAGCGTCAGCACGGTCGAGCACCTGCTCTCGGCGCTCTACAGCCTGGGCATCGACAACGTGCGCATCGAGGTGGACGGGCCCGAGATCCCCGTCATGGACGGCAGCTCGGCCTCCTTCGTGTTCCTGATCCGGGCCGCTGGGTTGTACGAGCAGGGCGCGCCGCGGGCTCGCCTGTGCATGACCCAGCCCCTCGAGGTGCGCGACGGCGATCGCTCCATGCGTATCGAGCCCCATGGCTCGCTGAGGATCTCCTACCTCGTCGACTACGCCCATCCGGCGATCGGCAAGCAGAGCCTCGAGTCCGTCGAGATCGACGGCGACACCTTCGAGGCCGAGATCGGCCGGGCACGCACCTTCGGCTTCCTCCAGGAGGTCGAGAACCTCTGGCGCAACGGACTGGCTCGTGGCGGCAACCTGGACAACACGGTCGTCATGGACGAGCACCGGGTGCTGAACGAGGACGGCCTCCGCTTCGGCGACGAGTTCGTCCGCCACAAGATCCTGGACCTGATCGGCGACCTCTGCCTGCTGGGCCGGCCCCTGGCGGGCCACGTGATCGCCGTGCGCGGTGGTCATGCACTGCACACGGCCCTCGTGGAGAAGATCCTGGCCAGCCCCGAGGCGTGGACCCTCAAGGGACAGGAGGCCCAGGTCGCACCCCTCGGGCCCTCCCGGCTCGCCACGCCCGCTCGCGCCTCCGCCTGACCCGGGCGCTGGAGCCGCATGCTCCGGTGACCGTCGTCACGGCTGGAACGTGACGGCCGTCATCCTCGCTGGGCCACGCTGCGCCGTTGGCCTCCCGTTGGCCTCGGGAGGAGGGCCCCCATGCCCCAGCGAACCGTTCTGTTGATGGACGTGGGTGCGGAACCGATGGCGATCCTCGCGGCGCGCGTCCAGCGCCTCGGGCTGCGCGCGGTTCGCGTCAAGACGCCCGAGGAGGCCATCCCGGTCCTCTCGGACCGGCGGCACGCGGTGGGCGCCGTGGTCGTGCCGCCCGACCTTCCGGTACCCGATCTCGGCGGCACCCTGACCGCCCTCCGGACGGCCAGTGGTCGCGAGCACCTGGCCTTCCTGGTGGCCGGAACCCGCATGGCCGCCGGGGAACGCAGCCGTCTCGCCCGGGCGGGCGTCACCCTCCCGCTCTGGGAGCCGATCAATGCCCACCCGCTGCGCTTCCAGCTGAACCGCGCGATGGCGGGGCCGATCCCCGCGCGGCGCGAGCGGGGCACCCGCCGCGCGCCGTCCAGCCACGAGGTGAAGATGAAGGCCCCCCGGCGGATGCGGCGCAAGGAGGCACGGCTCTACACCTTCTCGTCTCGCGGCGTCTTCCTCGCCACGCCCGCTCCCTTCCTGCGCGGCAGTCGCCTCGAGATCGAGATGGGGATTCCGGGTCTGCCCCGTCGGATCGCCGGCCAGGTGGCGATGACCAACGTGGCCGGCAACCTGCTCCGGTCGGGCCTGCCGCCCGGCATGGGCATCGCCTTCCAGGGGCTCGGGTCCGATGCCGAGGCGAGGCTGGAGATGCTCGTCGAGAAGGTGCTGCGGCGCCTGGAGCTCTAGCCCCCCATCCAGGAGCCCTCAGGGCAGAGGCGAGGTCGGCCACGTCGATGCGGATTCCCACTCGCGTGGGTGCCGTGAGGAGACCTGAGCGGCCGGTGAGCGAAGGTTCGCCCCACGCGAGGCAGCGCGAGCAGGGCGGTCGCCGGAAAGTTGGTGAGGGAAAGAGGGCCTTGGGGCGGGGTGCAACGGCCGAGGCGCGGGGCGTTCGCGGCCCCGGCGAGATCGCCGGACGCCGCTCCTCCGGCTAGCCCGGACACTCCGCTGGATCGAGTAGCCCCCCACCTGCGCGCCACCCCTCCTGCAAGAGCCAGGTATGCGGCCACGCCACCGCATGCACCCGCCCCCCAGGCCGCTCCCGCGCCTGCCTCACGAGAGCCG
>NYZB01000115.1 GCA_002687015.1 Deltaproteobacteria bacterium
CCGTCTGGCCACGATGGGTTACCAGGTGGCGAGCCGCGACATCGAGAAGGTCTACGCCACCGACCAGTACTCGCTCATGGCCATCGCCGGGGCGGCCGGGCCCGCCATCGAGATGGCGCGATTGCTCGGCATCCAGTTCGAGCACCACGAGAAGATCGAAGGAGAGCCCCTCGAGCTCGAGGGCAAGGCCAACACCCTGGCCTCCCTGATCAAGCAGAACCTGCCGGCCGCGATGCAGGGGCTGGCCGTCGTGCCCCTCTTCGCGGGCTACGACCGGCGCCGTCGCACGGGCCGGGTCTGGAAGTACGAGATCACCGGCGGCCGCTACGAGGAGCTCGAGTTCGACAGCGTGGGCTCGGGGTCGATCTTCGCCAAGGAGTCTCTCAAGAAGAGCTTCCAGACGGCCGCCGGCCGCGAGGATGCGATCCGCATGGCGATCCAGGCGCTGACCGACGCAGCCGACGAGGATCGCGGGACCGGCGGCGTCGACCTGGAGCGGGGCATCTACCCCCGGGTCAAGCTGGTCAGCGATGGCGGAATCGAAGACGTGGGCGACGAGGAGATCGCCCAGGTGCACCAGGGCGTGCTCGCGAGCCGCCGCCGGCCGGGGGCGTAGCCATGTCCTTCCCGTTCTACGTCAACCCGGAGCAGATGACCCAGGACAAGGCCGAGTTCGCCCGCAAGGGCATCGCTCGCGGCAAGTCCATCGTCACCCTCGAGTACGACCAGGGCATCGTGATGGTCGCCGAGAACCCGACCCGCCTGCACAAGCTGGGCGAGGTCTACGACCGGATCTGCTTCGCCGGGGTCGGCAAGTTCAGCGAGTTCGACCGCCTGCGGAAGATGGGCGTGCAGTGGGCCGACGTGGAGGGCTATCGCTTCAGCCGCGACGACGTGCGCGGCAAGGCCCTCGCCAACGTCTACTCCCAGGTGCTGGGCGAGGAGTTCAGCCGCTCGATGAAGCCCTTCGAGGTGGAGATCGTGGTGGCCGAGGTGGGCGATCCGGAGGTGTTCGGCCACGAGAGCAACTCGCTCTTCAAGATCGGCTTCGACGGCACCGTGCAGGACCACGACGGCTTCTGCGTGATCGGAGGCTCCGAGGGCAGCCTGCAGAGTCACATGGAGTCGAACCACCGGGCCGGCTTGAGCCTGGCGGAAGCCCTGGCCCTGGGCTGGGACGCCCTGCAGCGCGCCGAGAACGGAACACCCGACCTGCCGGCCGCCAGCCTCGAGGTCTGCACCCTGGATCGCACCCAGAACGGCCGCAAGTTCAAGCGGCTCTCCCGCGAGGTCGTGGGGCAGCTGCTGGGCTGAGCGGCCCGCCCGACCCGGCCCCACCTGGGGAGCGGAGGGAGGCTCCCGCGGCCCGACGGGTCTGCCCGGAGCCGGCCGACCGGTCGGACAGTGGGCCCTCCTCCGCGTGCTCCTGCCGGACCGACGCAGGCCGGATGCGAGCGCGCCAGAGGGCTTCTCGGCGCGCCGCGTCGATCGCCCCAAACTCCCCGAAAAAAAGGGGATTCCCGCGAGGCGCGACGAAAGCCCAGAACAATCCGAAAGCAACCCCCCGTACCTGCCGATAAAGGAAAGGCTACATTTTGCCCCCGGACCGGGTGGGAGAACGTGCAGAAGCGTATCTACGGAGTCGAGACCGAATACGGAATCATCTTCACGCCCGAGAGCAGGAAGACCCTGCCGGTCGAGAAGGCGATCCGCTTCCTCTTCGAGAAGCTGATCACGACCGAGCACTTCCTCAACGTGTTCCTCGAGAACGGCGCGCGCTTCTACCAGGACACGGGATGCCACCCCGAGTACGCGACCCCCGAGTGCGCCTCGCCCCGCCAGCTGATCGTCTACGACAAGGCCGGCGAGCGGGTCCTGGAGGACCTCCAGGACTACGCCGAGGAGAAGATCCGCGAGGAGCGCATCGCCGGAAAGCTCTCGATCTTCAAGAACAACACCGACTTCGTCGGTAACAGCTACGGCTGCCACGAGAACTACCTCGTCGATCGCGACGTGGATTTCTACTACCTGGCCGAGCAGCTGATCCCCTTCCTGGTCACGCGCCAGATCTACACCGGCGCCGGCAAGGTCTTCCAGACCCAGGACGGCGTGCACTACTGCGTCAGCCAGCGGGCGCAGCACATCTACCAGAAGATCTCGGGTACCACGACCAACGACCGCTCGATCATCAACACCCGCGACGAGCCCCACGCCGACCGTGAGAAGTACCGGCGCCTGCACGTCATCGTCGGTGATTCGAACATGAGCGAGTACACGAACTTCGTGAAGGTGGGTTCCTGTGCCGTCGTCCTCCAGATGATCGAGGACAACTACATCAACAAGGACTTCACTCTCCGCAATCCGGTCAAGGCGATCAAGGACATCTCCTACGACACGACCTGCAAGCGGAAGCTGCGCCTCGACAACGGCCGCGAGTACTCGCCCATCGAGATCCAGCGCGAGTACTGCGAGATGGCCCAGAAGTACATCGAGCAGTATCCCGTCTCCGACGAGCTCAAGGAGGCGGTCGGGATGTGGCAGCACGTCCTCGACTGCCTCGACGACGACCCCAACAGGCTCGACCGGAAGATCGACTGGCTGATCAAGCGCCGGCTGATCGAGAGCTACGTGGATCGCCACGGCTCTCGCTGGTCGGATCCCCGCGTCTTCATGCTGGATCTCCAGTACCACGACATCCGCGTGAACCGGGGCCTCTACTACCTGCTCGAGCGAAAGGGCGCGGTCGACCGGATCCTGAACGACGAAGAGATCATCAAGGCCAAGACCGAGCCGCCGCCGGATACACGGGCGCGGATGCGGGGCGAGTTCATCAAGCTGGCCCGGCAGAACGGCATCCAGTACGACCTGGACTGGTCGAACATCCGGCTCGGCAATCTCCTGAACGTCCGGGTGATCTGCAACAACCCCTTCGAGACCGATACCGAGAAGGTCGCCGAGCTGGTGCGCACGATCCAGAAGACGAACCTGCGCAAGACCAGCCTGTCGAAGCTCGTCATCCAGTCGTGACCCGGCGCGTCACTCCGTGGGCTATCTTCCTACGCCATGGGTGAAGCAGGGCCCCATCTGAAGGCCGTCCCCGACGCGGGCGGCCCGGAGATCCCCGCCGCCGAGGCGGCCGAGGCGGAGACCACGCCCTTCGGCCGCTACGGCCTGATCGCCGTCGGGATCGCCCTGGTCTGCGCGATCGGCTGGGGGGTGACGGCCCAGCGCGCCTCGCAGCTCGCGGCGGGCCTGGCGGCGGCCGAGGCGTCCCTGGCGGCCTCGACGGCGCGGGTGGAGGCCCTGGAGGGCCACCTGGGGCAGGTGCAGGAGCGCACCGGCACCCTCGTCGAGGAGATGGGCGCGTTGATGGGCCAGATGGGCTCCCTGGCCGCCGAGCTGGAGGCCCTGGGCCTTCTCGTCGAGGCGGGCCCGGAAAGGCCCCAGCCCGCCGAGCCCGGGGAGCGCCGGCCCTAGGGCCGATGCCCCAGCCCGGGCAGCACCCGGGCACGGCATTTCCCGCGCAATTCCGGCCGCTTCCGGGGGGCCGCCACTCAACTTCTGCCCCTTCCTGCCGATACGGGAAGAACCCCCGGGTCCATCCCGGATCCGAGGCGGGAGAGGCGCTGCCCCATGTTCGACGCGATTGCCGGCCTTTTCTCGAGCGACCTGGCCATCGACCTCGGAACGGCGAACACCCTGGTCTACGTGAAGGGCAAGGGGCTGATCTGCTCGGAGCCCTCGGTCGTGGCCGTGGCGAAGGATGCGAGCGGGCGCGGAGACAAGGTGCTGGCCGTCGGGCACGAGGCGAAGGAGATGCTCGGGCGCACACCGGGCGGCATTCGCGCGATCCGCCCGATCAAGGACGGTGTGATCGCCGACTTCGAGATCACCGAGGCGATGCTCCGCTACTTCATCCAACGCGCCCACAACCGCCGCAAGCTGGTGCGGCCGCGCATTGCGATCTGCGTTCCGCCCTGCATCACGAGTGTCGAGAAGCGCGCCGTGCGGGAGTCGGCGCTCTCGGCGGGAGCGCGCGAGGTCTACCTCATCGAGGAGCCCATGGCCGCGGCGATCGGCGCGGGCCTGGACGTGACGGCGCCGACCGGGAACATGGTCGTCGACATCGGTGGTGGCACGACCGACGTGGCCGTGATCTCGCTCTCGGGCATCGTCACGAGCCGCTCGATCCGCTGTGGCGGCGACGCGATGGACGACGCGATCGTCAACTACGTCAAGCGCAAGTACAACATGCTGATCGGCGAGCGCTCGGCCGAAGGCTGCAAGGTCAACATCGCCACGGCTTCGCCCACCGCGAAGACCGAGACCATGGAGATCAAGGGCCGCGACCTGGTGGCCGGCATCCCCAAGGTGGTGGTCACGACCAGCGAGGAGATCCGCGAGGCCCTGCTCGAGCCGATCGGCCAGATCGTCGAGACCGTGCATCTCACCCTCGAGCGCACGCCGCCGGAGCTGGCCGCCGACATCGTCGACCGCGGCATCATGTTGGTGGGCGGCGGCTCGCTGCTCAACGACCTGGACCAGATCCTGCGCCAGGAGACCAAGCTGCCCATCCTGCGCAGCGAGGACCCCTTCACCGCCGTCGTCCACGGCGCGGGCCGCGCCCTGGACAACCTCGACCTCCTGAAGGAAGTCGCCATCCGCTAGCCGCCACCTGCCAACCGCCGACGAAGGGGTCTGACCCCTGGTTGGCAATGGGCGGGTGGTGCGGTCATTCGGGGGAGAGGACGGCGAGGGCGAGCTGCATGGCGAGCTGCATGTCGCCCTCGAGCTCGATCTGGCCGGACAGGAAGGCATCCTGGGCGGCGAGCTCGCCGGCCTTCAGGGCCTCGTAGGCTTCGCGTTCCACGCGGATCGTCGTGGTCGGCTCCTCGGGGGGCGCATCGCCGCCGAAGTGGGCCAGCAGGGCGAAGCCGGCCTCGCCGGCGAGCTCGAATCGCAGGGTTCCGCGGAGCATCGCCAGGTTCTGCATGCGCGAGTCCGTCAGCTTCAGGTCGCCACCCTGGCTGGCCAGGGCGCCCAGGAAGGCCAGGGGCGAGTCCCCGGCCTCGGCCGCCAGGCGTTCGAAGTCCGGGCGCTCCAGCACGAGGGTCAGGAAGGGCGCGTTCGCGGCGCCGCTCCCGGGTGCCATGACCCCATCCTCGACGTTCAGCGACCAGCGGCCGCCTCCTTCGCCCTTCACCTCGACCTGGAGGGTCGCGTTCACGGCCCGCATGTCGTCGAGCAGACGCTGGGCGTCCTTCACGGCCCGCTCCTGGTCCTGGAGCGTGCGCGCCCACTGGGCGGGGAAGAGCTCGGTGAAGTAGGTGACCGGGTCCGGCGTCGTCATCGGGTCCTCAGGGGTTCCTGCGGTTTCGCCCGCGCTGGTAGCGATCCACGGCGCGCGCATGCTCTGCGTAGGTCTTGGAGAAGTGGTGGGTGCCGTCGTTCTTCGACACGAAGAAGAGCGCTTTGGTCTCTGCCGGATCGACCACGGCCCGCAGGGCCTCGGCACCCGGGTTGGCGATGGGTCCGGGGGGCAGGGCCGGGATCCGGTAGGTGTTGTAGGGGTTGGTCTCGTCCTCGAGGTGGACCCGGCGCAGGTTGCCGTCGAAGTCGGCGATGCCGTAGATCACCGAGGGGTCGGTCTCCAGCCGCATGCCGCGGGCCAGCCGGTTCAGGAACACGCCGGCGATCAAGGGCCGTTCCTCCGGCGCGCCGGTCTCCTTCTCGACGATCGAGGCCAGGATCACGGCATCCCGACGGGAGAGGCCGCGCTGCTCGGCTCGCAGCGCCAGGGTGCTCCACACGGCCTGGTACTGGCCCACCATGTCCGCGATCAGCTCGCGGGTGGGTACGCCCCGGGCCCACCGGTAGGTCTCCGGGAACAGGTAGCCCTCCAGGGTCTCTCCCTCGAGGCCGAGCTCCTGCACGAAGGCGGGGTCGCGGGCCAGGGCCAGGAACTCCGGCGCGCTGCCGAAGCCGGCCTCCTCGACACGCGAGGCGACCTGCACCGCCGTGAGGCCCTCGGGGATGGACACGGGATGCGTGCGCACCTGCCCGCGGGTGAGCCGGTCCAGGATCTCCGCGGGCCGCATGTGGGGCGAGAGTGCGTACTCGCCGGCGCGCAGGTCGGCCCCCGCCTCCTCGAATCGGGCCAGGCCTTCGAAGGCCCATGCACGGCGCACGAGCCCCGCCCCCTCGAGCGCGTCGGCGACCTCGGAGAGCGTCGCGCCGCCCTCGACGACGAAGACCTGCTCGCGCTCGTCCGGACCGACCGGCTCGAGCGCGGAGCGCAGGGCCAGCCCTGCGCCGATCAGGCCGGCGGCCACCGCCAGGGACACGAGGGTCACGGCAATCCTCAACCCGCGGCCCCCGCGCGCCGCTCCAGGTAGGTGCGCAGCAATACCGTCGCGGCGACCGAATCGAGCACCGCCTTCTTCTTCTTGCGTCCGCGCCGGCCGGAGGCCTCCAGCGCCTGCTCGGCCTCGCGGGTGGAGAAGCGCTCGTCGAGCAGCTCGACCGGCAGCCCCAGCCCCTCGCGCAGGGCGGCGGCGAAGCGCTCGGCCGCCTCGGCCTGGGCACCCTTGCGTCCGTCCAGCCCCAGCGGCAGGCCGACGACGACGCGCTCGATCGCGCGCTCCCGCGCCAGCGCTCCGATCGCCTCCAGGTCCTTCTCGGCGCCCGCGCACTCGACCGGCGGCAAGGGCAGGGCGATCCGCCCGGTCTCGTCCGAGACCGCGAGCCCCAGCCGCCGGCTGCCGAAGTCGATCCCGAGAATCGGCATGGCCGAGAAGGCTAGGAGGCCGCCTCAGGATGTCCAGCGCCAGCTCAGGGCCGCGAGATGAAGATCGCGGCAGACTCGCCCGTCTTGAGCCTCCACTTCCCCCCGCCGGGATTGCAGGCACCGTCGACCTGAAGCTGGGCGGTGTTGGGCGGGGAGCTCCCTTCGTTGTGGGCGAACACGGCCAGGGAGGACCGACCGCCGGGCGGCAGCTGGAGCTCGTGCACCATGCAGGGGGCGCTCTTGCACTGGTTCAGGTTCAGCGTCGCCACCGTCACGCCGTCCACGGCCACCGAGATGATGTCGTCGTCCTTCGACGCGTAGTCGTAGACCCGGATGTGGATGTGCCCGTCCTGGCAGATCTGGTCCGGGAGCCCCCCGGTGCGGCGCGCGGCCGGCATCAGGGCCGGCTCCTTCACCCGGAAGTCGATCAGCTCCCGATCCTTGTTTCCGCCCGGGTCCACGAGGCGAACGCTCAATGTGTGGCGTCCGATCGTCCAGCCGCGGGTATCGAAGCTGAAGGCGCGGTTCGCGGTCGTGCCCCCCTTCGACTGGAAGGCGTCCCGCCCGAGCACGGCGCCGTCATCCCGGGTGAGCACCAGCCGGCGGGTGCCCTCCAGGTCTTCGCCCAGCTCGATCGTGACCGGGACGAAGACGGTCTGCGTGGCCGGCACGCCGTTCACCACGCTGCCCGCCTGGCCGGTCGTCACGGCCGCGGCCACGATCTTGTCCTTCACATCGATGGTGCGCACCGTCGTCTCGCCGATCTGTCGCGAGCCATCCGGGTGGAAGAGCCGGACCTCCAGCCTGACCCGGCCGCGCAGCTTCGGGTTCAGCGCGAGGGAGACCGGCCCGTGCGCCAGGTTGGCCGAGGTGCCGGTCGTGACCGTCTCGCGATGGAACTCGACGCCGTTCGCCAGGTAGAGGATGTCGCGGGAGGTCGCCCCGAAAGTCTGCAGGGCCCACTGGGTGGCCACCTCGAGGGTGGCGCCGATGCGGAAGGGGCCGGCACTCTTGCCGCTCTTCGCGTCGCTCACGTTCATGCCGCCGAAGGTGTCGCCGCGCTGCCAGGCGAAGAGCCCGGTGCGGCTGTCGCTGGCCTTGTCGCCATCGCTCACCTCGAAGAACACCTGGTCGTTCACCGGGTGCCCGGTGCGGGACATCGCCGGGAAGAGGCAATCGACGGAGTTGCTGCCGGAGCTCACGCCGATGAGCTGCAGTCCGCCCCCGTCGTGGCCGTCCGACTGGCGCCTGCACTTCACCGCCGCCATGCCGTCGAAGTTCGCGTCGAAGACCACGCTGCCGACCAGCGCGTTGCCCTCGATGGGTGCGCTGCCCGTGGCACCGGCGATGACGACCGAGGTGATCGTGAGCGCGGGAGCGGGCGCGGCCGCCGCGGGGAGGCGCACCTCCACGTCCACGCTGGCCGTGAGGCCCAGATAGACGGCGCTCAGGGTATGCGTCTCCGAAGCCGCGCCCGCGGGAAGGGCGGGCGCGGTGAAGTGGTCGGCCGGACTCCAGATCGCCTCGGTGGTCACGTCGCGCGTGCTGCCGTCGGACATCGTGGCCTCGGCGCGGAAGGAGGCGCCCTCGCCCGGAGCCAGCACCAGGCCCGGGTGGAAGATGGCCAGGCTGACCGCGGTCGGCTCGGCGACCTCGATCGTGGCCTCGGCCTCGATGCCCGAATGCTTGGCCCACACTCCGAAGCTCCCGGCCACGGGTGAGCTCCAGGGCAGCGCCGCCGACCAGCGAGCCTCGTTCGTCACGTCGCGCAGCGAGCCGTCCGACATGGTGGCGAGGGCGACCAGCGTCACCTCCTGGCCGATCGCCACGCTGCTGCTGGCGGGGGCGATCGCCAGGGCCACGACGTCGGGATCGCGGAAGCAGCCGTACTCGTCGCTCTCGTAGGGCGAGAGCTGGCTGGTGATCTTGCTGACGTCGATCTTCGCCCAGGGGCCGAAGTAGTTGGGCTCGCGCACGTAGCCGCTCTTGCCGTCGTACTTGGGCGCGGACTCGATCGGCGCCGACACGAACTCGAAGCAGTTGGCGGGGAAGCCCACGCGGTTGCGCCGCCAGATTCCGTAGGCCGGCATGCCGGGCGGGATCGGGCTGACCTGTCCGGCGCCGATCGTCGGCGGCGCGAAGCGCGCCGGCTCGCGGCAGCCGTAGGCGTCGCCTCCGTAGACCGAGAGCTCCATCATACGGGCGTTCACGGTCTTCGGGTCCGCCCAGGAGGAGCCGTCGTAGGGCCCGTCGCCGCAGGCGGTATCGACGGACCAGCCCTCCCGGGTGGCGGCGGGGGTGAGCACGCCCTGGCTGTCGAGGTAGCGGCTGCCCACGCGCGCGACCATGAACGCGAAGCAGTTGTCCCGGCCCGTGCCGTCGGGGCGGAAGAGGATGTTGAAGAGCCCGCCGGGTGGGCCGCCGGGCGACGGGTCGCAGGTGTCCGGCGGCGGCGGCGGCACGCCGCTCACCGTGACCGTGGCGCTGGCCATCTTGCCACCGAAGATCACCGTCACGTCGTGGCTGCCGGGGGAGGCGGCCGTGAAGGGATTGCTGGCCGTCCAGGTCGCGTCGACGTCGGTGGTGACGTCCTTCGTGGTGCCGTCCATGTAGAGAGCCGTCGCCGTGAAGGCCGCGGTCTCCCCAGGGGCCAGGGTCAGCGTGTCCGGCGTGATCGTCAGGCTGGCCAGCGCGGGATCCACCGGCGGCTTGTAGATCACGTCGACGTTCCGCTCGGCCCGGTTGCGGTTCACGCTGCCGTCGTAGGCTTCGACCTTGATCTTGGTCTGTCCCGGCAGGACCTTCAGGGTGAAGCTCCAGTTCACCACGTCCGCCCCGGCGCCGGTCAGCGGGATCGCGGCGGCGCCGATCGGCCGGTCGACGACGATCGCCTCGTTGTTCACGTAGATCAGGGAGATGCCGCTGTCCCCCCGGCCGCCGTCGGTGACCGTACCGGTCACGACCACGTCTTCTCCCGTGACGACCTCGAAGGGCGCCGGCGTCGTGATGTTCAGGTCCGGCGGATCGCGCTCCGGCCCCAGGGCGATCAGGATCGACGCCGTCGTCGCGGTGCGGCGGGTCACGAGGAGGCGATAGGCCCCGCTCGCCGTCGCCGTGCTGTTCAGCGGAGCGGCCACGGCCGTCGCGGTGCAGAACCAGGTGTCCGTCTGGCCGGGGTCGAGGCTGGACCGGCCCGTGGACGAGAAGGCGCCGGCGCACTGCGGGTCGGCGATCTTGATGTCCTCGAGCGGGACGGTGCCGGTGTTCTCCAGCACGTAGCTGAACCGGACGTCGGCCGTCTTCCCGGCCGGGATCTCCATGGGATCGGCGGTGCGGGTCATCGAGATCTCGGGCCGGATCACGTCGACATCGATCTGGGCGACGTGCAGCCCGTCCCAGGTCCGCGCGCGGAGCACGCCCCTGGCGACGCCGTTGGCGAGGACCTCGCCGTCGTCGACGCGTATGCGCGGATGGGTCGAGCTCCAGCGGACCTTCCGGGTCCAGTCCTCGCCCGTCTTGCCCGTGGGAACGGCTGTGGCTTTCAGCTGGACCGGGATGCCGATCTCGAGCACCAGGGTTCCGCTGGCCAGCTGCCGGGGATCGGGCGCCGACAGGGTCAGGGAATCCAGGGCCGGCGGGCCGGCCGCTGGCCCGGAGCCGGTGCTGCCGATCAGGGCCAGCTCGACCTTCAGGCGCTGGTCCTCGTCCTCCAGGGCATCGAGGGCCTTGTCGAGCCAGTTGCGCAGGCGCAGCGCATGCATCGCGAGCTCGTCGTCCGTGAGACGCCGGAAGGGCGGCGGTGGGAAGTCGCCGATTCCGTCGGTCGCGGATTCGAGCCACGGCTCCCGGTTGACCATGCGTTTCACCCAGTCGGTGACGAGATGTGGAACGACCTCGTCGTGATCGACGCGGCTCACGTCCTCCACGGTCTTCCGCGCTTCGCGCAGGTCCGTGCTGTGCCCGGCCACCAGCCCGCGGCGGCGTTCGAGCTCTGCGCGGCTGAGCCCCGATTCGGAGCGCGCCGAGGCGCTGAAGCCGAGACTTCTGCACCTTCGTGTCGGTGAGCGTGATCTGGATCTCGTTCTCGCTCTGACGCAGGCGCTCCTCCACGATGTCGCGGTAGGACACGTCGTCGCGGAACAAGACGGCGCCACGGGCGTGCTGCATCAGCTTGACGCGCACCGTCTCCTGGAAGATCTCCAGGTCGAGGTCCAGCTCGGTCTTGTTCTGGAGCGAGCGGATCGTGACGACGGGCGGCCGCCCGGAGGATGCGATGAAGGGCTGGACGATCAGGTCGCGGGCCAGCGCATCGCAGACCCGCCGGAAGTCCTGGACGGTGATGGTGTCGGAGTAGATGCGCAGCGGCAGCGCCTCGATGGGACGCCGCTGGGTGCGCTGGACGGGCTGGCCGGCGCAGGCCACGAGGCTGCCCGCGACGAGCGCGCCGACCATGAGCTTCGGCAGATGGTTCCTCATCCCGCACCTCCCGTCAGACGGCCGCCGAGCTTGCCCGCCAGACCCCGCGCGGCCTCTCTCGAGACCTGCAGGGGGTCCTGGCCCCGCGCCGATGCGACGTCGACGATCTTTCCCGAGCCCGTGTCGACCGCACGCAGGAAGACCCGCACCTCACTGGTCTCCTGCTGGTAGTTGACGTTGCCCTTCACCACGTAGCGGATTCCCTTGCGGGCCAGGTCCGGCCGCGGTGCGTCGCCCGAGAGCCCTTCGCTGGGCGCCTCGACCAGCGAGAGCCGGGTGTCCGCCTGCAGCGCGGCCTCGATCGCCGCACGTAGCGCCGCGCCCGCATTGCCACTCGGCGGATCGAGGTGGGGAGGCACCTGTTCGGCCTGGATCGGGCCGACGACCAGCACGACCCCTTGCCCGCGATCTCCGCCTGCCGGCGCTTGGCCAGCGTCTCGGATTCGAAGGAGCCGCCGTGATCCAGGGCGGCCTGCTCGACCACCGGCTCGGGCAGCTGCCCGCCCTGGGGACGCACGCCGATGGCATCGCGCATGATCGGGTCCTGGCACGCCGTGCACGCGCCGAAGAGGAGGCCCACGGCGAGAAGCGCGACAGCGACGACGGGCCGCATCACGGCACCGTCCGAAGGTGGAAGGTGTAGTCGGCCGCTTCGGGCGAGATGCTCTTCGCCGTGACTGTGTGGACCACGGACGCCTCCAGCAGGAAGGGGTGCCACTCGGTTTCCTCGATCGGGAACTGGCCTTCGTCGGTGAACACGCACTTCCATTCGAGCCAGATCCCCCCGCCCTTCTTCTGGCGGCTCTGCAGGTTCACCTGGATCTCGAGCTGGCCCGAGGGCACGCGCCCGTGCCGGTGGCTCACGTAGTAGACGGCCTTGGCCGCCGTCTTGTCCCGGGCGACCAGGCGCTCCACCTGCTCGAGGGGAACTCGCCCGCGCGGATGCGCACGCACCCGGAACAGACCGTTGTTGTCGCAGCTCTGACACCCGCCGGCTGCCAGGACCAGGAGAAGGCCGACAGCGGCCAGCGCTCGGGTGGGCTTCACGGCGTCTCCTTCTCGGTCGGCATTTCGTCTGCCTCGGCCAGGCCCGGGAGATCGGGTAGGAAGCCCGACTCGGTGTGCTCCGAGATCAGCTCGCGCAGCGCGACGAAGTGCTCGTCGTCCTCGGCCACGCGCGCCTTCACACAGTAGAGGAAGCCGCGAGCCAGGGGCTCCATGGCGCGCTCGGGCTCGCGACGGCTCAGGCGGTAGCGCGCATCCTCCAGGTAGCGGCGGTGGCGCGCCTCGAACTGGGCCTCGATGACGGCGGCGACCTGCTCGACCAGCTGGTTGCGCAGGGCCTCGGTGATTTCGGTCTCGGTCGGCAGCTGGAGCGGATCCCCGACGATGTCGGTCCCATCGACGCCGTCCTGCCAGCTGTCGCTGGCAGTGGTGCGCGCGTTGAACTCCTGGGCGTACTCGATCGAGGCCTTCGCCGTGTTGAAGATTCGGGCGGCCACCGTGGCGAACCCCTTCAGCGTGGTGGCACCCTTGCGGTAGCGAACCGTCTCGTGGAGGGGCGCGGTGATCGTGGCCGGAGGCAGCGGCTCGGGGGTACGGCCGGGCGCCGGCAGGTTCGCGCGGGCCGCGCGCAGCGCGATCTCGTAGGCCGGGTTCGGCTCCTGGCGGGTTCCGACCTCGACCCGGGCCAGGCTCTCCTGGCTCGACTCCTGCCGGTCGATCGTCATGAGTGAGACGTTGCCCGAGACGATCGGGTCGACGTTCAGGAGCTCGCCCAGCTCGGCGAGGCCGCGATCCTGGTCCCGGACCAGCAGGTCGATCTTCTCGCGCTCGACGATGTTGATGCCGTAGGGGAGGACCCGGAAGAGGTGGCTGATCAATGCGTCCGAGAACTGGGCTCCGAGGTCGGGCCGCTTCGAGGGCGCCGCGAAGGTCGGCACCGCCAGGTAGGTCTGCAGCCCCGCCATCTCCAGGTCGCGGGCGTCCCGGTGCGCGGCGAAGAGTCGGGCATGCCCGGGCTGGAGCTCGAGGCCCTTGACCGCCTCGAGCAGCGCGCGGGCGCTCTCGCCCCGGGAGAGGCGCAGCTCCGCCTGGCGGGCGTAGTGGTCGGCGCCCTCGCGGCGCAGGCCCGCCAGGAGGTCCCCGGCGCGGGCCCGGGCCGGGCTCTCCTCGATCCGACTCACGGCGGTGAAGAAGCGGCCGGCCGCGCGATCGGCGACGGAGCGCGCCTCCAGCCAGGCCAGCTCGGCCTGCTCGAAGCCCGCCCGGCGGGCCGCGGCCCGGGCCGGCTCGAGCTGCTCCAGCTGCTCGAAGGCCCGGCGTGCGGCCGGCAGATCCGTCGCGGCGAGCGCCGCCGAGAGAGCCTCCTCGAGGGTATCTCCTTGCGCCCTTCGCAGGGCGGCCTCCAGCTCGGCGAGATCGGCAAACTCCGGATCGCGCATCCGGATCTCGGCCAGGGTGCTCGCCGCCAGCTCGGGGCGCCGCGCCGCGAGCGCGGAACGAACCTGGGTGGCGCGCGCGCGGTTCTCCGAGTCGATGCGGCCGAGGGCTTCGCGCCAGTTGGCGAGCGCCTCGCGCAGCTGGCTCCCCGACGGATCGTAGGGCTGCGCCGCCTCCAGGATGGCGACGGCCTGGCGCAGGCCCGGTGCCCCCGGGCTCGTTTCGGCGGCGCTGCGAGCGCGGCCCTTCGCTGCACCGACCAGCTCTCGCCGGAGCTCGTCCCTCTCCTGGGTCGCGACGGCATGCCCCGGGGCGACCGCCAACACGGCCCCGTAGTGCTGGTGGGCCGCCGGCAGGTCTCCGCGCGCGCGGGCCTCGCGGGCCGCGCGCAGGTCGTCCGCACCGGGGCCGACGCAGGCCGCCAGGACCAGCGCGAGCCATGCGGTCGCCACGGGGGCGAGGCGCCGGGCCGGGAACGCAGCGCTCTGCCGGCGCAAGGCCAGTGCGCTGCGGGCACACGACACCCGTTGCTCCCGAACGCCGAACGCCGAACGCGCCCGGGGCTCTCCGCCTCGGCGACACCATGGTACGGAGACTATGGAGCGGTTCTCAACGGGGAGTCAACGGGCGGCCGTTGGCCCTGCTGGGGGTTGGCCCTGGCCCGGCGAGCCGGAGCGCCGCTCCAGGGCCACCTGGGCGGCCTCGCGCACCTGGGCGTCGCGCAGCTGGGCGGCCTGGGAGAGCACACCGACGGCCTCGTCACCCGGTAGGCGCCCCAGGGCCTGGGCTGCGGCCAGCTTCAGCTCGCGCAGCCGGCGCCGGCCGCGCAGGCCCTTGCGCAAGAGCAGCGCACCGAGCTCCCGTGCGCCCTCGGGCCGGCCCAGGTCGCCGAGGGCGCGGATTCGCTGCCTGGCCGTCTCGACGTCGCGCGCATCGACCGCGGCGCGCAGGGCCTCGGCGAGCAGGGGCACCACGCGTGGGCTCCCCGTGTCGCTCAGGCACTGGGCGCACAGGACGGCGACGTGGGTGTCGCTCGCCTGCAGACCACGGGCCAGGGCGCGCAGCGCCTGGGCGTCGTCGCCG
>NYZB01000116.1 GCA_002687015.1 Deltaproteobacteria bacterium
CGACCACATCGCCGGCCTTCATGCCCTCGGACAGGCGTGTGAAGCTGCGGATGTCGGCGAACAGGATCGTCACCTCCCGCTCGGCCCCCTGGAGCTGCTCGCCGGCGGGGCCCTCGAGCAGGGCGGTGAGTACGTAGTCGTTGACGTAGCGACCGAAGGCGCTCTGGATCCGCTCCTTCTGCTGGAGGGACTCTCCCATCTTGTTGAAGGCGTGGGTGAGCTCGCCGACCTCGTCCCCGGAGGTGGCTGGAACCCGCGTGGCGAGGTCGCCGTCCGTGAGTCGCTCCACTCCGGCCCGGAGGCGCCGGATGGGCCCCACGAGGAGGGCCACGAACCCGATTCCGCCGACGACGCCCAGCACCAGGATCCCGGCGGCGACGGCCGAGAGCTGGGCCTGGCTGTCGGTCACCACGGGCTCGACCAGGACCTGGAGGTCGAGCGCGATCTGGGCTTCTCCGACGGGGACGTCGCTGTAGACCACGGGCGCCGCGATCCAGAGCAGGTTCTCGATGCGGCGCACCTCGTCGCCGGCCCCGTTCGTCTGGGCCTCGAGCACCAGACCCGTCTCGGAGCGATCGAGGGAGGCGACCACCGTTCCGGTTCGATCCAGGAGCCGCGCGGCCGTGAGCCCGTCCTCGTTGCCGGCGTGTCCGACGAGCACCTCGAGGGCCAGCTGGTCCTCCTCGAGCAGGGGGACCTTGGCGTCCTCCGCCAGGTTGGAGGCCAGGGCCTGGCCTCGCTTTCGGACCTCCGCCTCCAGGGCCTGGCGCTCGTGGCGGGTTGCCATCCAGGTGAGCGCAAGGCTCGCCAGGACGAGCAGGGCCACGACCAGGGCGCTGAACTTGAACCCGAGGGAGCGCAAGGTCAGGAGGGTGGGTCGAAGCGGATCTCGAGGATCTCGAGCTCCCGCATGCCCTTGGGGACGCGCACCTGGACGCTGGCGTCGAGCTCCTTGCCCATCAGGGCGCGCGCGATCGGGGAGGTCACGGAGATCATGCCCAGGCTCACGTCGGCCTCGTCCTCGCCGACGATGCGGTAGCTCACCTCCTCGCCCGAATCGGCATCCGAGAGCACCACCGTGGCGCCGAAGCTCACGCGGTCGGTGCCCTGGCCGGTGCCGTCGATCACCTGGGCGCGGGCGAGCTTGTCCTCCAACAGCGAGATCCGGCCCTCGATGTGCCCCTGACGCTCCTTGGCCGCGTGGTACTCGGCGTTCTCCGACAGGTCGCCGTGGGCCCGGGCCGTTTCGATCTCGCGAACGATCTTGGGGCGTTCCTCACTCTTGAGCCGCTTCAGCTCGACCTCGAGGCGGGCATGGCCCTCGGGCGTCATCGGGACGCGATCGGTCATGAACGGATTCTACCCCCAAGGGGTGGTCGCCCGGCGGCGGGGACCGGGAATCGGCGAGGAGAGCCTCGCGCTGGGCGCGACAAGGCCCAGAATGCGCCAAGTCTCGCAAAAGCTACCCATCCCCCCATGGAGCTGCCATGCGAAGCGGCCCCCCGGGGGGATTTCCGGCGTTGGGATCCCGATTGATGGGTCCGCCCCCCGCCTACGCCCTGAACTGCTCGTCCCGCCAGGGCTCGAAGAGGGGTCGAAGGCGGCCGCGTTGGTACTTGCCCGTGGAGGTGACCGGGATGTCGTCGCCGAACACGACGACCTTCGGCGACTTGGTGTAGGACAGTTCGCTGCGGCAGGCCGCCAGGATCCCGGCCTCGTCGATCGAGCTCCCCTCCTCGCGCATGACGTAGGCCCCCACCTCTTCGCCGTACCAACGGTTCTCGAACCCGACGGCGAGCCCACGGGCCACTCCCGGGATGCGGTTCAGCACCTCGTCGATCTCGAAGGGCGAGAGGTTGACACCGCCTCGGATGATCAGCTCCTTGAGGCGGCCGGTGATGAAGAAGAAGTGACGTCCCTCCGCATCGCGGCGGAAGAAGCCCTCGTCGCCACTCCGGAACCAGCCGTGGGCAAAGGTCTCGGCATTGGCCTCGGGGCGCCCGAAGTAGCCGAGCATCACGTTCACGCCGCGCACCACGATCTCGCCCCGTTCGCCCTCCGGGAGGGCCTGGCCCCCGGGGTCGTGGATGGTCATCTCGTTCGGTGGCAGGGGTACGCCGACCGAAGGGAAGCCCTCCGCCTCCATCCAGCGGCGATGGGCCTCGGCCGAGAGCCCGACCGGGAGCATGCAGGAGTAGCAGGTGGTCTCCGAGAGCCCGTAGCCGTGGAGGATGCGGAAGCCGAAGCGCCCCTCGAAGCGCGCGGCCAGCTCCACCGTGAGGGGGCCCGCGCCGCAGATCAGGTGGCGGAAGCCCGAGAGGTCGAGCTCCTCGTGCGAGTCGCCGTCCTCGAGCAGGAAGGCCAGCAGCGTGGGCACCACCGAGACGATCTGGACCTTCTCCTCGGCCATCCACTGCCAGAACCGGGTCGTCTGGAAGCGCCGTGCGAGGACCGTGCTGGCACCGGCCAGGAACGGCGTGACCAGCGTGACGATCAGACCGTTCACGTGGTGGGTGGGCAGTACGCACATCAGCCGCGTGTCGGGATCGATGTCGTTCCAACCCCGCAGGGCGTCGGCGTCGACCAGCAGGTTGCGCTGGGTCAGGACCACCCCCTTGGGTGCGCCCGTGGTGCCGGAGGTGTAGACGATCAGTGCCTCGTCCTCGGGCTCGGGGGAGGGAAGGTCGGAAGGCTTCCCGGTCGCCTCGTCGTCGTCGCCTACCACGACGGGCCGAAGTACGGGGAGGGCCCCTTGCAGCTCGCGGGCGCGGCTCTCGTGCTGGGGAAGGGCCAGGGCGACCTCACAGCGCGCGTTCTCGAGCACGAAGCGGATCCGGTCGTCGTCCTCGCCCAGGTTCACGGGGACGACGCAGGCGCCGATCCTCCAGCACGCGAAGCAGCTGATCGGGACCTGTGGGTCGTTGTGCATGAGCAGGGCCACCCGGTCCCCCCTCGCCACCCCCAGCTCGTGCACCAGCCGCCGGGCAAGGGCCTCCACGGCGGCCGCGAATCGGGCGTAGCTCCACGACACGCGGTCGGCGTCCCCACCCCGGAAGACGAGGAAGGGGCGTTCGCCCTCTGCGCTGCGGGCCTCGAGCAGGCTGCGGAACTCATGCCAGGCCAGTGCATCGAGAGCAGGGGCGGTCTTCTCGCTGTGGCGCGCCCTCGCGATCCGCTCGAGGGTGGCGGCGTCGCCGAGAGGGTGGCTCAAGAGCCCGCATCGGGCTCAGGGGCAGTGCACTCCGCGAGCCGCCTCGCGGTGCTCATACGGGCGTTTCGTCCTGAGCGGCAATGACGTCCACCTCGATCTCCGCACCGAGGGGGAGGGACGCCACTCCGATCGTGCTGCGCGCGGGCTTCGGGCCCTCGCCGAACTGACGCTCGTAGACGCCGTTCACGCGAGAGAAGAGCGAGAGGTCGGTCAGGTAGATCGAGGTCCGCAGCACGCGGTCCATCGAGGAGTTGGCCGCGGCGAGCACGGCGCGGAGGTTCGAGAAGACCTGCTCGGCCTGCGCCTCGATGGAGCCCTCGACCAGCTTGCCGGTGGTGGGGTCGAGCGGGATCTGGCCGGAGGCGTAGACGATGCCGTCTTGCACCACGGCCTGGGAGTAGGGCCCGACCGGTGCCGGTGCGTCGTCCGTCCGGATCTCGCGCTTGCCCCCCGCCACGCTGACTCCTAGCTGGGCCCCTGATCGTCTTCGAGGAGGCGCTCTTCCAACACCCGGAGCAGGTAGCCCACGAGCATGAGGTTGGGCAGGCGCTTCTCCGTCTCGCTGAGCATGCCCTCGGACTGGGCAAAACTCTCCGCGTAGCTGGTGAAGAATTCGAGGGTCTCGAGAGGGACGTTCTTTGCGAGCATCTCATTGACCTGGTCGGTTTCCAGATCTCCGAAGACCTCGGCGAACTCCCACGCGAGCTCGGAATGGTTCATTGGGGGGGCTCCGCAACCGGGAGCTGCGCGAGCCGCGCTCCGGCAAGGCGATCCTGCCACTGGGGGTATTCCTTGTCAACGCGCCGGCTGGCTTCCTCCGAGAAAGCCGTGTCGTTGGAGACCCCGCGTTGCGTTGCCCTCTCACCGACGGTGGATGGGCCGCCGGCGGGAGACCACAATGAAATCACAGGTGATGCAGGGACTCCTGCCGGTCGGGTGCTGCCTCGAGTCGTAGGGGCTCGTCCTGCGGGTCGGGGGCTGATGTGGGCTGTTGTGTGAGGAGCGTCTCGCTCACGAAGATCGGAGCGTCGTAGCGCAGCGCCAGGGCGATCGCGTCCGAAGGTCGCGCATCGATCTCGAACTGCCGGCTGCCGAGGCCGAGCCGGATCAACGCGTAGTAGACGCCCTCGCGAAGGTCGGTCACGACGATGCGCAGCACCTCTCCCTCCAGCTGATCCACGAGGCGTTTGGCCAGGTCGTGGCTGTTGGGACGCGGTGGCCTCTGGCCTTCGAGCCTGGAGGCGATCGAGAAGGCTTCGCTCGCTCCGATCCAGATCGGCAACACCCGATCTCCCTCGATCTCGCGCAGCAGCACCACCGGGCTTCCCGTGCCCGGGTCACGGGCCACGCGCAGGACCTCGACGGCGGATTCGGGACCACCGCTCTCATGGCATCCGAGCCCGCCGAGGGGTCCAAAGAGGCATGCCAGGAGCACGGCGAGTGCGAGCCGTGCGCGATGGGCTCGGGCCCCATGGGCTCGGGTTCGCAGGGTCCGGTGCATTCCACCCCCCGTGCCTCGAAGGTAGCCCACGGGAGCTGTGATATTGTCATTTGGGCTGTCAGTACCTGCAAGCACGGATTGCAAAGGAGGGCGGGATGTTCCGATGGGTCGCGTTGCTTCTCCTGGCGGTGGCGGCCGGCGTCGGTTGGCTCCTCGCCGGCGGTGCGGGTTGGCTCGGCTCGTCCGAGCACCGCGGAGAGGTCTTCCCGAAGCGGGTGGCTGCGGAGATCCTCGAGGCCCGCACCCGCCAGCAGATCGGAGATGCCGAGGCCCTCGGCACGGAGAGTCCCAAGCAGATCCTGTTCGGGGACTTCCACGTCCACACGACCTTCAGCTTCGATGCCTTTCTCATGAGTCTTCCGATGGCCGGGGGCAACGGCACTCATCCTCCCGCCGATGCCTGCGACTTCGCGCGCTACTGCTCGGCCCTCGATTTCTGGTCCATCAACGACCACGCCGAGAACATCACACCGCGCCTCTGGAAGGAGACGGTGGAGTCGGTTCGCCAGTGCAACGCCGTGGCCGGTGATCCCGCGAACCCCGATCTGGTCACCTACCTCGGTTGGGAGTGGAGCCACATCGGCGATCGTCCCGACAACCACTACGGACACAAGAACGTGGTGCTGCTGGGAACCGACGACGAGGAGATCCCCGCGCGACCCATCTCCTCGAGGAGCAACGAGCAGGGCGGCATCGGAGACATCGTTCCCCTCCACGTCCGAAGCGTGTTGGCGGCGGTCAACGGCGAGCGCGGACGCGATTTCACGCGTCTGCTGCGCGAGGTCGCCGGTGCGCCCCCATGCCCGACGGGCGTGCCGGTCCGCGAGCTTCCCACCGATTGCGTGGAGAGCGCGCCGACGCCCGAGGAGCTCTACGCGAAGCTCAACGACTGGGACCTGCCGGCGCTCGTGATCCCCCACGGAACGGCCTGGGGAATCTACACGCCGGCCGGCTCGGACTGGGCGAAGCAGCTACCCGGTCACGACCCGAAGCTGCAGAGGTTGGTCGAGATCTACTCCGGACACGGCGCCTCCGAGGTCTTTCCCAGGTGGAAGGAGGTCGAGCGCAGGGCGGAGGGCGGCTTCCGCTGCCCCGAGCCCAAGGACGGCTACCTGCCCTCGTGCTGGCGGAGCGGGGAGCTGATCCAGGGCCGCTGCCTCGAGCTGGGCGGAGCGGCGGAGGAGTGCGCTGCCCGCGCTGGCAAGGCCCGGCAGCACTACGTCGACGGGTTCCAGGGCGGCTGGCTCACGGCCCCGGGCTACTCCGCTGCCGATTGGCTCGACTCCGGCCAGTGCCCCGGCTGCTTCCAGCCCGCGTTCAACTACCGACCACGTGGCTCGGTGCAGTACATCCTGGCGCTCCGCAACTTCGACGATCCCGCCGCACCCAGGCGCTTCGCGTTCGGCTTCCTCGGCTCGAGCGACAACCACGGCGCGCGGCCCGGAACCGGCTACAAGGAGTTCGCCCGGGGCGACATGACGGAAGGGCGCGGAGGCTCCGGAGAAAGAGGCCCTTCGGTATTCGGTACCGAGAGCGCGGGCGAGCCGGTCGCGGAATCCGTGCCCTTCACGGGCGATACCCGCAACCCCCTCGGTCTCTTCGAGTCTGAGAGAGCCAACGCCTTCTTCGTGACGGGCGGTCTCGTCGCCGTGCATTCCGAGGGACGGGATCGGCAGGCGATCTGGGACGCGCTCCAGAAGGGCGAGGTCTACGCGACCAGCGGTCCGCGCATCCTGCTCTGGTTCGAGCTCGTCGACGAGGATGTCCTGCCGATGGGCGCGAAGACGCAGCGCAACGAGACGCCGCGCTTCCGAGCGCGTGCCCTGGGCTCCTTCGAGCCGAAGCCCGGCTGCCCCGACTCCACCGTCGCTGCGCTCGGGGAGGAGCGGATCGAGCAGCTCTGCCTCGGGGAGTGCTACCACCCCTCGGACCGCCGCCGTCCGATCACCCGCATCGAGGTCGTGCGCATCCGACCCCAGGAAAGGGCGGACGAACCCATCGAGCCCTTGGTCGAGGACGCCTGGCGCGTCTTCGAGTGCCCCGCCGACGGGCAGGGCTGCGCCGTCGAGTTCGACGACCCGGAGTTCACGGAGACGGGGCGCGACGCCGTCTACTACGTGCGCGCCATCGAAGCGCCCTCCCTGGCGATCCACGGCAGCAACCCCCTCGGCTGCGAACGCGACGAGAGCGGGCGCTGCATCTCGGTCTCCGCCTGTGCCGGAGACACGCCGGCCGACGAGGACTGCCTGGCGGAGACCGAGGCCCGAGCCTGGTCCTCGCCCATCTTCGTGGATTTCGACCGGGCCGAGCCCGACGCGGCCGCGGCAATGGCCGGCGGGGGTGTTCCCGGGCAACTATAGTCGCGCCACCTCGACCGTGATTCCGGCGAGAGGGAGGGCACGAATGCGAGCGGTCGCCGTGGGCTGGGCCCTGGTCTGGATCGGCCTGGCGGCCGCGACGGCCTCACCCGCGAGTAGCGGATGACGCGAAGCGATCGATCATCGTGCTGGACGGTTCGGGCAGCATGTGGGGGCAGCTGGAGGGCCGCACCAAGATCGAGATCGCGCGGGACGTGATGCGGGAGCTGCTGGCGGATTGGGATCCGACGGTGGATCTCGGCCTCGTCGCCTATGGCCATCGTCAGAAGGGCGACTGCGACGACATCGAGACCCTCGTGCCCGTGGGGCCCCTGGCCTCCGACCGCATCCTCGCCGCGATCGAGACCATCCAACCCAAGGGCAAGACGCCTCTCGGAGCCTCCGTACGACGTGCCGCCCAGGAGCTTCGCTACGTCGAGGAGAAGGCCACCGTGATCCTGGTCAGCGATGGCGAAGAGACCTGTGGCGTCGATCTCTGCTCTCTGGCGGAGAGCCTGGAGAGGACCGGCGTCGACTTCACCGCCCACGTGATCGGGTTCGACCTGACCGGCGAGCAGCGCGCTTCCCTGACCTGTCTGGCGGAGAAGACCGGCGGACAGTTCCTCTCGGCCGACAACGCCGCCCAGCTCGGGGAGGCCCTTCGGGATGCCGTGCGGGTCGTGCGCGAGGTTCCGCCGGAGGCGGGCCAGGGGCGGGTCTGGCTCGATGCCGATGAGTTCGGTCCGGGCTCGCCGGTCGTCGTCCACTTCGAGACGGAGAAGCCGTTCCATCCGTCGGCATGGATCGGCTTCGTTCCCAGTGCCATTCCCCACGGCAGCGAGGCCCGCAACGACGACCACGACGTCGTCTACGCCCGCCTCGGAGGAAGGACCGAGGGCAGTGTCACGCTGGCCTCCCCGGCCAGTGCTGGCGAGTGGGATGCGCGGCTCCATGACCACGACGGCTTCGGCAACGAGGTGGCCCACGCTTCGTTCCGGGTGCGCGACGTCGCAGCCAGGCTCTGGCTGGACAAGCAGGTGTTCCTGCCGGGCGAGAGGATCCCGCTGCATTTCGAGCTCGCCGAAGCCCCGCCTTCGGGCGCCTGGCTCGGCATCGTCCCCTCCGAGGTGGCTCACGGCAGCGAGCCCACGAACGACGCCCACGACCTGACCTACCAGAAGCTCCACGGAAGGACCGAGGGCACCCTCGAGTTCTTCGCGCCGTCCGAGCTGGGCCCCTTCGACCTGCGCCTGAACGACTCCGACGACCGCGGCAAGGAGGTCGCCCACGTCGCGTTCGAGGTCGCGGAGGGAGCCGATGCGACGGTCTCGCTGGACAAGGCGAGCTACGCACCGGGAGAGGCGATGGTCGTGAGCTTCACGACCCCCGTCTCCTACGATCCCAGCGCCTGGGCGGGAATCGTGCCCTCAGCCGTCGAGCATGGGAGCGAAGCCCGGAACGACGGCCACGACCTCGCCTACCGCCGACTGGAGGGCAAGACCCGCGGACAGCTCTCGTTCGAGGCGCCGGCGGCACCCGGGAGCTACGACATCCGCGTCCACGACACGGATCGCGGAGGTCGCGAGGTGGCCTCGGTGAGCTTCGAAGTCCAGTGATCGACGGACCCCTGGGAGGAGCCCCCTCATGAACACCCCGCTTCGCGTGATCGTAGGCATCCTCGGTGCTTTCTTCCTCCTCCAGGGAGCTGGGTGGCTCTTCGCTCCAGCCAGTGCGGCCGAAGGCCTGGGCATGCCGTTGCTCGACGGTGTCGGAAGGAGCACCCAGATCGGCGACATGGGCGCCTTCTTCCTGGGCCTCGGCACCTTCATCCTCCTGGGGGCGATTCGACGGGAGCGCCCATGGCTACTCGCGGGGGCGATCCTGCTGGGTGGAGCCGCCGTCGTGCGCAGCCTCTCCACGGTCTTCCACGGGGCACCCTTCGCGACCCAGTTCATCGCCATCGAGGCGATCATCGCGGCCCTGCTGGTCTTCGCCGCGACCCGCCGATCGGAGGAAGTCTAGGTGGGCAAGCCCACCATCTACGGCGTTGCGACCTCGCGGGCCCTGCGCTCGATCTGGGCGATCGAAGAGGTCGGCATCGACCACGAGCACGTGCCGACGCACTTCGGCAAGGAGTCGAAGACGCCGGAGTACCTGGCGATCAACCCGAACGGTCGCGTGCCCGCGCTGAAGGACGGCGAGCTCACCCTGTTCGAGTCGATGGCCATCAACCTCTACCTGGCGAAGACCCATGGCGGCGCGCTCTATCCCGCCGATCCGGCGGACGAGGCGCGGACCTGGCAGTGGAGCGTCTGGCCCATCTCCGAGCTCGAGCCGCATCTCATGCAAATGGTCATCCACGGTGTGATGCTCCCGGAGGAGAAGCGCCGGCCCGGGGCCGTGTCCGAAGCCGAGGCGGCCCTGGCGAGACCACTCCGCGTGCTCGACGCCCACCTCGCCGATCGCGCCTACCTCCTCGGCGACGACTTCACGATTGCCGATCTCAACGTGGCAGGTGTCCTCTCCCTGGCCCATTTCGCGGGCTACGACTACAGCGGCTACCCGCACGTTTCCGAATGGGCCGACCGTTGCTATGACCGTCCCTCCTTCGGCCGGGCCCAGGCGTCCGGTCGCTGATTCGTTTTTTGACTTCTGGCATTTGAACTGCCACTATCTGGGCCTTGTGCCCCTATTCACCCGCCCCCGCAGGATGGGCGGACTGGAGGTTCCCCCATGGCCCGAGAAGCCGTCATCGTCGACAGTGTCCGCAGCGGTCTGACCAAGGCCCACCGCGGCTCGTTCAACCTGACCGAGCCCGTCGACTACACCGCCCACGTGCTGCGCGAGGTCGCGGCCCGCCAGGACGGTCTGGACCCCGAGGAGATCGAGGACGTCATCGTCGGCTGTGGCATGCCGGAAGGCTGCCAGGGGATGAACACCGCGCGGATCGCCGCCATGGCCGCGGGCTTCCCGAAGACCGTCGCGGCGACCACGGTGAACCGCTTCTGCTCCTCCGGCTCCCAGGCGATCATGATGGCCGCGCATCAGATCATCCACGAGGGTGCGGAGGTCGCCATCGGTGCGGGCGTCGAGACGATCACGATGATGCAGGACGGCAGCCAGAACACCAGCCGGATGGTGAACGCGGCCGCCAAGGATCGCTTCCCCGGCCTCTACTTCCCCATGGGTGTGACCGCCGAGGTGGTGGCCGAGCGCTACAGCATCAGCCGCGAGGACCAGGACGCCTACTCGCTGCAGAGCCAGCAGCGCTACGCCGCCGCGACGGACGCCGGCAAGATCGCCGAGGACATCGCTCCGATGAAGGTGACCCGGCGCGTCCAGAAGAAGGGCGAGGAGCCCTACGACGAGGACTTCACGGTCGAGGTGGACGAGTGCAACCGGCCGCAGACCACCCTCGAAGGGCTCGCCGGCCTGAAGCCGGTCTTCAAGCCCGCCGAAGAGGGGGGCACCGTCACCGCCGGCAACGCGTCCCAGCTCTCCGACGGCGCTTCGGCGACCCTGCTCATGAGCTCCGAGCGCGCCAAGCAGCTGGGCGCCGAGCCGCTCGGCATCTACCGCGGCACGGCGGTGGCGGGCTGCGGTCCCGAGGAGATGGGCATCGGCCCGGTCTTCGCCGTTCCGAAGCTGCTCGAGCGCCACGGCCTCACGATGGACGACATCGACATCGTCGAGCTGAACGAGGCCTTCGCCTCCCAGCTCCTCTACTGCCAGCGCCAGCTCGAGATCCCGAACGAGAAGCTGAACCCGCTGGGCGGCTCGATCTCCATCGGCCACCCCTTCGGGATGACCGGCTCGCGCATGACCGGCCAGCTGCTTCGCGAGCTGAAGCGCCAGGGCAAGCGCTACGGCATCGTGACCATGTGCATCGGCGGCGGCCAGGGCCTCGCTTCGCTCTTCGAAGCGGCCTAAGCGACCGTCCACCGCGAACCAGGAGCCCGTCCCGGTGCAGACCGGGGCGGGCTCTTCGCGTGGAAGGGCCTACCAGCTCTCTCCGTCCGGCCGGATCATCACGTCGAAGGTCCAGGCCGAACGCGGCTGGTGAGCCAGGTGCCAGCACTCCTCGGCGATGTCCGAGGGCTTGCAGAAGAAGGCGTCCGGCTTGTCCGGCTGGCGCTTGCGCGTCCAGGGCACGTCGATCACGGCGTCGATGGCGAGGTAGGCGACGTGCACGCCCTTCGGACCCAGGGTGCGGGCCATCGACTCGGCCAGGATGCGCTGGGCCGCCTTGGTCGGCGCGAAGCCGGCAAAGAAGGACTTGCCCCGATAGGTCGAGGTGTTTCCGGTGACGACGATGGCGCCGCGGCCGGCCTCGATCATGGCGGGGGCGAGCAGCCGGCCCAGGTGGAGGAGCGCCATCGTGTTGATCTCGAAGTTCCGGCGCAGGACCTCGGGATCGATCTGCAGGAAGTCGCCGAAGGCGCCCCCGACGGCGTTATGGAGCAGGACCTCGGGCTCGCCCAGCTCCTCGCGGATGCTCTCGATGGTCGTTTCCAGCTGGGCCTGGTTCGAGGCGTCGCAGGGGTACGCCTTCGCGTTCGGGATCTCCCGCTCGAGCGCGGTCAGACGCTCGGCGTCGCGCGCGAGCATTGCGACGCGGTATCCCGCAGCGAATCGTCGCGCGAGTGCGGCGCCCGTTCCCGGGCCCACCCCGGTCACGACGCACACCTTCTCACTCATCCGGCCTCCCTCCCCAGGGCCGATCGCCAGCTAGCTGGCGATCGGCCCGATCAGGGCGTCCGCCAGGTGGCGCCGCTGGTGCACGCCATCACCGTAGAGGGTCTGGTTGTGCAGGCTGCGCTTGAAGAAGAGGTGGATGTCGCACTCCCACGTGAAGCCGATGCCGCCGTGGAGCTGCACCGAGCGGCCGGACACGTAGGCGCCCGCATCCGAGGCGGCGCTCTTCGCCATGCGCGCGGCGTTGAGCGCATCGGGGTGCCCGGCATCCACGAGGCTGGCTGCGTGGTAGAGGAGCGATCGCGCGCGGTCGATGTCGATCATGGCGTCGACCAGCGGGTGCTTCACGGCCTGGAAGAAGCCCAGCTGTCGCTCGAACTGCTTGCGGCTCTTGGCGTACTCGACGGTGGTCTGGAGCTGCCACTCGCTGGTGCCGCACAGATCGGCACTCACGACGCAGAGCAGTGCCGGCCATGCCCGGCGCAGCGCAGCGGCGGCGTCTTCGCAGACCACGGCCGCCTCGGGCACCGTCACCCCCTCGAAGCGCAGGGTGGCCTGGTCGCGGGTCAGGTCGAGAATCTGATCCTGCTCGAGGGTCAGGCCCGCGCTCTCTCGGGGCACCACGCAGAGCCGGAGTGTCTCGCCCTCTCGGGCCGCGACCACGAAGAGATCGCTCTTGAAGGCGTCCTGCACGAAGTAGCTGGTCCCGTCGAGGCGCAGGCCCTCGCTGGTCGAGGTCGCCCGGACCTCGCTGTCTTCCGCGGTCCAGCTGCCCCGCGAATTCGTGATGGCGAGGCTGGTGGAAGCTCCGTCGGCCAGGCGTGCGAGCCAGGGGCCGGCCCGTTCGCGGTCGGCTTCCCGCAGCACGAGGCTGGCGTTCAGGCTGGCGATGAGCGGCGAGGGCAGGGCATGTCGGCCGACCTCTTCGACGAGTCCGACGACGCCGACGAAGGAGAAGCCCGTGCCACCAGCGGCCTCGGGGACGGCCAGGCTCGGCCAGCCCAGCTCCACGATCTGCTTCCAGACCGCCTCGTCCCAGCCCGGGCGTTGGCCCTCTTCGTAGATCGGAACCGGATCGGGCGCGGCCAGCGTGCGCAGCTTCTCGATCGGCATCTGCTCGGCCAGGAACTTGTGCGCCAGGTCGCGCAGCATCTCCTCGTCGGGGCCGAAGCCGAAGTCCTTGGGAACGACGGGGTTCGTCATGGGGGCTCTCCTCGCCTTCCTACTTGGATTTCGGCAGGCCGAGCACGCGCTCGCCCAGGATGTTGCGCTGGATCTCGCTGGTGCCCGCGGCGATCGTGTGGCCGTAGGAGTTCAGGTACGCGAGCGGCCAATGGCCTGCACTCGGCGCCTTCGGGTCGCCCTTGTAGAGGGTGGCGTGCGCTCCGGCGATGTCTACGCCCAGCCGTGCGCCGCGCTGGAAGAACTCGCTGCTCGCCACCTTGCCCTGGAGCGGCAGGCGCATCGGGTGATCGTTGAGTGCGGGTACCCGGGCACGCCGGCCGTTCTGGCGGAGGCCTTGGGCCACGATGGATTGCTGCACCAGGGCATCCCGGGTGACCGGGTCGTCCGAGGCGCGGACGCCGTCCCGGTAGCTCTCCTGTGCCAGCTCGATCAAGCGCCGGTCGAGCGGCATCTCGTCGCCGCCACCGCCGCCGGCCCCTTCTGCGGCACCTCGCTCGAAGGTGAGTGTGGTCATGGCAACGGTCCAGCCCTTGCCGACGGCATCGAGGCGCATCGAATCGGGGACCACCACGTCCTCGAAGAGCACCTCGTTGAAGCCGGACTCGCCGGTGATCTTGACCAGGGGTCGGACGGTGACACCCGGGTGCCCTTCGATCGGGCACAAGAAGTAGGTCAGCCCGTCGTACTTGTGCTCGCGGCTGGTGCGGGTGATCAGGATCATCCACTTCGCGAAGTGCCCGAGGCTGGTCCAGACCTTGTGCCCGTTGACGATCCACTCGTCGCCGCGGCGCACCGCCAGGGTCTGCTGGTTCGCCATGTCCGAGCCGGCTCCGGGCTCGCTGAAACCCTGGCACCAGATCTCCTCGCCGGACAGGGCGCCGGGGATGAACTTCTTCTTCTGCTCCTCGTTGCCGTGGGCCAGGATCGTCGGCACGGCCATGGTGAGGCCGATGACGTTGAGCATGAAGGGAGTTCCCGCCCGGCTCATCTCCTGGTTGGCGATGCGCTGGCAGCCCTTGTGGCCCCAGCCCCCGTACTCCCGCGGCACGTCGCTGCCGACCAGCTCGGCTTCGTAGCATTTTCGCTGCCAGGCCTGCAGATAGTCGCGTTGGGTCTCGCTCATCACCTCGATCGCGGTGATGGGCAGCCGCACGGGCGGCGGCGGCGGAGCGTTCTCGGCGAGCCAGCGCTCGGCGTGCTCCTGGAAGTCCCGTTGCTCGGCAGTGAGCTCGGCGCTCATGTCGTTCTCCTGGTACGGCGAGGGTTCGCGGCCTTCGTCCTTCGGCCCGCCCCCAACGAAATCGGTCTCGTTCGCCAGGCGCGGCGCCCGGTCACGAGGCCACGATGCTCTAATGGCACGACCAATGACACTATATGGGCGGGTTCTTTGCAACCACTTGCCCAGGAGAATCCCATCGCGCTGAACCCGCGCCTGCAGCCCGTCCGTTCCAGTGGCCCTCGGCCCATCACCGGGATCGGGCGCCACCTCCGAGGCCGCTTCGCTCCTCCTCTTGGGATCGCGGGACGGCGGGCACCCTACGCTCATGGCTCGGCCGGGACGTCTTACCTCCGGCGTTGCGTGGACGCAG
>NYZB01000117.1 GCA_002687015.1 Deltaproteobacteria bacterium
ACGGTGACGACCATGTCCTCCTCGACGATCAGGTCCTCGGTCGAGATGCCCTCGACGGCGCCGGTGATCTCGGTGCGGCGCTCGTCGGCGTACTTCTCGCGGATCTCGTCGAGCTCCTCGAGGACCACCGCCAGGATCTTCTCGTCGCTGGCGAGCAGCGCCTGGAGATCCGCGATCAGCGCGCGCAGCTCCTCGAGCTCGTCGAGGACCCGTTGGCGTTCCATGGCGGTGAGGGCACGCAGGCGCATGTCGAGGATCGCCTGGGCCTGGCGCTCGGAGAGCTCGAAGCGCGCCATCAAGCTCGTGCGGGCCGCAGCGGTGTCCTCGGCCGCGCGGATGATCGAGATCACCTCGTCCAGGTTGTCGAGGGCGATCGCGAAGCCTTCGAGGATGTGGGCCCGGGCCTCGGCCTGGGCCAGGTCGTAGACGGCGCGGCGGGCCACGACCTCGCGACGGAAGTCCAGGAAGTGCTGGAGCGCGTCCTTCAGGGTGAGCAGCTTGGGCCGCCCGCCGACCAGGGCGAGCATGTTCACGCCGAAGGTCGTCTGGAGCGGGGTCATCTTGTAGATCTGGTTGAGGATCACCTCTTCCGGGGCGTCCTTGCGCAGCTCGACCACCACCCGGATGCCGCGCCGATCCGACTCGTCGCGCAGGTCCGAGACCCCGTCGACCTTGCCGTCGCGGACCAGGTCGGCGATCCGCTCGACCATGTTGGCCTTGTTGACCATGTAGGGGATCTCGGAGATCACGATCCGCGTGCCGCGCTTGCTCTCCTCGAAGTCTGCGCGCCCGCGAATGGTGATCTGCCCGCGCCCGGTCAGGTAGGCGGAGCGGATGCCCTCGGTTCCGCAGATCAGCGCGCCGGTCGGGAAGTCGGGCGCGGGGATCTTCTCCATCAGCTCGTCGACGCTGCAAGCCGGGTCCTTCGCCACGAGGTGCAGGCCGTCGACCAGCTCGCCCAGGTTGTGGGGCGGCACGTTCGTCGCCATGCCGACCGCGATGCCCTGGGAGCCGTTCGCCAGCAGGTTCGGGATGCGCGTCGGCAGCACCACCGGCTCGACCTGGTTGCCGTCGAAGTTCGGCGAGAAGTCGACGGTCTCGCGGTCGATGTCGCGCAGCAACTCGGTGGCGATCGGCCGCAGCCGCGCCTCGGTGTAGCGGTAGGCAGCAGGCGGGTCGCCGTCGATCGAGCCGAAGTTGCCCTGGCCGTGGACCAGCGGGTAGCGCAGCGACCAGTCCTGGGCCATGCGCGCCATGGCCTCGTAGATCGAGGAGTCGCCGTGGGGGTGGTAGTGCTTGATCACCTCGCCGACCACGCCGGCGCTCTTCTGGAAGGGCCGGTTCGGCTGCAGCCCCTCGTCGTGCATGGCGTAGAGGATGCGACGGTGGACCGGCTTCAGACCGTCCTCCACCTTCGGCAGGGCGCGGCTCACGATCACCGACATCGAGTAGTCGAGGAAGGAGCTGCGGACCTCGTCCTCGATGTTCACGGGCAGCGCGTCGGGCTCGCCGCTGCCTCCGCCGCCACCGCTGGCTGCGCCGTCGTCACCACCACCGCTGCCACCGTCCTCGGCCTCGACCGATTCGGACGGGAGCTCTTCGGTCTCGGGCGCTTCCTGGGTCTCTTCGGACATGGGCTCGGCTCTCGGTCCGTCTTGGCTAGATGTCGAGGTTCTGGACGTTGAGGGCGTTCTCTTCGATGAACTCGCGGCGCGGCTCGACCTCGTCACCCATCAGGGTCGCGAAGACCAGATCCGCCTCGACGGCATCCTCGATCTTCACCTGCAGGAAGGTACGGCTGCCCGGGTTCATCGTGGTCTCGGCGAGCTGATCGGGGTTCATCTCACCGAGGCCCTTGTAGCGCTGGATCGAGAGGCCCTTCTCCGCAAACTGCAGCACCTTCTTGAGGAGCTGCCGCACGCTCGGCGTCTCCTGAGCCTCCTCGCCGTCGGCGCCGGTCAGCAAGCGGTAGGGGTCGGCCCCCAGGTCGCGGATCCGCTCGGCCAGGGTCATGGCCCGCTGGAAGTCCGCGGAGCGGACGGACTCGGTCTCGAAGACGGTCCGCAGGGCCCGACCCGCGCGCCGGCTCACGGCAATGAGCTTGTAGCCGCCGTGCTCGGTGTCGGCCTCGATGTTCCACTCGACGTCCACCGCATCCGGGTACAGCGCCGTCAGCTTCGCCCCGAAGTCGCCGAGTCGCGTGCGCAGCCAGTCTTCCTGCTGGAGGTCGTCCTCCCCGATGCCACCGGCGATCGCCACCGCGTCGACTACGCGCTCGTCGATACGCCGCAGCGCCAGGTGGTCGATCAGGCCGTCGTACTCCGCGGCCACCTCGAGGAGCCGACGGGAGTCATCGGCCGAGAGCACCGTGCGATCCGCACCGCTCTCGATCTGGAGGCTCTCGAAGGCCAGGTCGAGCAGGTAGCGGTCCAGCTCCACCTGGTCCTTGACGTAGCGCTCGCTGCGACCCTTCTTGACCTTGAAGAGCGGCGGCTGCGCGATGTAGATGTAACCGCGCTCGATCAGGTCGCGCATCTGGCGGTAGAAGAAGGTCAGGAGCAGGGTGCGGATGTGGCTCCCGTCCACATCGGCGTCGGTCATGATGACGATCTTGTGGTAGCGGGCCTTGCTCGCGTCGAAGTCCTCGCCGATGCCGCAGCCGAGCGCGGCGATGATCGCCTGGACTTCGGCGTTCGAGAGCATGCGGTCGAGGCGCGCCCGCTCGACGTTCAGGATCTTCCCGCGCAGGGGCAGGATGGCCTGGAACTCGCGGCTTCGGCCCTGCTTGGCCGTTCCGCCTGCGGAGTTGCCCTCCACGACGAAGAGCTCGCTCAGCGCCGGATCGCGCTCCTGACAATCGGCCAGCTTGCCGGGCAGGCTGTGGTCGGAGAGGGCGCCCTTGCGTCGGGCCAGGTCGCGGGCCTTGCGGGCCGCCGCCCGGGCGCGCGCCGCATCGACGACCTTGGCCGTGATCGACTTGGCGATCTGGGGGTTCTCTTCGAAGTGCTCGAGCAGGTTCTCGTAGAGCAGCCCCTCGACGAGCCCGCGCACCTCGCTCGTCCCGAGCTTGGTCTTGGTCTGCCCCTCGAACTCGGGCTGGGGCAGCTTGACGGAGATGACGGCCGTGAGCCCCTCGCGGCAGTCGTCGCCCGAGATGCTCTCGTCCTTCTTCGCCGCCTTGCTCGGCGTCTTGCCGTTGCCCTTCTGCTGGCCGACCAGGTAGCGGTTCAGGGTCCGCGTCAGAGCCGTGCGGAAGCCCACCAGGTGGGTGCCGCCTTCGGTGGTGTTGATGTTGTTGGCGAACGAGAACACGCTCTCGTTGTACGAGTCGGTGTACTGGATCGCGATCTCGATCGTGACCGGCGTCTCGCCTTCCTTGCCCGGGATCGTCCGCTCCCCCGAGATGAAGATCGGCGGATGGAGCGGCGTCTTGGTGCGGCTCAGGTGGTCGACGAAGGAGACGATGCCGCCCTCGAAGCAGAAGTCGTGTTCCTTGCCGCTGCGATCGTCCTTGATGACGATCCGGACGCCGGCGTTCAGGAAGGCCAGCTCTCGCAGGCGTTGGGAGAGCACATCGAAGGAGAACTCGATGCTCTGGAAGATCTTGCCGTCCGGAAGGAAGGTGACCTTCGTCCCGGTCTGCTCGCTGGTGCCGGTTTCCGTGAAGGGGGTGGTGGGGTCGCCGCGCTGGTAGCGCTGGTTCCACACCTTGCCCTCGCGCTTGATCTCCAGCTCGAGGTTCTCGGAGAGTGCGTTGACCACGGACACGCCGACGCCGTGGAGACCGCCCGAGACCTTGTACGAGGCCTCGTTGAACTTGCCGCCGGCATGGAGGGTGGTCAGGACCACCTCGGCGGCGGGCCGGTTCTCGGTGGGGTGGATGCCCACCGGAATGCCGCGTCCGTCGTCGACCACGGTGACCGAGTTGTCGTCGTGGATCGTGACGTGGATTTCTTTGCAATAGCCGGCCAGTGCCTCGTCGATCGAGTTGTCCACGACCTCGTAGACGAGGTGGTGGAGACCGTCGGGCCCGGTCGTCCCGATGTACATGGCCGGGCGCTTGCGAACCGGGTCGAGGCCCTCGAGCACCTCGATGGAACTCGCGTCGTAGCTCACCCGCAGACCTGCTTTCGTGGTGCTCGGGCCGCTCTGGGTGCGGCGCAGCGGAAACGTTCGACCCGTCCAGCGCGTGGTACGGCGCGGGGCCGCTCTGGCGCTTCCGAGACTCGCTCGCCGGGACGCGACCTGGCCGCTGGGGGAAGCCCGTAGAGCCTTCGGAGGGTATCGAACGAGAGGCGCCCCGTAAAGGGGCAGGGGGGCAGGATTTCCCTTGAAAAACAAGACCTTAACTGCAGTTCTCGACACTCCCGTGAGGGCCCGGCGGCGGTCCTCTCGAAACGCTGTTTCGAGGTGTTGGAGGGGCGGAAATCAGCTCACTAACTTACTGTAAGTCAGTATTGTTCCGCAGGATCGGAACACCGGAACAACCCGCCGCTCGGAGGTGCCCATCGTTGCCCGCGCGCAGACCGAAATCGGCCGCCGCCCGAAGCCGACGCCGCACGGCGAAACACCGCGACGCAGAGACGACCTGCCGTGACATCCTCGACGTGAGTGAGGAGCTGCTCGCCGCGGAAGGCCTCACCGGTGTCACCCTCGACGCCGTCGCAACACGCGTCGGGATTACGCGCCAAGGCGTCCTTCACCACTACGGCAGCAGGGAGGGTCTGCTCGCGGCCCTGCGCACGCACCTGACGGACCACATGCACAAGGCGTTCCTGGAGGCCCTTCGGGAGCTGCCTTCGGAATCGCGGTCAGCGCGTGACCTCGCGCACCTGGCTTGGAGCGTGCACGACCGGTACGCGAGCATTGGTCGGATCTCCGCCCACCTGGCCCTGGTCGGCCAACTCAAGCCGGAAGATGTCACGGCACCCTGGATCCAGGATCTCGCGGTCTCTCTCCAAGAGAGTTCCGGGGCAGCGCGCGGTGAAGAGGCCCTGTTCGCGGCCCTGGCAGGCACCATGGTCGCAATGACGGAGGTCCTCTTCGGTCCCCTCTTCTATCGGTGCGCGGGTCTACCTGCGACTGCCGACGTCAGGGATCGCTTTCGATCCTGGACCATCGATCACTTGATGGACGGGATCGATGGCGAGCGATGAAGAGGCAGCCGGCCGGCCTACAGCCGCATCGGCATCACGACGGCGACACTGTCCTGATCGTCCGTCGGTCGCAGGTCGACCGCCGCACTGCCCTCGCGAAGGCCCAGACGGATCTCCTTGGCACCCAGCGCACTCAGCGCATCCAGCAGATAGCGCGCGTTGAAACCCAGCGAGACCGGGTCGCCGGCGTAGTCGAAATCGAGCTCTTCGGTGGCTTCCCCAAGATCGGGATTGCTGGAGGAGATCGTGAGATTGCCCTCGGAGAGATCGATCTTGATGGCCCGGCTCCGCTCTGCGGAGAGCAACGCAACCCGTCGTAGGGCACGAGTAAGGGGCTCTGCGGCCAGTGTGAAGACGCGGTTGATATCGTCGGGAACGACCTGCCGGTAGTTCGGGAACTCTCCCTCGATCAGACGCATCACGAGGGTCACGTCTCCCTTGCGTGCGAGACCGCTGTTGCCTTCGAAGCCGATCTCGACCTCATCCGCGTCCTCCTCATCGACCAGGCGCTTGAGCTCGGCGAGACCCTTGCGTGGAATGATCACTCCACTCGCCAGGCCACTCGCATTGCTACCGACGACGCGGTCCACGAGAGCCAGGCGATGACCATCGGTCGCCACCATGCGGATCTTCTCTTCGGCCTCGATGACCTCGAAGTAGACCCCATTCAAGTTGTATCGGGTCTCGTCTGCGGAGGCGGCGTACATCGTGCGCTCGATCATCTGACCGAGGACTGCGGCTTGCAGACGAACGAGCTTTCCCGGTGAGAAATCCGGGAGGCTCGGGTACTCCTCGGCGTCGGTTCCCGCGAGAGAGAAGCGCGCACGGCCGGAGCGGATCTCGAGGTAGTTGGTGCTCGTCGTTTGGAGCTGGATGGGCTCGTCCGGAAGCTCGCGCACGATGTCGTAGAACTTCCGTGCAGAGACGGTCACCGAACCCGGCTTCGAGATGTTCGCTGCTTGCGATCCCCGGATGCCCACTTCGAGATCCGTGGCCGCGAGCTCGAGGCGCCCGTCGTTGCCCTTGCCCGACGCCGTGATCAACACGTTCGCGAGGATGGGCATCGAGTTGCGCTTCTCGACGATTGCCTGAAGACGAGCGAGACCTCGCTGCAGGTCCCCCTTCTCGATCACGAGCTTCATTCGTCTCGCCTCTTCTCTCTTCTGGGAGTTTTCATGGGTTGGTGATCGTATTGATAGGCACCGACAAAACGACAAAGCACTCTGAACACGGCGGGAAAGCTCGGGTCCTCGTCTGTCGGGTTTCGCGAGAGGACCAGCCGCCCAGTCGCTCTCGGAGCGTCTGGAAGGCCTACCCCCCGGTTGCAGCCGTGGGAATCATACCACTCCGGGCGTCTCCAGAGCTGCCTCCAAGGCGTTGGTTTGCGGGGGCTTACGGCGAGGGTTAGGATCCCGCGCTCCTCGGGCCGACCGGCCCATGCCAGCGAGCGCTGGGGACCATGAAGCGAACCTATCAGCCGAGCCGAATCCGTCGCTCCCGACGTCACGGCTTTCGAGCTCGGATGAAGACCAAGAACGGCCGGGCGGTGATCAAGCGACGCCGGGCCAAGGGCCGTAAGCGGCTCGCCGTCAGCGTCTCGTCCAAGTAGGCGTGACCCGCGGCCACGGTCCTCCTCCCGTGGACAGCGATGCCCGACCACCTCTCCCGAACGGGCTCTGAGCGCCTGCGCCGCCGCGAGCGGCTCCGCAGCAGCAAGGACTTCCGGCGTGTCAACCGGACGGGTCGCCGCTCTTCGGGCCGTCATTTCGTGATCGTCTCCGCGAAGGGGCGGGAGCCCGGGCTCACGCGGCTCGGCCTCGCCGTGAGCCGCCGTGTGGGCAATGCCGTCCAGCGCAACCGGGTCAAGCGGCGGGTGCGCAGCTGGTTCCGTCGGGAGCGGGGGAACGTCCCCGAAGGGCTCGATCTGGTGGTGATTGCCCGCCGGGGTGCGGCCGATCGGAGCGGCAGCGAAGTGGCGGCCGAGCTTCGGGGCCTGGTCGAATGACCCGCTTGTTGACCTGGATCCTCATGTTGGCCATTCGGAGCTATCAGGTGGCGATCTCGCCCCTCCTCGGGCCCACCTGTCGTTTCAGCCCGAGCTGCTCCGAGTACGCGCTGGGCGCGATTCGCAGCCAGGGTCCGCTGCGCGGAAGCTGGCTGGCCCTGCTGCGGATTGGCCGCTGTCATCCCTTCCATCCGGGTGGTTTCGACCCCGTCCCTACCTCCGCGCCCGGGAGAGAGAACGCCCATGGATCGTAACTTCCTGATGGCGATGGCTCTCTCCCTCGCAGTGGTCGTCACTTGGACGATGTACACCGAGGGGAAAAGACAACAAGAGCTCATCGACAATCCGCCTCCGGCCCTCGAGGAGACGATCGACGGGCAGCCTTCCGCGGTCACGGAGCCCGAGGCTGCCGGCCGGGCCGCCCAACCGTCGACCGCGCGGGCGCCGAGCCGCCCACGGGCCGGGACCGCACCCACGCCGATCGAGGTGCCCGTCGAGATCCCGCAGGTGCCCGAGGTCCGCACGCGCCTGGAGACCGCGCTCTGGGATGCCGAGTTCACGAGCCACGGCGCCCGACTCCTGCGCTGGGATCTGCGCACGTACGACGATCCCTCCCAGGCGGGCCGCCCGCAGGTCGAGATCACGACACTCCAGAGCGGCGAGGCCGCTCTGGCCACGCCGTTCACCGGTCTGGGCTTCGGGGATCTCTCGACGGTGCCCTACGAGCTCGAGGAGCCCGACCCGCTCACGCGGATCTTCACGTTCCAGCAGGCCGGGGTGACGGTCCGCAAGTCCTACTTCTTCGAAGAGGACAGCTACGCCGGGCGACTGCGCATCGAGATCGAGAACGGCTCCGATCGCCACCTCCAGCCGCGCTTCGCGTTGCAGTGGCCGGCGACGGCCCGCGACAGTGCGGACTTCCGCGACTTCTCGGTCGACGTGTTCACCGAGGCGGATGTGGAGATGCAGCCGATCCGCACCAGCCGGTCCTTCCTGGGCTTCGGCGGGGGTGGCATCGAGAGCCCGGTCTCCTTCCCGAACGGCATCGATTGGGCGGCGGCCAGCACGACCTACTTCCTGGCTGCGATCGCGCCCGAGGTGCCGGAGCGCGCGGAGGCGCGGGTCGAGCCCACGGGCGAAGGCGCAGCGCTCCTGGAGGTACGGCTCGAGGACGTGCCGCTCCCGCCGGGCCAGCGCTTCGACTACGAGTACCGGCTCTACCTCGGTCCGAAGGAGCAGACCCGCCTCGACGCCTTCGGAAACCATCTCGACGAAGCCATCATGAAGGGCTGGTTCCCCTCGCTGACCCGCTTCTTCGGCTGGGCGCTCGACGCCGTCCACGACGTCTTTCCGAACTACGGCGTTGCGATCATCATCATCACGGTCCTCGTGCGCCTGCTCATGGCTCCCTTGATGGGACGCCAGATGAAGTCGATGAAGCGCATGAGCGACATCGCGCCGAAGATGAAGGAGATCCAGGAGAAGTTCTCCGACGACCGGGACCGGCAGAGCCAGGAGATGATGGCGCTCTACAAGCGCGAGGGCGTGAGCCCATTCTCGATGCTGTCCGGCTGCCTGCCGATGCTGCTGCAGTTTCCGGTGTTCATCGGCTTCTACTTCGCCCTGCAGAGTGCGATCCAGCTGCGCCAGCAGCCCTTCGCCGGTTGGATCGACGACCTCTCGCAGCCCGAGGCGCTCTTCGTGCTCCCGGGGCTGGAGCTGCCGGTGCGCGTGCTTCCGATCCTGATGGGCGCGAGCATGTTCCTCCAGCAGAAGCTGACACCGTCGGGCTCGATGGACCCGGCGCAGCAGCGCATGATGATGACCATCATGCCCATCATGTTCACCGTGCTCTTCTACCAGTTTGCATCGGGGCTGGTGCTCTACTGGTTCTGCAGCACGCTGATCGGTATCGGTCAGCAGCTGTACACGAACCGCAACACGCCCGCTCCTGAGAAGAAGGCAGAAGCGACCTGAGCGCCTGCGTCAAGGGACGCTGGGCACACCAAGGAGACGAGATGTACGACACCAAGGCCGAAGCCCATGAGTTCCTGGGCGACACTTCCGAAGAAGCGATCGGGAAGGCTCTGACCTACTTCGGTGTGGGCCGCGAGGAGCTGACGATCAAGGAGTACAACGAGATCGGGGTGTCCGGGCTCGGTGGCCGGGCCTTGATCGTGGCGCAGCCGACGGCGGCGATCGGCACGATTGCGACGGGCGGCGGCGACCGGGATCGCGGGGGTCGCGGCGGCCGGGATCGCGACCGCGGCGATCGCGGTGGCCGGGGGCGTGACCGTGACCGTGACCGGGATCGCGGGGGTCGCGGCGGCCGTGACCGCGACCGGGATCGTGGTCGCGGCCGGGATCGCGACCGCGCACCGCGCGACAGCGAGGAAGCCGTGGCTGCGCCGGCGGAGGACCTCGGGCCCTCGAAGGGCGAAGCCACGGGGGAGGTCGGTCCGATCGGCGACTTCATTCTCGGTGTGATCGAGCGAATGGAGCTCGGCCCCTTCACGCTGGCGAAGGAAGCCGAAGAAGAGAAGTTCATCGTGTTCAAGGTCGACGGTGTCGCGGCCAACGGTCTGACGGCCGGTGACGGGCGAACCCCTGACGCACTGCAGCTGCTGGCGAACCAGGCGGCGGGGCAGGGCGACGACGAGCCGAAGCGGATCATCGTCGATGTGGATGGCAACCGCGGCCGGCGCGACGACTTCCTGGAGCGGGTGGCGGAGCGCGCGGCGAAGCGCGCAGACGACACGGGCCGCACGGTGGCGCTCGAGCCGATGAGCCCGCGCGACCGGCGCATCATCCACGTCTCGCTTCGCGAGATGGACGGTGTCGAGACGATGAGCCGCGGCGAAGGACGGTACCGCCAGGTGCTGGTCGTGCCCGAGGGTGCAGCCGAGTACGAGGAAGCCCAGAAGGCCGCGGCCTCGGCTCCGGCCGACGACGACTGAGCGACGTCGAGCCGACGTTGGCGGGCGGGGTCGACACCCGGTTCGTCGCCGGGGCATTGGCCGAGCTCGCCGCTGCGCACGGGCTGGAGCTCGGAGAGGCCACCTGCGGCGCGTTGGCAAACTATGCGAACGCAGTCGCAGAGTGGAACCGACAGATCAACCTGACCGGCGCCCGAGACGCCGAGACGGTCGTCCGGGAGCATCTCGCCGACGCGGTTCCGCTCATCTCCCATCTGCCCGCCGGGCCGTTTCGCCTGCTGGACGTGGGCTCAGGAGCCGGCTTCCCCGGCCTCGTACTTGCGATCCTTCGTCCAGAGATCGAATGCCACCTGCTCGAGCCAAGCCAGAAGAAGCACGCCTTTCTCCGGGCCATGGGCCGCCAGCTCCCGGCGCCGAACACCACCACCCGGAGCGCCCGCTTCGAGGAGGTGGATCTCAGCCCCTACCAGGTCCTGGTCTCCAGAGCCTTGTGGAGCCCCGCCGAGTGGATCCGCCGGGCCACGCAAGCCGCCCAGCCCGGAACCGTGATTCTGGCCCTCGCCGGCTCCGACCCCGCGCCCGCCCCCAACTGCGAGAGCCACGCCTACCAGTTCGGAGGAGCCACGCGCCACGTTCTCGTGGCCCGCTGCTGAGGGGACGTTCCACGGGGAACGTTGGGCCCTTTGCCCGTTCGCTCGCTCGGCGGGTGCCGAAGCCGCTTCGCTCCTCCTCGTGGGATCGCGGGGCGGCGGGCACCCTACGCTCATGGCTCGGCCGGGACGCTCTACTTCCGGCGTTGCGTGGACGCAGTGTCGCCTCC
>NYZB01000118.1 GCA_002687015.1 Deltaproteobacteria bacterium
GCCAGACGGTCGGCGGCGACCAGCGCCCCCTCGTCCCAGCGCAGTGCCACGCAGGTGGTGCCATGGGCCGTCGGCGGAAGCTGACCGGCAGGTGCGAACCACGCGCCCAGGTCGGGCGCCAGCTGCGGAAAGTCCAGATCCAGAAGCTCCATGAAGCTGGAGCCCTTGTAGCCATCCCAGAAACGCACAGATCCCCCCGGCGTGCGTGGTGATGAAGAGGAGCTGGCCCCTACTGGCCGCCTCGCTGAACGTAGTTCTTCACGAACTCTTCGGCGTTCTCTTCCAGGACCTCGTCGATCTCGTCGACGAGCGCGTCCATCTCTTCCTTCAGGGCCTCGCCCTTCTTGGCGAGCTTCTTGCCACCTTCGGCGCCCTTGCCGCCCTCGCCCTCGCCGCCACCACCACCCTGCTTCTGCTTCTGGGTGGATTCGGCGGCCGTGGCGAAGCCGGAGAGCCCGGGCTCGGCGTAGCCGGCGACACCTGTACCCGCCCGATCGTATGCCGGGTCTCCAATGATCGTGTGGATCCGATGGGTTCGTTTCATGTGGGTCTCCTGGCGGGGGTCAGGCTCGGAGGTTCGTGACGAGCTCGGCGGCCGTGGTCGACCGGTCCAGCAGCTCTTCGACGTGTTGTTTGGAGCCCTTCAGGGGCTCGGCCATCAACACTCTCTTGATCGGGTCGTCGCCCAGGCCGAACGAGATCGAATCCCAGTTGACGCCGAAGACTTCTTCTCCATATCGCTTGAGGCACTGCCCCCGGAAGTAGGCGCGCGTGTCCTCGGGAGGCTCGGTGATCGCGGTCGTGATCTCCTGATCGGTGACGATCCGCTCCACCTGACCTTGCCTCTCGAGAAGATAGTACAAGCCCTTGTCCGGTCGCAGGTCGTGGTATTGGAGATCCAGCATCTGGGCCCGCGGCGAGCGCCAATCGAGCTCCTTCTTCTCCAGGAAGCGCTCGATCATCACCTGCTTGATCACCCAGTCGATTCGGTCCGCGAGCTCCAGCGGGGCGCGCTCCAGGGCCGAGAGCACGGTTTCCCACTTCTCCAGGATGTCGGCCGCCCAGGGGCCGACCTCCCTCGAGGCGCAATATCGCCTTGCCATCTCGAGGAACTCCAGCTGCATCTGCACGGCGGTGATGCTGCGCCCGCCGGCGAGCTCGACCGCCCGCGTGCAGGTGGGGTCGTGGGAGACCTCCTTGATCGCCCGGACCGGGTCGCGGAGCGAGAGATCGCGATCGATGGCGCCGTCCTCGATCATGGCCAGGATGATCGCCGTGGCGCCCTGGCGCAGGTAGATCGTGTACTCGCTCATGTTCGCGTCGCCCACGATCACATGGAGACGGCGGTACTTCTCGCGGTCGGCGTGAGGCTCGTCGCGGGTGTTGATGATCGGGCGCTTGACCATCGTGTCGAGGGCCACCTCGGTCTCGAAGAAATCGGCGCGCTGGGAGATCTGGTAGTCGCAGGGGTGGGCCCGGTTCTCGCTGCCGACCTTGCCGGAGCCGGTGTAGACCTGCCGGCTCACGAAGAAGGGCATCAGGTGCTCGACGATCTGCTTGAAGGAGGTGCGACGGTCCATGAGGTAGTTCTCGTGGGAGCCGTAGCTGTTGCCCTTGTGATCGCTGTTGTTCTTGTGGATCAGCATCTGCGTGCCCTCGGGCAGCAGGGTGGTGGCCTCCCTTCGCGAGAACTCGACGATCCGCTCACCGGCCTTCTCGTGGACGACCAGCTCGTGGGGGTTCGTCACCTCCGGGCAGGAGTACTCCGGATGAGCGTGGTCGACGTAGTAGCGCGCGCCGTTCTCGAGGGTCTTGTTGCGCGCGATGTTCTCCTGCTGGTTCGGCGTGTACTTCTCGCCATCGACCTGGAAGCCCCGCGCGTCAGCGAGGGGGTTCTCCTGGTCGTAGTCCCACAGGATGGTCGCCGCGCGCTCTTCGCGGTAGGCGTTGACGAGGAGCACGCAGCTGGAGATCGGATCGAAGTCCCGGTCGTTCTTGACAGTGATCCCGTATTCGATCTCCGTCCCCATCACCTTCGGTATCGCCATGATCGTTTCTGGCGCCCGAGGGACGCGAGAACCTCCTACAGGTACTGACCGGAGTCGATGTTCTCGATGCTCCGCTCCTTGCGGCTGATGCCGGAGATGAGCGTGCGGACGTTGATGATGCGCTCGCCCTTGCGGCCGGAGATCCGGGCCCAGTCGTCCGGGTTCGTCGTGTTCGGGAGATCCTCGTTCTCCTTGAACTCGTCCCGTACGGCCTGGTGCAGGTCTTCGACCTGGATGCCGCGCTCGCCGTGGTCGATCAACCGCTTCACGGCGAACTTCTTGGCGCGCGCCACGATGTTCTCGATCATCGCGCCGCTCGCGAAGTCCTTGAAGTAGAAGACCTCGCGTTCGCCCTTGGCGTAGGTCACCTCGAGGAACTTGTTGTCCTCGCCCGTGTTGTACATCCCCTCGATGGTCTCGCGCAGCATGCCGTCGACGATCTTGGCGGGATCGCTGCCGTAGCGCTGCTGGCTCCCCTCGTGGAAGGGCAGATCCTCGGTGAGGTACTTGCTGAAGATCTCGTAGGCGGCCTCGCGATCGGGGCGCTGCACCTTGACCTTGAGGTCGAGCCGGCCGGGCCGCAGCACGGCGGGGTCGATCAGGTCCTGTCGGTTCGAGGCGCCGATCACGATCACGTTCTTGAGGGACTCGACACCGTCGATCTCCGACAGGAACTGGGCGACCACGGTGGCCTCCATGTCCGAGGAGATGCCGGAGCCGCGCATGCGGAAGAGCGAGTCCATCTCATCGAAGAAGATCACGACCGGGATGTCCTCGCTGGCCTTCTCGCGCGCCCGCTTGAAGACCTCGCGGATCTTGTGCTCGGTCTCGCCCACGTACTTGTTGAGCAGCTCCGGGCCCTTCACGTTCAGGAAGTAGGCCGGCGTCTCGCGACCGGTGCGCTCCTCGATGCGCTTGGCCAGGGCGTTCGCCACGGCCTTGGCGATCAGGGTCTTGCCGCAGCCGGGCGGGCCGTAGAGCAGGATGCCCTTGGGCGGCGAGAGCTGGTGCTCCGCGAACACGTCCGGGTGCAGGTAGGGCAGCTCGATGGCGTCGCGCAGGATCTCCACCTGCTCGCCCAGGCCACCGATGTTGTCGTAGGTGATGTCCGGCACCTCTTCCAGCGCCACCTCTTCGGCCGCCGACTTGGGCAGCTTCTCGAAGGCGTACTGGGTGCGGGAATCGACGAGGATGTGATCGCCGACCTTGAGCCGCTCGCGGCGCAGCGGGTCGGAGAGGGTTACGACGCGCTCGTCGTCGGTGTGGCCGAGCACGATCGCGCGTCCGTCACCCAGCAGATCCACGATGGCCATGATCTCGCCGCGGCCCGTGAAGCCGGCGCCCTCGACCACGTTGAAGGCCTCGTTCAGGACGACCAGCTGGCCCTCCTCGAAGTGCGAGGTATCGATGTTCGGGTGGACGTTGACCCGCATGTTCTTTCCGTCGATGACGATCTCGGCGGTGCCGTCCTTGTTGGAGCGCTGGAACACGCCGTAGCTGTTGGGCGGCGCGCAGAGCTCGTCCACCTCTTCCTTCAGCAGCTCGATCTGCTGCTTCGCTTCTTGAAGGGTGGCGACGAGCTTCTCGTTCTGGCGCTCCGCGTCGGAGAGCTGGTCGCGGGTCAGGTGATAGCGCCGGCGCAGGGCATCGTACTCGGCGAGCACGCGATCCAGGCGCCGCCGGAACTCGGCCGAATCGCCGCCAAAGAAGCGCAGCGCCTCGCGAAGGTCTTCGATTTCGTCGTGAAGAGATCGTGCCATGTTCTGCCCGCGCTCCGAATGCGGTGAATCCGAGCCCTCGCCGGACTGCGTTGCAGGGGTCTCTTCCGTCCCGTCATCTTCGCGTCCCCCACCAGGGGAGATGCGCCGCATGACGTCTCTCATGAGACCCCGTCGACCGCCGTCCGATTCGAACTCGCTCATCGCACCCTCTCCTGGTTGGAAACACCGTGTTCACCACGGTTCTGCAGGGGGAGTGTGCAAAGGGTGTGCCGGTACCAACCGGGGACCCCATGGGAGCCACAGGGGGACGAGAGGAAGCCGGGCCGGGCCGCACCTGGTTCGGGGTGGCATCGCCCCGAAGGAAGCGTTTCGCGCACACACTCGTGCGGCCATTCCGCTTCGACGGGGACCCTGTGCGATGCCAATTGCACTCGCGAGAGCGAACGGCCGGCCCGGGATCCGCGCGCCAATCCTCCGATACGCGCCGCCGAGGCGCGCATCGGGACTGCCGAACCCCTTGTTTTCACGGCCATTTTCACCGATCCAAGATAGACCAGGGCCTAGGGGTGTCAAGCGCGGGGTGGGCAACCGCGAGCCCAGACGGGCGTTCGGGCTCGGCCAGGGCGTCCGGGGAGATGGCCGACCTCCGAAGGCCGGGAAAACCCCGCGACGGAGGGGGTGTTGGATCGAAACCTGCCCCACGGGTGCCGCTCCGCGAGGCGGACTTGCCGCCTCGCGATGCCGGGATCTTGACGCCGGCGTCGTCGCTCCGACGCTGCCGGGCGCCTGCACACAGCGCGCTACGCGGCCCATTGCGGTGCGAGCAGAAGAAGGGAAGGCCTTGCCCTCGTGTGGTACGAGACGGCGCCAGAGCTCGGCTGACGACCACGCTAGGGCGCCGGCAGGCGCAGCTCCCGAACACCCTCGGGCGTCTCGAACCGGAAGTGGCTCTCCGGCAGGTCCGGGTTGCGTTCCAGGTCCTCGAAGGTCACTTCCGTGCGGTTGCCCAGCAGGTCGTGCACCACGGTTCGCAGGATCGTCCCGTCGGCCGCGGCCACCTCGAGCTCGAGCCACTCGTAGGTGGCCGCCTCCTTGGGAAGCAGGTGCAGCTGCACCTGTGTCTCGCCGCAGCCGGTGGCCATGATGTGGAAGCTGCCCTGCAGGGTGCCCGAGCCCAGGAGGAACTGGATGGCCGCGGCCGACAGGAAGGCCTCGCCCACTTCGAGGATCTGGACCTCCTGGGCTGCCGGGTCGTAGATCCAGAGCGTGGCGCCGTCGCTGATCACCTGGCTCGGCTCGGGCTGCTCGTAGCGCCAGTGCATCCGGCCGGGCTTGGCAAAGGCGACGCGCCCCGAGGTGGGCGGCTCCGTGCCACCCGCTGCACCGAAGGCGGCGCTGTGCGTCCTCTGCCGGAAGCGCGCCCGCAGGTCGCGCACCTCGTCGTAGGTCTCCTGCACGCGGGCCGCCATCTCCGCGGCGCAGTCGGGGACGACCTGCTCCCGATCCCGCTCACCCGAGCCCGGCCCCTCCTCCGCGGTCGGCGGGGCTTGCGCCGGATCCCCGCCCGCGGCCGAGCCCGCCGCCAACACGAAGACGAGCAGGCAGAGCGCCGCCGGGTACCGGGCCCACAGCACCGGCTAGACCTCGTCGCCGTCGATCGCCTGCGCGTAGACCTCGCGCGGCCGCGTGCCCACCTGGGGCCCGACGACGCCTTCGTTCTCCATCTGCTCGATCATGCGGGCGGCGCGGTTGTAGCCCACCTTGAGGCGTCGCTGGACGTAGGAGATCGACGCGTTGCGCGTCTCGGTGACGATCCGCACCGCCAGGTCGTAGTGCTCGTCCGTCTCCTCGTCGGGCAGGCCCTCACCGGCCTCGCTGGCCTCCTCGAGCCGCAGCAGGTCGTCGTCGAACTTGGGCGCGCCCTGCCCTCGCAGGTGCTCGACGAGCTGGGTCACCTCCTTCTCGGAGACGTAGGAGCCGTGCAGCCGCTGCAGCTTGGAGGTTCCCGGCGGCAGGAAGAGCATGTCACCCTGCCCGAGCAGCGCGTCGGCGCCGCCCTGGTCGAGAATCGTGCGCGAATCCGTCCGGGACGACACCTGGAAGGAGATGCGCGACGGGAAGTTGGCCTTGATGATGCCCGTCAGGACGTCGACGCTGGGGCGCTGGGTCGCGAGCACAAGGTGGATTCCGGAGGCCCGCGCCATCTGCGCCAGCCGCTGCAGGCTCTCCTCGACGTCGCGGGCCGACACCACCATCAGGTCCGCGAGCTCGTCGATCACCACGACGATGTAGGGAAGGTGCTGGAACTCGACCTCCCTCCCCTCTTCCTCGCCGGGCTTGGGCTTGAGCCGGAAGCTGCGCTCCTCGTTCGCCAGCGCTTCGCCCACGCGCTGGTTGAACTGCTTGATGTTGCGCACGCCGAGCGCCGCCATCATCTGGTAGCGCTCCTCCATCTTCTGGACGATGCCCTGCAGCGCGGCGGCGGCGCGCTTCGGATTGGTCACGACCTCCGCGATCAGGTGGGGGATGCCCTCGTAGATCGACAGCTCCAGGAGCTTGGGATCGACCAGGAGCAGCTTGACCTCGTCGGGCGTCGCCCGCGTGAGGATCGAGCAGAGCAGCGAGTTGAGGAAGACGCTCTTGCCGGTGCCGGTTGCGCCCGCCACCAGGAGGTGGGGCATCGCCGCCAGATCCCCCTCCACCGGGTTGCCGAAGATGTCCTTGCCGAGAGCCAGGCTGAGCTTCGAGCCCTTGTCCCGGAAGGACTTCGCCTCGAGCAGGTCGCGGATGTAGACGACCTCGCGATCGGGGTTGGGCACTTCGATGCCGACCACCGACTTCCCGGGGATCGGCGCGATGATGCGGATCGACAGGGCGCGAAGCGCCAGGGCCAGATCGTCGGAGAGGTTCGTGATCCGGTTGACCTTGACGCCCGGGGCCGGCTCGAACTCGTACATCGTGATGACGGGCCCGGGATGCACCGTCACGACCCGCCCGTTCACGCCGAAGTCCGCGAGCTTCTTCTCGAGGATCCGGGAGTTCATGATCAGGCTGTCGCGGTCGTAGCGCCGGCCCCCTTCCGGCGGCGCCTGGAAGATCGCGGCCACGTCGGGCGGGGTGTAGGGGCCGAAGGAGGTGGACTCGCTGAAGGCGAAGGCGCCCTGCTCCGGCTCGCTGCTGCGCCCCGCCGAGTGATCGACGATGTCGGGCGCCACGCCCTTCCCCCGCCGGGGCGGCTTCGCGCCGGAGGGTGGTACCGGAATCCCCTCCCGCACCGGATCGGGCGCGATCTCCGTCTCCTCACGGGCCGCCGCTACGCGGGCGCGCCGGGCACGCTTCTCGCGCCAGACGGTGAACAGGGCCGGCAGTCGCCCGACCGGACCGAGCCAGCCCGACAGGGTGAAGCCCGCGCGGAGCAGCCCGGCGTGCGCGGCGCCGAGCCCGGCCGCCGCCAGGCCACCGATCGTGCGAGCCGCCAGCGCGCCGCCGCGACCGAGCCGGGCCAGGGCCTGGCCCGGGGGAACCCCCGCGATCCCCAGCACACCGACGAACATCACCAGCGCGTTGAGCGCCAGGGCGCCGGGCCCCGAGAGCAGGAGCTGCTCGGCGGGCGCCAGGGTCTCGCCCAGCCAGCCGGGGCGACCGAACACGAGGTGGGGCGCCATCGTGGCCAGCAGGGCGGGCAGGGTCGAGAGGGTCACCAGAAGGAGGGACGCACCGAGCCAGAAGCGACCCGTCGGCAGCTCCACGTCACCGGGCAGGAGGAGCCGGATGCCGAGGGCCAGGACCAGCAGGATCAGCACCGCAGCCCCCACCCCGACGCTCTGCACGAGGAGCCCGGAGAGGGTCGCACCCACGGCCCCCGCTCCATTCTCGACAGGGGCGAGCACGAACATGGGGTCGGCCGGGGCGTGGGTCCAGAGCGCGATCGCCGAGAGCAGTGCCAGCCCGATCAGGACGACGCCCGTGACCTCCCGAGTCACCGTCCACAGGCGGCTCGCGCGGCTCGCGCGCCCCCCGTTCTTGCGCTTGCGACCCTTGCGCTTGGCCATGCTGGCGGCGTCCTCTCACCCAGGAACGCCTCCGGCCGCGACTCCGCCCCCCGCGTAGCCGGCCGGTGGTCGGGGGAGCCTACAGGACGGACGACGGGTGGGTAGGGAGGCAACCAACGGGGCGGACCGTAGGTATGGACGTGTTGGTTTCACCACATATCACTTGGTCGGGGCGAGCAGCCACAAGGCCCTGATGGACGCTCATCGATCCCTCCGCACGAGCTTCCGGTTCCGGTTGGGCCCCGTCACGGGCCGGCTGCGGGACACACCTGGAGGACACCGGGCGGGAGACCGAGGGAGGCGCGCTTGATCAGCGTGCCGTCGAGGCCGCTGCAGCCCGCGGTCCCGCCCACGTCGCACTTCTCCGAATGGGCGAGGTCTGCGACGCCGCCCGGGAAGGGCTGGAGCTGGAGGGCCGCGCGCGTCACGAGGGTGCCGTCCAGACCGGTCACGAAGCCGTCGCCGTCGACGTCCCCGCACTGGCACGCATCCCCGATGGCATCCGGTGGCGAGCCCGAGCCGACGCCCCCGGCATCCTCCTGGCCCGGGTTCGGGGTCGTGGCGCAGTTGTCGCAATCGTCACCGAGGAAGTCGAGGTCGGCGTCCCCACTCGGCACGAAGGGAGCGGGATCGACGGTGTCGAAGCAGCCGTCGTTGTCGTCGTCGGCATCGCCGGGGTCGCAGAGGCCGTCGGCATCCTGATCGGGGCCGTCCGCGAAGGGATCGAGTGTGCCGGAGGTGCAGTCGTCGCAGCCGTCACGGTCGACGTCGGCGCAGAGACCCGGGTCGAGGGGATCCGAGTCCAGGGCGTCTCGGAAGCCGTCGTCGTCATCGTCGTCGTCGCAGGCGTCGACGAGTGCGTCGCCGTCGGTGTTCGTCCCCTGGCTGTTGTCACACGAGAGGAGACGCACCTCGTAGCTTCCGATCGCCGCGGCAGGGTCGACGTCGGCCGAGAGCGCCACGATGGCCACGGCATAGGAATCCGGGGTCGGCAGCAGGGCGCCCTGGATGAGCGCATCCGTTCCGGGGCCGGAATCGTCGTCCGCACCGAAGGCCTCGGTGAAGTCGGTGTCGACCACGATCGCCACGGGGTCGAAGCCCGGGCTCAGCGCCTCCACCTCCACCCGGACGACCTCGTTGGGCTGGGTGGTCTGGAAGAGCAGCATGTCGATCTCGCCCGGCTCAGCGAGATGGCCCGGCACGGCCGGCCCCCCAGCCACGATCTGGGGCGCGGGCAGCGTCGTGGTCGCCGAGACCTGGTAGCTCGTGGCGCTGCCGTCCGGATAGTCGAAGAGCACGACGAGCCAGCCGGTCGAGCCGAGCGATGGATTCGTGAAGGGCGTGAGCGTGACGGACTCGTTGGCGCGCGCGTTGTCCACGTTGATGAAGCTGTTGACGTCGTCCAGATCGATGACGCTCAGTACCAGGTCACCGACCCCCGTCGTCTGGAACTGGATCGCGGTCGCGCCCGGAAACTCGCGAACGCCGTAGAACACGTAGCCGTCGTCCGGGATGAGGCCCGCCTGGGAGATGCCGTCCTCGAGGATGCCCAGGAATTCCGGAGGGAACGCGATGTCGTCGAAGCCACGTGCCGTGAAGATCGCCTGGATCGCAGCTTGCTGGGCCCCTCCGCGAATCGACAGGTTGGCGGCAAGAATGGCATCCCGGTAGTCGACCTCTTCCGCGTCGGAGGGGAGCGTCGCGAGCGCAGCGAAGAGGAGCGGCGTGAAGGCGTCGACCCCGATCAGCTGCACGATCTCCCAGTTGGCGCCGCCGTAGATCAGACCGGTGAGATGCGGATCCGGATCGATGTCGTCCGGGAGGATCTTGCTGTTCAGCAGCGTGCGAAGGAAGGGTTGACCCGGGATCGTCGACTCGCCGATGTCGGGGTCTTGCGAGACGAGCGCGGAGACCGTGTCGGCGACGCCCTCGCTGATGGCGACGATCGGATCCTCTTCGAAGAAGAAGACCGGGTCGACGAGCTCCTGCACGAAGTGATGGCCCATCTCGTGGGCAGCGACGTCGAAGTCCGTCCCGAGGTTCGCCGTCAGGTCGCCGTTGCCGAAGCCGAAGAGCCGGAGGACCGGGTCGTAGAAGGCGTTGTTGTACTCGCCGGCGCCACCGGGCGCCGCGATGTTGGTATACGCAGGGAACGAGCGCGTGAAGGCCGGGAAGCCGCGAGCGACGGCGAAGCGGCCGGTCTCGGTCAGCGCCCGATACGCATTCGTCTGCACGAAGCGCGGATCGCCGGGCGGAAAGCGGAACACCTGGTCGGCGGCAAAGGCGCTGGGAGCTCGGGAGTCGAGAACCCGGACGTAGCTACCCGCCAGCAGGCCGCTCCCATCGAGGTCATGGAGAGGGCGATCGACCGGAACCGGCGTCGCGATCAGGTTCGGATCGTAGACGTCACCCGCCCCGACGACGCTGCGCACGAGGTCCACCGCCGAGATCGGCGTGCCGCGCTCCGCATCGAGAACGACTTGCCAGCTCCCGACCGGGTCGCGCAGCGGAAGGGTCACGCGCCACGCGGGCAGCGTGGCCTCCGCCGCCGCGAACCCCCCGAGCTCCGCCTGCGGGGCGGCGCGCAGACCGCCCCCGCCGCCTGCCTCCGGGGGGAGTGCCCCGCCTGCAAGGGCGATCGCCTCGGCCCGCGTGATCGTCGCCGCCGCGCCGGCATCACGGAGCGGGGGCAGGGTCGACCGGCCCGACCATCCCACGAGCCGGCCTTCGAGGGTCTCGAGCAGGCCGGGGCGGTTGAAGACCGGGAGCCCCCGCTTGTGCAGCCGCGTTCGAACGACCTCGCGGGCCCCGACCTTCTGCGACTCCGTCACGCGCTCCAGGACGCCCGCAGACTCGAGGACGAAGAGCGCTCGAGCCGACGGACGCCGCCTCACGGGCCCGGCGAGCCGCGCGGCCGTCCGGCGCGGCCGTGTGAGCCGACGGCGTGAGCAGCTGGCGAACCTGGCCGCTCAGCGAAGCGAGCTGCCGTGCTCTGCGATCTTGCAGCCGGGAGGAGGCCCCCCGAGAGTGCGTCTCCGCCGTCTCGTCCATCTTCGGGGTAAGGACGGCTGACTCCGGGCCTTCTCCTGCCCGATCGCGGGTCGGCGCGAGCGCGCCCGAGGCCAACACGAGCCCCGCGACCAGAACCACCCCTCCCCAGCTCGCCCGGTGGACGCGCATCGTGATCCCTCCCTACGCAACGTGTCTGACGCCCATTGGCCGCGACCGATCCCGGAGCAGCCTCGAAAGACATGGGCCGTCGCTCACATCCTGCGAGCGACGGCCCATGGAAGACCGGTGGATGGAACGGCTAGCGCCTTCGACCCATCCGCAAGGCGATCGCACCAAGGCCGAGCAGAGCCAGGGCGCTGGGCTCCGGAACGAAGGAAGCGATGGTGGTCAACTGAATCACCCCGGCATTGAAGTCCGCCCCGAGGAATGTGCCGCTCAGGATGTTCAGGCTGCCGGCCGCGACCGCATCGACATCGAAGGAACCCAGCTTGAAGGGAGCGAAGTCGCCGTTGATGTCGTCGCCCGCGGTGAACTTCCGACCCGTCGGATCGACGAGGCAGGGCTGGCGGCCACAGACGAAGGGCGTCGTGATGCTCACTCCACCCACCGAGCCGAGCGGCACGTCCTGGATGCCGAAGACGCCATTGCCAGGTGCACTGGTCGGATCGGCCCACAAGTTGATCGTGGTGGTGCCCGGCCCCAACGGGAACACCCCTCCCCCGAGGCCATCATCTCCGGGACTGTGGTAGATGGAGAGCGACGAAGCCGGCGCTGCGAGGAGTGCGACGAGAGCGAGTGAGCCGAGCAGCCGAAGGACCATGGGACAGTGTTCTCCAATCGTGCAGAGGTCGCGCCTCGAGCGCGCCGCAGATCCGGGAGTGTGTGGTTTCGGCCCGGCAATTGTGTCACGAAGCTGTGCAGAAACTCCGGGCTCGAAGCGCGGGCGGGCCTCGTATCACCTGGATTTCATTGACAAAGCGGGGCCGGGGCGGCGGCCCGGGGGAGATCTTCCCTGGCCCGTTGGGATGAGGGAGAGGGACCTCTGCTCCCGGCAAGAGAGACCCCACGAGATGAGCCTGCCGATCGGGTGGCGGCAGGATTCGAGGCGGCACTCGTCCGGTCCGGCGGGGCCGATTCAACGTCTTGGGTCGACTCGCTCTTCGGCCAACGAGTTCGACTGGCGACAGAGAATTGGGATCCACGCGCCATGGTAGAATGGTGCCGATGATGCCCAGGGTACTGGCGGTCGCGATTCTGTCGGTTTCCCTCGCGGTCGGCTGCACCGCTCGCATGGGGGACCTCGTCATCGTGTCCTCCCACAGCGTGAATGTCAGCCCCGAGCCGTTGCGGGCCGGAGCGGAAGGGCAGGACTGTGCCTACCGCTTCCTTCCCATCCTCCTCGGGGGGCTTCCGATTGGGAAGTGGGTCCCCAACATCGAGGACGCGATGGATCGCGCGATCGAGACCACGCCCGACGGGAACCTCCTGACCAACGTCGTGATGTACCAGACGGTCTGGTCGGTCATCCTGATGAACGGCACCTGTCTCAAGGTGCGCGGCGATGTGGGGGTCGAGCGGTGAAGGCCCTGTTCGCGCTCCTCCTCGCCGGACTTCTCCTCACGTCGGGCTGCACCACGCGGGTGGGCGATCTCACCGTGGCCTCGCCCAAGAACGTCCCGCGGCAGTTCCGGGTGGTAAAGGAACGCGTCGTCGGCCGCGATTGCGGCTATCGGTTCCTGTTCTTCAACTTCGGCGTTCTCAACCCGAGCACCGACGGGGCGATCGACTCGGCCTTGGCTTCGGTTCCCGGTGCGGATGCCCTCATGAACGCCAATCTCTTCACCGACTTCGTCGAGGTCATCCTCTTCGCCCAGACCTGCGTCCGCGTCGAGGGCAAGGCGGTCTCCACCCGCTAGCGCAGCGCTTCGTCCTCGGGCTCGAGGACGAGATGAAGGTCGGTGGGCAGCTTGGCCCAGAGCGGGATTCCCGGAACACCGAGGAAGAACGGGATCGAGATCAGGACGTTCCGCATCGACCATTCGTAGCGGAGCGCCCGCGTCTCCCGCCGGAAACCCGGCTTCTCGACGGTCACATACTGGGGCTCGAAGGTGTACTGCGGGATCGGCCCGGTCGCCCTGGCGTCGAAGCTCGCAGGTGACAGGCCGACCGGCTCTTGTCCGAGCCAGACCCGGGCCTGGGGCGGATCGGTCGTCACGGTGACGGGCTGGGAGAGCGCGCAGGCTAGGGTGAAGGCGAAGATCAGCGCGAGCCACTTCGAATCGGGTCGATGGCCCATCGTATCACCCTCTCCTCTCATGCCCGCGAGAAACGGTCGCGCAATTGCCCTGGGGCGCGAGCCCGAGAAACCGAAGAATGCCCTGGCCGCGCTTGCCCGAGCGCCCCAGTGCCGAACCCTTCATGCCAAGGCCTCGGGTGTCCTCTCAGGGCGCGACGGCCGCGTCGCAGCTCTGCTGCAACGAGGGCGGCAGCCCCAGGGAAGCCCGCTTCATGAAGGTGCCGTCCAGCCCGGAGCAGACGCTGTCGCCGCTCACGTCGCACTTCTGCGGGGCTGCGAGGTCGCTTGGACCGCCGGAGAAGGGCGGGAGATTCAGGCTCGCGCGCGTGGCGAGCGTGCCATCGAGGCCCGTCACGAAGCCGTCGTCGTTGACGTCGCCGCACTGGCAGGCGTCGCCGATGCCGTCCGGGGCCGATCCCAGGCCGACACCGCCGGTGTCGGCCTGGCTCGGGTTGATGGTGAAGGCGCAGTTGTCGACGGCGTCCGCGACGCCGTCGCCGTCGGCATCGGGCGTCTCGCTTGCGTCGGCGGCGTCGAGGTCGGACGCGCTCCAGCCGCCATGCTCGAGGGATCCGTCATAGGCCAGCTGAAAGGTCGGGCCGGCTGCATCGAAGGAGAGCAGGTCCTCATCGTCGAAGGCCACACCGCCGAGTGCACCCGACCCGTCGAAAGAGAGCAGCAGGCTCCCGTCCGCGAGGACGTCGAGAGCGTCGAGATCGAGCCCGTCGGCCGCGCCTTGCGCAGAGCCGTCGAACAAGAGGCTCGCGACACCGGTGGTTGCGTCCAGGCGCGCGACATCCTCGTCGCCGAAGGTCGTGCCGTCGACCGCGGCAGTCACGTCAAACGAGACCAGCAGGCTCCCGTCCGAGGCTTCGGCGACCGCGTCGACCTGCACACCGGCCGGCAACCCCTTGGCGCCAGCGTCGAACGCGAGACTCGGCACGCCACCCGTGACCTGCACGACATCGCCAGGCCGCGCCACCACCGGGCTCAGATCCACGGTGACGTCGGTGCTGAACAACGCGTCTCCCGCGGCCGTGCGCCCGAAGGCGTTGACGTTCGTGCCCGCGAGCAGGGCGACGCCAACGCCCGTGAAGACGACCGTTCCGGCCAGATCGTCCTGACCGACCTCGTCCGGCCCGAGCACCTCGCCCCCGATGGCGATCGTCGTATCCGGCGAGAGCTCGATGGCGACCTGGCCCGCCACGGCGGTCGGCATACCGAGGCCCAGGAGGAGCAGCGGGAAGGCAGTCCAGCTCCGCTTCGGCATGATCAGCAGCCTCCGATCCGCTCGTGATGGATCCGCGGTACTGAAGACAATTCTGCCGAGCTTGGATGCGCGATTCAAGCGGGAATCTCTCGTCCGGCGCTGCCCGGCCGTCACTCCTCTAGCGAGAGCCACGCTGCGGCCGCGGGGATCTCAAACCGCGCTCGCGCGCACGCACGGTCCATCGCGCCGGTGTCGCGATTCTCACCTGGCCCCAGGACAGGCCCCTCACCCCCCCGCTCGCTGCAGCTCCGGATCGAAGCCCGCCTGGATCGCCTCGCGCACGTGCACTTTCAGCGCCTCGCGATCCTTCTCGACCAGCCCTTCGGTCGGGATCGGCTTGCCGTAGCGGATCTTGATGCGGCCGCTCTCGACGCGCAGGCTCTTGCGCGGCGTGATCGCCAGGGTTCCGGACACCGTGGCGGGTACGACGGGCACCTGGGCCTGGATCGCCAGGTGGAAGCCCCCGCTCTTGAAGGCCTGCAGCTCGCCGGTGGGGCTGCGGGTGCCCTCCGGAAAGATGATCACGTTCGCGCCGCCGCGGATGCGCTCCGCGGCGGCACGCAGGCTGGCGACCGAGCGGCTGCGGTTGCTGCGGTCGACCATGATCCCGACCCCGGACCAGGCGAGGGCCCAGCCGAAGAAGGGGATCCAGGCGAGCTCCTTCTTGGAGACGAAATGGAAGTTCGTAGGCAGCGTCAGCACGATCGCGGCGATGTCGAACACGCTCTGGTGGTTCGTCATCAGGACGAAGGGGCGCCCCGGGTCGAAGTTCTCGAGCCCCTCGCACTCGATGCGCACGCCACAGCTCACCACGACCCAGCGGATCCAGTTGCGCGCGACCCAGCAGGTGAAGCGACCGCCCCGATCGAAGAACGCGGCAGCACTGGCCAGGGTCCCCCACAGGACCGTGTACACCAGGATCAGCAGGTACCGGAAGACGTAGATCACGCGGCGAATCTAGCGCGGTGGGTGCCCTGGACGAAGCCGGAGCGCCCTGTGGAGCTTCCCTAGAAGGGAACGTCGCTCGGCGGCGGCTCGCCGGGCTCGAACCCGCCGCCTCCGCCGGAGGAGGAACCGCCGCCGCCCGAAGGTGCACCGCCGCCGCCACCCGAGGGCGCACCACCGCCGCCTCCTTCGCGGCGCGGTCCGCCCAGGAACTGCACGGTCTGGGCCACGACCTCGGTGGTGCGTTGCTTCTGCCCTTCCTTGTTCTCCCACTCGCGGGTCTGCAGACGACCCTCGACGTAGACCGTGCGGCCCTTGGAGAGATACTGGGCGCAGTTCTCGGCGACCTTTCCCCACACGACGATGCGGTGCCACTCGGTGCGCTCTTCGCGCTGGCCCTGCTTGTTGTTGAACGACTCGCTCGTCGCGAGCGAGAAGTTCGTGACGGCCGTGCCGTTCGGGGTGTATCGGAGCTCCGGGTCGCGGCCTAGGTTTCCGATCAGGATCGCTTTGTTGATGCCTGCCATGGGGGCACTCCGTCGTGCTTGGGGTGTCTTGCGATCATCCCGTGCCGACTGGGGGGCGTCAATGGTGAAGCCCCGGACGCCCTGGATGCGAACACCGTTTCACGCGAGAGCCCGCGACCGGGCGCGGGTGCGGCGTCAGCCGCGCGTGCGCAGCTGGAGGACGAGCTCGTTGATGCGGCCGCGGGCGGCACTGTCGAGCTCTTCGAACTCGATGCCCATGCCCGAGGGCTCGTCCGCGGTCGCCTCCTGGACCCGCACCACCCGGCCGCTGGCCTTGACCGGCTCGTCGCCGCCCGGCAGCTGGAACTGGAGCTGGACCTGCTCCTCGAGCGCCAGGGGCTGCTCGGTGGCGATGAAGAGCCCGCCCTCGTTGATGTTGCGCGTGAACTCGGAGAACATCGCGTCGACGGACCCGTACTCGATGCGCACGGTCACCGGAGCGCGCTGGGTCTGGCGGCGCTCCACGAAGGTCTGGATCTCGGCCGGGTCCTGCATCGGGGTTCTCATCGACCGGGTAGGGAGCTCTGCTTTAGTCCTCGCTGGTCCGATTCCCCCGGGGAATCACGAGTCGGCCCAGGCGCCGTCCTCGCGCAGCGAGCGCCAGCCCCGCTCCGCCACCACGACGTGGTCCAGCACCTGGATGCCCAGGAGCTCGCCCGCCCGGACCAGGCGTTGCGTCACCGCCCGGTCCTCCGTGCTGGGGGAGGGGTCTCCACTCGGGTGGTTGTGCACCAGGACGATCGCCGCGGCTCCCTCCCGGAGGGCCGGGCGGAACACCTCTCGCGGATGGACCAGGCTCGCCGTCAGGGTCCCCTCGGAGGCCCTCGCCTCGCCCAGCACCCGATGCCGGCCATCCAGCAGGACCACGAGGAACTGCTCCTGGCGCGCGTCGCGGAGCCGGGGATGGAAGTGGCGGAACACGTCCTCGGGCCCCCGGATCGCGTCGCCC
>NYZB01000119.1 GCA_002687015.1 Deltaproteobacteria bacterium
ACCCCGCGGCGAGGCGTGCCGCGATCGAAGAGTGGGAGCGTGTCCGCTGCCGCTTCGCGACCTGGTACGAGCTGGCGCAGGTTCGCTTCACCCAGGACACGGGCGATGCCGACTACCGCTTCAGCCAGGGGCATGTCGACTACAACCTCGCCTGGATCCTGATCACCTTCCTGGGCGTCTTCGGCGTCCACCGCATGTACATCGGCAAGTGGCTGACCGGGATCCTCTACCTCTGCACCCTGGGCCTGCTCGGGCTGGGCGTCCTCTACGACTACTGGACCCTCAACGACCAGATCACCGTCATCAACCGCAGAGGGGCCTAGTGCCGCGCGTCCTCTCCTTCCTTCTCCTCCCCCTCCTCTTCGCGTGTGGCTCCGACCTGGCCATCTACGGTGAGCGCTACGGGAGGGCGGCCCCTGCGGCGGCCGGGCCCGGCATTCGCGTGACCTTCCTCGGCTGCACCACCCTGCTCTTCGACGACGGAGAGACCGCGGTCCTGACCGACGGCTTCTTCAGTCGCCCGGGCCGCTGGGCGGTACTGACGGATGGCAGGATCGAGCCCGATCCCGAGATCGTGCGCGATGCGCTGGCGCGTGCGGGCGGATCGCAGGTTGCCGTCGTGATCCCGGTCCACTCCCACTACGATCATGCGCTCGACACACCGGAGGTCGCCCGGCAGACCGGCGCCACGGTGCTCGGCTCGGAGACCACGGCCAACATCGCGCGGGGCCAGGGGCTTCCCGAGGAGCAGATCGTCGTCGTCGAGCCGGGGCAGGCCTACCGCTACGGCCGCTTCACCGTCACGCTCTACGTCGGGGCCCACGCTCCGCTCGCAGACGGGGGGCCGCCCTTCCCAGGCACCGTGGACGGGCCCCTTCCGCACCCGGCCAGGGTCTCCGCCTTCAAGGAGGGTGGCAGCTACTCGATCCGGATCGCCCATCCTTCGGGAACGGCGCTGGTCCAGGGTAGTGCCGGCTTCGTCGAGGGTGAGCTCTCTGGCGTGTCCGCGGACGTCCTGTATCTGGGCGCAGGTGGGATCGCCAATCTCGAAGAGGAGACACCCGGCTACATCGAGCGCTACTGGGCCGAGACCGTCGCGGCCACCGGCGCGATGCGCGTGCACCCGATCCACCTGGACGACTTCACCCTGCCCTTCGGCAGCTTCCGCAGCTTCCCCGGGCCGCTCGACGACGTCGAGGCCTCGCTCGCCCCGCTGGTCGCTCTCGCGACACGCGACGGCGTGCGCTTCGAGATGCTACCGCTCCTCGAGCCCGTCGGGCTGGTGGCCTCCCCTTGATCGACTGGCCCGCCATCGGCGAGAGCCTGGGCCGGGGAGTTCCGCTCCTCGCCACGGTCGTCCTGGGTGGCCTGGGCCTCTGGTTCGGTCATTGGCTTCTCTCGCGCCGACGCGGCAGCCGCGCGGACCTGCACTTCGCGACCCAGATCTGGTCCCTGCTGGGGGTCGTCCTGGTGCTGGTGATGGCGATCGTGGCGGCGCCGGTCGAGTCGGAGACCCGCGGCCAGCTGCTCGGCCTGGTCGGTCTCGCGCTGACGGCGATCCTGGCCCTGGCCTCCACGAGCTTCGTGGCCAACGCCATGGCCGGTCTGATGCTGCGGGCGGTGGGCAGCTTCCGTCCCGGCGACTTCGTGCGCAGCGATGGGGCCTTCGGTCGGGTCACGGAGCGGGGGCTCTTCCACACCGAGATCCAGACCGAAGATCGGGACCTGACGACCGTGCCGAACCTGCATCTGGTGACCCGGCCCTTCACCGTCGTGAGCGCATCCGGCACGATCGTCTCCGCCGACGTCTCCCTGGGTTACGACGTGCCCCGAAGCAGGGTGGAGGCCCTGCTCCTGGAGGCCGGCCGTGCCGCGGGTCTCGACGAGCCCTTCGTGCAGGTCCTGGCGCTCGGTGACTTCGCGGTCAGCTACAAGGTCGCCGGCTTCCTGGAAGAGACGCGCCGCCTGCTGACGAAGCGCTCGGACCTCCGCGAGCAGATGCTCGACGTCCTCCACCGGGCGGGGATCGAGATCGTGTCGCCTCGCTTCATGAACCAGCGCAGCCTCGAACCCGAACGTCGCTTCCTTCCGAAGGATCTTCCGCCCGCCCGCGCTGCGGATTCGGGCTCCGTGCCCGAGGATCGGATCTTCGACAAGGCCGAAGAGGCGGGCCGTCTGGAGGCGCACCGGGAAGAGCACGCCGTCATCGAGCGCGAGATCGCCGAGCTCGAGGCGCAGCTGGCCGAGCAGGAGGGCAGCGACCGCTACCGGCTGCAGCGCAGCATCGACCTGCGCCGCCGTCGCATCGAAGCCCTGGAGGCCCTGCTCGACGGGTCCGCCTCCGCCGACCCCGCGCCTTCGACCCTCGACTAGGCAGCGGGAGTGCCTGGACACCGATCTGCCTAGCGGTCGAAGATCTCCCGGTTGGCCCGCCGCAGGAAGAGCAGACCGATGGCGGCGTTGAAGAGCACGAAGAAGTTGTGCTGCACGAAGCCGAAGGCGGTCATCTGCGCCGCGTGATCGGCAAAGAGGGTGGGCCACAGGGTCACCGCCGCGGCGCGGAAGGGGCCCGGGATCAGGGTGCCGAAGAAGATCACGGGCAGGACGCCCAACATCTCGATGAGTCCGATCTCGACGCCGAAGAGCGCGGCGGCCTGGGCGTAGACCCAGACGGCACCGAGCAGGGCAGGGGAGCGGATCACGATGACCGCGAGGTACTGCCAGGGTGCCGCCTGGCGGAAGGAGCTGAAGATCTGGCGCTCGCGCATCGTGAATCCGTTGGCGCGCTCGCTGCGGAACAGGAACACGATCACGGCGAAGACCACGGCCGCCCCCGCCGCGATGATCGGAATGGCGTGGAAGAGCTCCGGCACGCGATCCCAGGAGACCAGCGACCCGATCAGGGCCCAGGTGAGGAGGTAGAAGAACTCGCAGAACATGATGAAGACCATGCTCGATCCGACCTGCCAGGCGGGGACCCCGTTGCGCCGGTTCAGGTAGATCGCGATCGCACCCTTGCCGACCTGCTCGTTGAGGATGGAGATGATGTAGGTGCTGGCGCGGACCGGAAAGAGATCCAGGTATCCGATCCGGGTGTTGAACCAGTTGACCACCCTCCAGAGCAGGGCCGTGTCGATCAGGAAGTAGAAGAACGAGTAGGGGATCATCAACGCCAGCCAGATCCCCCAGTCCACGGAGGCGAAGATCCTGCCCAGGTAGGCCGCCGCCGAGAGACCTTCGCGGCCGGCCTGTGATGCGATCCGCGAGTACAGGTAGCCGAAGCATGCGATGGTGATGAGCCACGGCAGGAAGCGCTGCGCCCAGCCGGCCCTCTTCGGGCCGGGGCCGTCGGCTCCTGACGCGTCGGGAAGGTCCACCTCGGGCCGCGGCGGTGCGGTCTCGGTCATCCGACCTCCCCGTGGCTCGCGCTGCCGAACACGAAACGCAGTGTCTCGTCCAGCGGGGTGAGCTCCAGGCCGAGCTGCCGCGCAGCCGGGCCGGGATCGATCGCGTCGTCGTGTTCGAGCACACCCAGCATGGGCCGCGTGATCGGGGGGGTCTCGCTCACGGCCTCGAAGAGGGCTGCGAGGCCGCGCAGCGCGAAGAGGGGGACCGGAAGGACCCTCGGGCGCGTCCCCAGGAGGCTCGCGATGCGTTCGACCAGCGCGCGATGGCGCAGCGATTCGGGGCCGGCCAGATCGAGACCGCCGCGCCAGCCGCTCTCGTCCCTGGCCGCCAGACGAATGGCGTCTACGAGATCCCGCGCATCGATGGGCTGCTCCAGGGTCGCGCCGCCGCGGGTCATGAAGGTGATCGGCGCGGAGGCCTGGCTGCGCAGGGCGGTGGCGGCAATCTCGTCCGGACCGAGCACCATCGGCACCCGCAGCGTCGTTGCCGGGGTGGTGCCGCGCGTGAGGATCTCTTCGGCGCGGGCCTTCGACGCCAGGCAGCGATTCGGCGAGCCGAGCTCGGCACCGAGGATGCTCATGTACACGAGGCGCGCTGCGCCGGCCTTCTCTGCGGCTCGGGCCAATACCTCGCAGGTGCCTTCGTGGGCTTCCTCGTAGCGGGCGTGGCGGCCCTCCTTGAGGATGCCCACGAGATGCACCCATGCAGCACAGCCCTTCCCGGTCTCGCCGAGCCCCGCCTCGTCGGCGTAGTCGACCCGACGGACCTCCAGCCCGCCCGGGCTCGCCTCCACCAGGTCGTCGAGGCTGCGTGCAGCGCGCTCAGAACGCACGACGGCACGAACGGGCCGCTCGCCGGCGACGGCGCGGATCAGGTCGCGGCCGAGATGACCGTTGGCACCGGTGACGAGGAGAGGGGCCCCAGGCACGGGCCGACTGTACCACGCGGAGGGGCGGGACCCGCTCTATCCTGGGCCCATGATGCGATCCGATCTCCTCGGGCTGCTCCTCCTGGTCGGTCTCGCCGGCGCGGGCTGCAGCCTGGTCCCGCCGGCCTTCGACCCGGCCAGCTCCGACCCGGCCCTCTTCGATTCCACCCACCCGCCGATCCTGGTCGAGACCCGGTTCGAGGTCGAGGCGGCCCATCTGAATGCCATCGTCTACGAGGCGCAGGGCCCGGGGCCGCACCCGACGGTCGTGCTCCTCCACGGGTTCCCCGGCAACGAACGAAACCTCGACCTGGCCCAGGCCATCCGGCGCAGTGGCTGGAACGTCGTGTTCTTCCACTACCGCGGCGCCTGGGGAAGCGGTGGCGAGTTCTCCTTCGCGCACGTGCTGGAGGACGTGGCGGCCGTCGTCGATGCCATCTCGGCTCCCGGGTTCGCGGCGGAGCACCGGATCGATGCGGCGCGCATCGCGTTGGTGGGCCACAGCATGGGGGGCTTCGCGGCGTTGGTCTCGGGGGCCGAGCTCGCGCCCGTCCGGTGTGTGGCCTCCCTGGCGGGCGCCAACCTGGGCGCCCTGGCGAAGGCGGCGCTGGCCCAGCCCGAGCAGGCGGCCGGGTTCGCCACCAGCCTGGACGGCTGGTCGGGGCCGATCCGGGGCAGCTCGGGAGCGGCCATGGTCGAGGACCTGAAGGTCCAGGCGGACCGTTTCGATACCACGGCTCGCGCCGGGGTCCTCGCGGGCAAGCCCCTCCTGCTCGTCGCGGGAGCCCTCGACGACGTGACCCCCCCTTCCATCCACCACGAACCCCTGGAGGCGGCGCTTCTCGCCGCGGGGGCGCAATCGCTCGAGACCCTGGTCTTCGAGCGGGGCGACCACTCCTTCTCCGGCCAACGGATCGCGCTGGCGCGCCGGCTGACGCGCTGGCTGCAGGGGGCTTGCGCGACCGCCTTCCGCTAGCCCTGACTGGCCGAGGCCTTCGAGTCGTCGGTCTCGGCCTCGATGAAGACGCGCTTCACCTCGGGAAAGCGCTCCTTGATTCTCTCGTCCATGGTGTGGATCACACGCTCGATGAGGGTTGCGTCGAGATCGTCCGCGAACTCGACACTCACGTTGACGAGGACGAAGTCCGGGCCCATGTGCATGGTGAGCACTTCGTTGACGTCCTCGACGCCCGCCTCCTGGTGGACGATCTCGCGGATTTCCTCGACCACCTCCGGGGGCGCGCCCTCACCGATCAGCAGGCCCTTGGTCTCGAGGGCGAGCCAGATCGCGGTGCCGCCCAGGATCAGCCCGATCACGATCGACGCGGCTCCGTCCATCCAGAGGAGCCCCGTGGTCTGCGCGAGGCCGATGCCGAGGGCCGCGACGACCAGGCCGGCGATTGCTGCGGAGTCCTCGAAGAGCACGACGAAGAGGGTCGGGTCCTTCCCCCGCTCCACGGCCTCGAAGTAGCCCTGGGCTCCCTTCACCTTCTTGAACTCCCGGAACGCGAAGGCCCACGCGAAGCCCTCGAAGAGTACGGCCAGACCCAGCACCAGGTAGTTGATGGACGCGTTCTCGATCGGGCTCGGGTGGAGGACGTGCTGAACGCCCTCGTAGATCGACACGCCGGCCCCCACCCCGAAGATCGAGATGGCGACGATGAAGCTCCAGAAGTAGACCTCCTTGCCGTGGCCGAAGGGGAACTCCGCGTCGGCCGGCCGTCCCGCCTGGCGGAGGCCGTGGAGCAAGAGGATCTGGTTGCCGGTGTCGACCAGCGAATGCACGCCCTCCGAGAGCATCGCCGAGCTTCCCGTGATGGCGGCCGCGCCGAACTTGGTGACGGCGATGAGGCTGTTGCCGGCGAGAGCCGCGTAGATCGCTTTCTTGGAACCACTGGCCATGTTGTCGGGTCGAATCCGATTGCGGCGGGCCCGAGCCGCCGCGCAGTTGCGGGCTCCAGGCCCGCCGCGAGTGCGCGCAGTGTAACGCTCCAATCGGCGGTATCGCCCGCTACCCTGGACCCGCCTTGTTCCCCCTCCGCGACGACAACCCCACGATCGGCTCGTCGGCCATCACCGTCGCGCTGGTGGGTCTGAATCTGGCGGCCTGGTTCCTGGTCCAGGGCCTCGGGACCGAGCCCGCGCTGGTCCGCTCGATCTGCGAGCTGGGAGCGATTCCCGGTGAGCTGCTCGGGAGGATCCCCGCCGGCACCCAGGTTCCCCTGGGCCCGGGGGTCGCGTGCCGTATCGATGCGGAGCCGAGCTTCGTCACCGTCTTCAGCTCGATGTTCCTGCACGGTGGCTGGTTCCACCTGCTCGGCAACATGTGGTTCCTCTGGGTCTTCGGCGACAACGTCGAGGACGCGATGGGGCACGGGCGCTTCGTGGTCTTCTACCTGCTCTGTGGGGTCGCCGCCGTCGCGGCCCAGGCCCTCTCGCACCCGTCCAGCGCCATTCCGATGGTGGGCGCCTCGGGGGCCATCGGCGGGGTGATGGGCGCCTACGCGATCCTCTACCCGCGAGTCGGCGTCCACCTCCTGATCGTCCTCGGGTTCTGGATCGATCGCGTGATCGTGCCCGCCTGGATGATGCTCGGCCTCTGGTTCCTGATGCAGGTGATCGGAGGGGTGCCGGCCCTGTCGGCCGAGGGCGGCGGCGTCGCCTTCTGGGCTCACGTCGGAGGCTTCGTGGCGGGCGCGGTGCTGGTCTTCCCCTTCCGAGACCGGAGGCGGGTCGAAGCGCACCGGCAGCTCCTGCGCCGCTACGAGTTGCGGGTCTGAGCCAGGGGGGCGCGGGAGCCGCCCGCGCTCAGGCTGCGGCGGCCGGTCGATCCTGCCGGGGGAAGCTGCTGTTGATCTCGCTGAGCAGCTGCACCAGCCGCACGACGTGGGCGCTCAGGATGGCCTTGCCACTGGTGAGGAGCGCGACCGAGATCTCCCTGGCCGGGTCGGCCCAGGGAAAGACGTTCGAGAAGCCCAGGTGGCCGAAGGCCCGGCCCGTCTGCTGGCCGAAGATGCCCACCGGGTCGTCTCCGAGCATCGGCCCGAGTCCGTAGCGCAGGGGCAGGAAGAGCGTCAGGTCGATCTCCCGGTAGCTCTGCTCCGAGAGGGCATGGCGTACGGTGCGCTCCTCGAAGATGCGCGTGTCGCCGTACTGGCCGCCCTGCCGCAGGCAGTCGAGGAATACCGTCAGCTCGTTGGCGGTCGTGATCACGTTGGCCGAGGGGATGATCCCCGTGCGGAAGCGCGGATCGTTCGAGAACTCGACCACGTCCGCGATGTCCACGCCGAGGGCGCGTTGCAGCATCTGCTTCACGCCCGGCGGCGGGGGCGGGCCCGTGGCGGCGTCCAGGGCCACCCGATCGAGGTCTTCCGGTGCCACGCCGTAGCGCATCCAACGCAGGCCCAGGGGCTCGCAGATCTCCTTCGAGAGCACCTCCCGGATGTCGCTGCCCGCGGCCCGGCGCACCACCTCGCCCAGGACGAAGCCGCCGCTGATGGCGTGATAGGCGACCATCCTCCCCGCACGGCTCGCGGGCTCCATCTCACAGATCAGCTCGGCGACGCGGTCCGGCTGCTGGAGGAGGTCGAGATCCATGGCCTCCGTCGGGATGTTTGGGATGCCCGCCCGGTGGGCCAGGAGATGCCGCAGGGTGATCCACTGCTTTCCGTGGCGGGCGAACTCCGGGATGTAGTCGCAGACCCGATCTTCCAGGTGGAGGGTGCCCAGCTCGTCGAGCTTGTGGATCACCATGGCCGTCACCATCTTCGACGACGAGAAGACACAAAAGGGTGTCTCTCCGGTGGCCAGCACCTTGGGGCCCTTCGGCGGGTCGCCCGGTGCGTTGCCCCTCGCGTGGCCGAGGGTCCGGTCCAGCACCACGCGCCCGCGGTGGCGAATGCAGAGCTGCAGGGCCGGCGTGATGCCCGTCCGGTAGAGCGCCTCGGCCGTCCGCCAGATCCGCTCGATCGCTTCCAGCTCGACGTCTCCGCCGATCGGCGTTTCCTCCTCGCCGATGTGGCTCACCTCGGCCAGGTCCTCCGGGACTGCGCAGCGCGCCAGCCAGGGGAGCGGTGCCTGGGCGATCAGGGCGATGGGATCGAAGCGCATGGGCCCGGAGTCTAGGCACTTCCCCCTTTCTCGCCGGACGGCCGGGCCAGCCCATGGTGGGCCGTTGAACCCGGCGCCCCCGACCCTCGACTCCCTCCTCCCAAGCCGAGCCGCGGTGTCCGCGCGCCGGAGGAGGAAGAAACGATGTCGCGATTCCGGATCTCGCTCCGCCTGGCCCTCTGCGTCGTAGGTCTGGTCCTGCCGACCCTCACCTCTGCGTACAACCAGGTCGTTCAGAGCATGACGGTGCGTCTCCAGGTGCCGACGAGCCCGTCGCTGCTCCAGATGGACACGAACGTCGAGACGAACTTCGTCCCCTTCGAGATCCCCTATGCCACCCTGGAGCCTCAGATCGAGCAGCTCCTGCAGAGCTTCGTCGCCCAGAATGGCAACGATTCGGGGGTGTACGTCTGTACGGACCCCTGCCCCGACGTCAGCTGGACCCTCGCCACCACCCTCGACGACTTCGAGATCAAGAAGCAGGGGCAGCCCGAGATTACCGGTCTGGGTGGCGCCAATGGTCTGCCCAACCAGGTCGAGATCGAGATTCTCACCCAGCTCTGGGCGCGACTCGGTATCCAGGTTCATGCGGAGACCTGGGGTCCCGAGTTCCACCTGACCATGTCGGTCCCCGTGTTCGTGACCGTGCTGACCAAGGCCACGATGACCACCTTCCCGACCTGGCAGATCCAGGGCTCACCCCAGTTCTCGACCTTGACGACCATGTACCTGCCGGACGAGCCCCCGCTGCTCGCGGACATCGGCGGCTTCGGGTCGATGGGATTCGCGGCCATGGCCGCTGCGCTGAAGGACCAGATCGGGACCGCGGTCGAAGGCCAGCTCGGAACGCTCCTCCCGGCGTTCCTGGGCGGCGGAGTCGATGTGCAGGGCCAGATCCTGAGCACCCCGGTGCCGGGCGGCGGGAGCGTCGCCGACTTCCAGGCGCTTCTCGGCCTCAATCTCGACGCCCGCACCCACGACACCATCCTGGGTGCGACCCTGACGGTGACGACCCGCTTCCTCCCCCTGGGCGTGGGCGGCACGATCTCGGGCACGCTGCGCTTCCCGAAGGAGCAGTGCAGTCACACGACGAAGAGCAGCCACCTGCTCGGGACCATGAAGCTCCCGACCGGGTTCACCGAGACGAACACCGACCTCGTGGGCTATGTCGGGCAGCCCTGCCAGGTGGCCCCCCTTCCGAGCGACGGTGTCGTGGCCGATTTCTTCCTCGGTATGACCCCGCCCGGGACCAGCCTGTCCAATTGGCAGGAGGTCGGGAACTTCCGCTACGTCGGGACGCTCACGGATGCGGGGACGGAGGGCTACTACGAGTGCGGCTTCGAGCTCGACGTGCCCAACGGGTTCCTGGCCCTCTCGAACGAGCTGGAAGGCCGCCTGCAGCCCGAGGACCTGCTCGACCCGGCGACGGACCGCTACCTCATGCTCGCGGGCCAGCTCTTCGACCGAAGCTGGGCGCCCCAGGCTCCGGGCCAGCTGGTGATCGGCGGCCCCGGCCAGTGCAGCCCCGACCGGGCCGGTGGTGGCCTGCACGAGCATCCCGCGCTCGACAAGCTGAAGGAGTTCGACCCCGAGAACTGCTGGGCCTGCGGTCCCAGGCTCCAGAACGTCGTCGACCAGAAGCTCCGCCCCATCGACCTGCGCCGCCCCGACCTCCAATCGAAGTTCCGAATGCCGACCAAGGCCCGCGCTTCGATCGAGCCCATGGGTGCTCGCATTCCGGCCGCCGCGGCTCGTGCAAAGGGCTTGGCCACGGCCCCAGGCGCGGGGATCGAGGCCATGGCTCCCGCGACGAGCCCCGCGTCGGTGGAGACCCTGGCTCCGGCGCGAGCAGGTGCCGGCATCCAGAGCCCCCAGAGCCGAGCCCTCGGCGCGATGAAGGGGATCGAGAGCACCACCCCGCACTGACCTGCAGTTCGAGTCGGGGAATGGGGACGTTCCTTCCGTATTTCCGTTGTCCCTCCATTCGAAGAGTCCCTTCGATCGATGGGACAACGGAAATCCGGAAAGAACGTCCCCGCCGCCGCAGGCGACACTGCGTCCACGCAACGCCGGAAGCACGGCGTCCCGGCCGAGCCATGAGCGTAGTGTGCCCGCCGTCCCGCGATCCCAGGAGGAGGAGCGAAGCGGCCCCCGACCCAGCTCAGCAGATCGAAAAGGCGAGCCGCACGACATCCAAGCCCTTCTCTCGGCTAGCCTGGCTCCGTACCCACATGGCTCCCGTGAGCCGGGAAGGAGACAAGCGTGGAAGACATGCTCGACAAGATCCGCGAGGCGGCGACTGCCTGGGCACCCGATCTGATTGCAGCGGCGCTCACCCTGATCCTGGGCTGGTTCGGCGCGCGGCTCGTCAGGGCCTTGCTGCGCCGCGCCATGAACAAGGCCAGTGTGGACCCCATCCTGGTGCGCTTCACCGCCAGTCTCTCGTACGTGGGCCTCATGGCCATGGTCTTGATCGCAGTGCTCGGGCGCCTCGGGGTGAACACCACCTCCTTCGCGGCGATCATTGGCGCGGCAGGTCTGGCCGTGGGTCTGGCCTTCAAGGACTCGCTCTCCAACTTCGCCTCGGGCGTCCTGCTCATCATCTTCCGCCCCTTCCAGGTGGGCGACTTCGTGGAGGCAGCGGACGTGAGCGGCTCCGTCGAGGAAATCCAGGTCTTCACGACCGTGCTGAAGACGCCCGACAACAAGAAGGTGATCGTCGGCAACGCGGCGATCACCAGTGCCAGCATCACCAACTACGCGGCCTACGACACCAGACGCGTCGACATGGTCTTCGGCATCGGCTACGGCGACGACATCCCGCGGGCCAAGCAGGTGCTGGAGCGCATCCTGGCCGACGACGACCGGGTCCTCTCCGATCCGGAGCCCGCGATCGCCGTCTCGGAGCTGGCCGACAGCAGCGTCAACTTCGTGGTGCGGCCCTGGGTCGCAACCGGCGACTACTGGGCCGTCTACTTCGACGTCCAGCAGCAGGTGAAGACCCGCTTCGATGCCGAGGGGCTCAGCATCCCCTTCCCGCAGCGAGATCTGCATCTGCATCAGGTGGCCTGAGGCGCTGCCCCGCGCCATAGACGTTGAAAGCCCCGCCGCGCAGGAAGCCCACGAGCAGGATGCCGGCATCGCTGGCGAGCTCCACGGCCAGCGAGGTCGGCGCCGAGAGCGCGGCGATCGCCGGGATGCGCGCGGCCAGGGCCTTCTGGACGATCTCGAAGGAGATGCGCCCCGAGACCATCAGGACGTGGCCCGAAAGAGGCATGCGCTCCTTCCGAAGGGCCCAACCGACCACCTTGTCGACGGCATTGTGTCGGCCCACGTCCTCGCGCGTGACGAGGAGCTGCCCGCGCCCATCGAAGAGCGCCGCGGCGTGGAGGCCACCGGTCTCGTCGAACACGAGCTGTGCGGAGCGAAGACTCTCGGGCAGCGCGAGGAAGAAGGCCGCGGCGAAGCGGGCGGGATCTTGGAGGGGCGGAGCCGTCGCCAGTGCGGCCTCGCGGCTGGCCTTTCCGCAAACCCCGCAGCTCGAGCTGGCAAAGAGGTTGCGCCGCAACTTCTCGGCGTCGAAAGGCGTGTTGCCCGTGAGGGTGACCCGCACGAGGTTCTCGTCTTCCCCGGACTGGCTGTCGTGGTGCACAGAGGAGAGTTGATCGGCTCCCGCCACGATGCCTTCGGTCACCAGGAAGCCGGAGACCAGCTCGAGGTCGTGTCCCGGGGTGCGCATGGTCACGGCAAGCGGTGTTCCCGCGACCTGGATCTCGAGGGGCTCCTCCCGGGCCACCCGATCGGGCCGGGCTTCGAGCCTTCCTTCCTGGAGTCGACTCGTCTCGACCTCTTGGCTGGCCTCGGCCACGAGATCCGTCGGCGCTTCTGCATCGCTCACGGTGTCGCGACTCCGGCCAGGAACTGATCGAAGCGATTGAGATAGGCGGTTCCGCCCACCTGCACCACGTCGTTGTGCCCGGCGCCTCGCACGATCTCGAAGTTCTTGGGCTCCGGCGCCGCGTCGAAGAGGCGCTGGCCGAGCTGCATGGGAACCAACCGGTCCCGATCGCCGTGAAAGAAGAGGATGGGACAGGTCACCTCGCGAATCTTGTCGATCGAGGCGAGCTTTTCCGCCAGCCAGAAGCGCAGGGGAAGGCCCCACAGGCTCTTCGAGACATCGGCCACCGAGGTGAAGGTGCTCTCCAGTACGAGCCCTGCAAGGGGGCGTCCGCGCGCGATCTCGACCGCGACGGCCCCGCCCAGGGAGCGGCCGAACACGACGATCTCCCGATCCGGAATTCCCCGCTCTTCCGTCAGCCAGGCGAGACCGGCGCGTGCGTCCGCATAGACGCCCTCTTCGTCCGGCATCACGGGCTCCGAGAGGCCGTAGCCGCGGTAGTCGATCAGCAACACGTCGGCTCCGTGCGCCGCCAGCATTGCCGCGTTGGGCAGGCGATGGGAGGCGTTGCCCGCGTTGCCGTGGAGGAAGAGGAGGCTCACCCGGCGCTCGCGGGCAGGCAGGAACCAGGCGTGGATTCCGACCCCGTCCTCCGTCGTGATGGCGAGCTCTTCCGCTTCGACACCGAGCCGGGCCGGCGTCAGGTCAGCGCCCCGGGAAGGTTGGAAGATCATGCGATCGAGAAGGGTCATGGCCAGCACAGGTACGGCAAGGGCCGCAAGGAGCAGGGCAAGGATCGTTCCCGCGAGCCGGCTCCTCCCACCGCTCATTCCATGCCGAGCTCGAGCCTTGCGGCCTCGGACATCATCGCCGGGCTCCACGGCGGCTCCCATACGAGCTCGAGCGCCACTTCCTTCACGCCCGCCGCGCCGCGCGCCTTGGCTTCCACTTCCGGCGGCAGGGTCTCGGCGACGGGACACATGGGCGAGGTCAAGGTCATGACGATCCGGACGCAGCCGGCATCATCGGCCTCGACCTCGTAGATGAGGCCCAGCTCGTAGATGTCGATCGGAATCTCCGGGTCGTAGATCGTGTGCATGGCATCGACCACGCTCTGTCGGATCTCCTGGCTTCCAGGCATGTGGGCTTCGCTCATGGTCTCACTCATTCGGTTCGGGCCGTTTCGCCGCTCTGTTCGAGTGCGCTCTTGAGGGTGTGCCAGGCAAGGGTTGCGCACTTCACACGCATCGGGAACTCGCGGACGCCCGAGAAGACGGCGAGCTTTCCCACGCCGTCCGTGTCGGGCTCGTCGAGGGGAGGCCCCGTCACGAGATCGTGGAAGCTGTCGAAGAGGGCCATGGCCGAGCTCACCGGCTTGCCCTTGATGGCCTCGGTCATCATGGAGGCCGACGCCGTGGAAATCGCGCAGCCCGAGCCCTGGAAACCCACATCCGTGACCACATCGTCGTCACCGACGGCCACCATCACGCGAACCTTGTCACCGCAGAGCGGGTTGTATCCGTCGGCCTCCCGGTTCGCAGCCGCGGGCACGTGGAAGTTCCGCGGCTTCTTGTTGTGGTCCAGGATCGTGGTCTGGTAGAGCTCTCGGAGCTCGGACATCGTGGCTTCCTCAGGAGAAGATCCGGATCGCCTCGCGGACGGCTTCTGCCAGGCGGTCCAGATCCTCCCGCACGTTGTAGAGACCGAGGGAGGCGCGCGCCGTGGCGGGCACGTCGAAGCGCTCCATCAGGGGCTGTGCGCAGTGGTGCCCGGCGCGGATGGCGACACCCTCCGTGTCGAGGATCGTCCCGAGGTCGTGGGGGTGGACTCCGTCGACGACGAAGGAGAGCACGCCCGTCTTGGACGCGGCCGTGCCGATCAAGCGCAGTCCGGGGATCTCCTCGAGCCGCTTCGTACCGTAGAGCGTGAGCTCCTCCTCGTGGCGCTCGATGGCGTCGAGGCCCAGGCCCTGGACGTAGTCGATGGCAGCGTGCAGGCCGGCTGCACCGGCGATGTCGGGCGTGCCCGCCTCGAAGCGGAGCGGGGGCGGTTGGAAGGTGGTCTTCTCGAAGGAGACGGTCTCGATCATGTCACCGCCGGTCATGAAGGGCGGCATCGCCTCCAGCAGCTCGTAGCGGCCGTAGAGCACGCCCATCCCGGTGGGCCCGTAGAGCTTGTGGCCCGAGAAGACGTAGAAGTCCGCGCCCAGCTCCTGCACGTCGACGACGAAACGCGGTCC
>NYZB01000120.1 GCA_002687015.1 Deltaproteobacteria bacterium
GCGACCCAGCCGGCGCGATCCGGACGAAACGCGACGCCCTTTCGCCCGGGCCGCAATCGTCCCGCTAGCGATCCCTGTCCAGCTCCTCGAGGATCGAGACCGTCCCCTCGATGCCCAGGACGAGGTTGTCGATCGTCAGGCGCTCGCCCGGGCCGTGGATGCTGCGCAGGTCGATCGGTCGCAGCCGGCGCGGGACGAAGCCGTAGGCCACGACCCCCCGCGCACGGAACCAGTGGGCGTCACTCCAGCCGAGCTGGAGGCTGGGGGCGACCAGGGCCCCCGGGTCGAGCTTCCGGGCGGCGCCTTCGATCGCGGCCATGAGGGCCGTCTCGACGGGGGAGCTGCGGCTCTCGAAGGCGAGGTGCACCTCGACCGTGACCGCCGGGTCGTCGATCGCTTCGCGCAGGCGTGCGGCCGTCGCGGCGCAGTCGCCTCCGGGCAGGAGCCGCAGGTCGAGGCCGGCCACGGCCTCGTCGGTGAGCCGGTTGTACCCGTCGCCGCTCCTGAGCCTCGTGATCGCGAGGGTGTCGCGCACCCGTGCCGCCTGGCCGGGCTCGGCCAGGAAGCGTTCCCGGAAGTCCGGGTCTTCGGAGAGCGATCGCCGCAGGTCGATCCAGTGGCCTTCGTCGCCCTCGGGAGCAAGGGGCGCGAGGGAGCGGAAGGTGCGCGCCACCTCCGGCACGACGCGTACCGGAAAGGGCAGGTCCTGGATCCGGCCGAGCGCCCGCAGGAGCCGCTGGACGGCGGTGCCCCGCTGGCCGGAGGCGCCGTGGCCCGAGAGGCCCTTGGCCCGCACGTCCAGCCAGCAGGGGCTCTTCTCCGTGAAGCCGACCGCCCAGAGCGATCGCCGGCCCGTGATCCCGGGGGAGATCGAGCCCCCTTCGCCCAGCAGGTAGCGGGCGCCGTCCACCAGGTCGGGCCGTTTCTCGATGAGCGCGGCCGCGCCCCCGAGCCCGCCCTTCTCCTCGTCGGGGACGGCGATTACGAGCAGGTCCCGCGCGAGGGGTCGCTCGCGCACCGCCAGGCGAAGCGCGGCGATCAGGTGCGTCACCGTCACGCCCTTCGCGTCCAGGGCTCCTCGCCCGACCACGGCCTCGCCGACCCGGGTGCCGGCAAAGGGTGGCGCCTCCCAACCCTCGTCTCCCGCGGGCACGACGTCCAGGTGGGAGAGGAGGATCACGGCTCCGGGGGTCCCGCGACCGCGCACCCGGACCACGAGAGCGGCTCGGCCCCGAGGGGCCCTCGGGTCCGGAAGCTCTACGACCTCGGCTTCGAGGCCCTGGGCCAGGGCCCAATCGGCCAGGAAGCGCGCCAGCGGGGCCTCGTTCCCCGGGGGGTTCACGGTCTCAAACTGAAGACTCCGTGAAAGAAGGTCGGCGGCGGCCCCTCGCCATTTCGCGGCAGGACCGGCAAAATCCTGTCTCGCCGGAGCCCCCGAGCCGGCGCAAGCCAACAAGCCGGCTGTCAGGCCCGCAAGGGCCCACCGGAGGGCGACCCTGGGGGCTCTGCGCGGTGTGGTGACGACGGACACAAGAACTCTCGGGAAAACGGACTATCTAGCATCAAGGTCTGCAGGTCGATGAACAACCCGGGGAATGCGAGCGGTGCGTCCCGAGCATGCCGCGTCCATCCGGGGAGTCGAGGAGCCACCATGAACCTGAGCGAAAAGCGGAGAGCCGGCCCGGCCCTCGCGCTCGCCCTCGTTCTGGCGGCCCTCCTGCTCTCGGCGTGTACTCGCCAGTCCGAACCGGTCGCCGGGGCCCCGGCCCCTCGCGACGAGGCGGTGGCCACGCTGCCGGCGGGGCCCGCCCCCGTCGCCGCGCCGGAACGCGCTCTCCACGTGGTCGAGGGGAAGCTGGGCCGTGGCGAGACCCTGTCCTCCGCCCTGCGCAGCCGCGACGTCGACTGGCTCGTGATCCATCAGATCGATGCGGGCATGCTGCCCGTCTTCAACTTCCGCTACTCGCGGCCCGGCGACCGGTTTCGCGTCGGCCTGGACAGCGACGGCGCGCTGGTGCACTTCGACTACGAGCGATCGCGCCTGGAGCGCTACGTCCTGCGCGCGGACGAGGGCGAGTATCGCGCCGAGCGCATCGAGCCCGACATCGAGGTGCGCCGGGCGCGCCTCGCGGGCGTCGTCGACGGCAGCCTCTACGAGGCGGTCGGCAGCCTGGGCGAGGCCACCGAGCTGGCCAGCGACTTCGCCGAGATCTTCGCCTGGGACGTGGACTTCTCTCGGGGCGTCCAGCGCGGTGACGAGTTCTCGATGCTCTACGAGCAGCGCTACCTGCTGGGCGATGCGGAGAGCGAGTTCTACATCGGTCCCGGCCGCATCCTCGCGGCCCGCTACTCGAACGCCTCCCAGGACTACCGCGCGGTCGTCTACGCCGCCGCGGAGGGCGAGGAGGGCTACTACCGGCCCGACGGCTCCTCGGTGGAGCGGCAGTTCCTGCGCGCGCCGCTCAAGTACCGGCGGATCAGCTCGCGCTACTCGGCCAATCGCCTGCACCCCATCCTGAAGGTGCGGCGCCCCCACTTCGGCATCGACTACGCCGCGCCGCGCGGCACCCCCGTCTGGTCGGTGGCCGACGGAACCGTGGTCTTCCGCGGCGTCCAGGGTGGCTTCGGCAAGCTCGTCAAGGTGCGTCACACCAACGGCTACGTGACCTACTACGGCCACCTCTCCCGCTTCGCGCAGACGCTGCGGGTCGGCGACAAGATCCAGCAGAAGCAGGTGATCGGGTACGTGGGCTCTACGGGTCTCTCGACCGGTCCGCATCTGGACTTCCGCCTCAAGCAGTACGGCCGCTACGTGAACCCCGCCTCCCTGCGCACGCCGCCCGCCAAGCCGATCCCCAGCGACCAGATGGACCGGTTCGCGGTGATCCGGGATGGTCTCTTCCGCGAGCTCGAGCCGGGTCCGGTCATGGCGGCCACCAGCGAGGCGATGTAGCCGCGTCCAGCCCGTCGCCCGGGTTTGTGCGACTCTCCCTTCATGCCCCCCGAAGATCTCCGCGAACGCCTCGCCACCGTGGGACGCAACCTGGCGCTCCGCGAGGGCGAGCACCGGGCCGGCCTGGACGACGCGTGGAAGCGTGCGGAGGAGCTGCACCAGCGCGTCTCCGCCGGCCTCGTGGGCTATCACGAGGCCATCGCCAAGGAGGGCGCCGCGCAGCTCGAGGTGGAGCTGGGCCGCGTCCACACCGACGAGAAGCACGTGCGTTCGGTCGAGTTCTCACTGGCCCGCGGCCGCCATCGCGCCCTCTTCGTCGTGAAGAGCAAGGGCGAGGTGATCATGGTCGGCCCCTTCCGCACGGGCAAGAAGGAAGGCCCCTGCCAGCCCATCGAGTGGCGGACGCAGGAGGAGCTCGACGCGGCCATCCTCCCCTTCCTCGAGTCCTTCCTGGAGCAGGCAGCTACGCCGTGATGGCTCTGGCTCCCGTCTCCAGCTCGATGCCACGGCTGCGCCCGGAGTCATCCCGTGAGCCACCAGGATCTGCCTGCCAGCGCCACGCCCGCCGAGAGCGTGAGCCAGCTCGTCGACTTCATCCGGGATGGGGAGAAGCCGCCCGAGCAGTGGAGGGTCGGCACCGAGCACGAGAAGATCGGGCTGCTCGCCGAGACCTACGAGTGCGTGCCCTACGAAGGGCCGCGCGGCATCGCCGCCATCCTCGAGGCGATCGCGACCGAGGACGATTGGAAGCGCATCTTCGAAGGGCCGAACCTGATCGCTCTCGAGAAGGACGGCGCGAGCATCCCCCTCGAGCCGGGAGGCCAGCTCGAGCTCTCCGGCGCGCCGCTGCGCACGATCCACGAGACCTGCCACGAATTCCACAGCCATCTCGATCTCGTGCGCCGCGTCTCCGGTCTGCGCGGGGTCATCTGGCTCTCGCTGGGGATCAACCCCCTGCACGAGGTGCGGGACATCCCGCGCATGCCCAAGGCCCGCTACGACATCATGCGGGAGTACCTTCCCACCCGCGGCGAGCTGGCCCTGCACATGATGCACCTCACGGCGACGGTCCAGGCGAACCTCGATTTCGCGAACGAAGAGGACATGGTGCGGAAGCTGCGCCCCTCCCTCGCGATCTCGCCGATCGTCTCGGCGATCTTCGCGAACTCGAGCATCGCCAGCGGCAAGCCGACGGGCTTCGCCTCCCGTCGTGTCGACATCTGGCAGGCCACGGATCCCGATCGTTGCGGCCTGCTCCCCTTCGTCTTCGAGGCCGACTTCGGCTACGAACGCTACGTCGAGTGGGCCCTCGACGTGCCCCTCTTCTTCATCGTTCGCGATGGCGCCTACCTGCCGGCCGGCGGCCTCAGCTTCCGCCAGTTCATGAGCCGCGGCCTCTCGGGCCACCGGCCGACCCTGGCCGATTGGGCCACGCACCTGACCACCCTCTTCCCCGAGGTCCGGCTGAAGAAGGTCATCGAGGTGCGCGGAACGGATGCCGTGCCCCCGGGCCTGATCTGCGCCCTGCCCGCCCTCTGGAAGGGAATCCTCTACGACGCGGATGCCCGCTCCGGGGCCTGGGAGCTGGTGGCCGGTCGGGACGCCCAGCAACGGCAGGCCGGGCTCGAGGACGTGGCGCGGAGGGGGCTCGCGGCGGAGCTGGCGGGCAGACCCCTGATCGAGCTCGCCCGGGAGCTCGTCGCCCTGGCCTCCGAGGGACTGAGGCGGATCGGCCACGCCGGCCGTCGGGATGCCGACGAGCGGAGCTACCTCGACCCCATCCTCTTGCAGCTCGAATCGGGACGCAGCCCCGGCGAGGAGATCCTGGACCAGTGGGAGGGCGACTGGGGGCACTCGATACCGCGGTTGATCGAGTACGCGCGTTACTGATAGAGTCGCCCTTCGGTCCCCCCGGGCCGATCTAGGAGGCGTCATGTCGAAGAAGATGAGGATCTCGTTCACCCTGGACGAGTCGGATACCGCCTACTTCGAGTCGATCTACCGCGCGGCCAAGAAGAACGCCTCCCCCGACGACTGGGCGAAGATCTCACGGGGCGTCCGCAAGCTGATCAAGGAGGTGCGCGAGACCAAGAAGGTCCCCGCCTTCGTGACCAACGCCATCACCTCCCTCGAAGACCTGATCGAGATGGTCGACGACATGGACTACAACGCGCCCAAGAACGTGGTCGGCCGGGCGGTCGCCGCCCTCGCGTACTTCGCCAACCCGAAGGACGTCATCCCCGACGACGTGCCGCTGGTCGGCTTCCTCGACGACGCGATCATGATCAAGTTCGTCGAAGACGACCTCAAGCACGAGATCTGGGCCTATCGGAAGTTCCGCGTCTACCGCGAGGGGCGGGAGCAGCGCTTCTGGACCCCGACGGCCAAGGAGCGCCTCAAGCCCTGGCTGGACGCCAAGCGCACCGAGCTGCGCAAGGCGGTTCAGGAACGCGAGGCCAAGGACAAGGCCAGGAAGGCCAAGAAGTAGCGGCTTCACCCCGTCCTGGGGGCCGCGGACGGCCCCGGCAGGGTCGGCTACCCTAGGCCGCCGATGGCCGAAGGGAACCGGGCACGCATTCTCATCGTCGACGACGAGGAGGCCATCCTCGAGACGATGAGCTTCCCCTTCGAGGACGACTACGACGTCCTCACCAGCTCCTCGCCCGTCGATGCCCTGGAGTTCCTGGAGCGCGAGGGGCCCGTCGCGGCGGTCATCTCGGACCAGCGGATGCCGGAGATGACGGGGGTCGAGTTCCTGGCCCAGGTCTTCGAGCGGCACCCCTCCATCGTGCGGATCATCCTGACCGGCTTCGCGGACATGGACGCCATCATCCGCGCCATCAACGACGGCCACGTCTACGCCTACATCACCAAGCCGTGGGAGCCCGACGACCTGAAGCAGGTGGTACGGCGGGCGGGGGAGCATCACGACCTCGCCATGGAGAACGAGCGGCTGGTCACCGATCTCATGGATGCGAAGGTGCTGCTCGAGGCCGTGATGGACCAGCTCGACACGAGCGCGCTCGCCGTCGACGCGGGTGGCGTGGTCCAGGCGGTGAACAAGCCGGCGCGCAGCTACCTGGGTCTGGACCAGAGAGCGGAGGGGCGCAAGCTCGAAGACGTGCTCGGCCCCGAGGTGCTGCAGAAGATCGGCGGGGCCGCGGTGCAGATCGGCCGCGAAGACGATTGCAGCTACCAGGAGGTCGACCTCTCCGGTGGCGACGGCGTCCGGCTGCGCGTGGCGATGCATCCGCTCACGAGTCCCGATGGCCGCGAGCTCGGCCAGGTGATACTCGGTCGCGAGATCTCCCACGAGCCCCTCGCGCGCCGCTTCGAGGAGATCATCGAGAGGCTCGCCAGCCAGGAGGGCGAGCTGCGCGGTCCCCTGGCCGACGCCCGGACCGAGCTGAGCTCGCTCTCGGATCAGGTGAAGGGCACGGGAGTCTCTTCTCCCGGCATGAGCGAGCTGGCGGAGCGCACCTCCCGCACCCTTACGGCCATCGAGTACTGGCTGACCGTGGACGACTCCCTGGCTCACGAGGACTTCCCGGAAGCGCAGCCTCTCCTCGACCGCATGCGGGTGGCGACCTCCCGGTGGCCGAGTGCCGACCGGCTGCCGCCCCGGGTCCGCGAGCTGGCCCAGCGCGTGGAGGCCTACTACGAGACCGGGGAGAACCCGAAGCAGCCCATCCTCTGAGATGACGGAGGCCACGACACCCGGGGCGGCACCCGCCGAGCGACCTGCCCTCCCGCGCCTCGAGTTCCGCATCGAGCGGCTGAACACGGTCTACCGCTTCACCTATGCTTTTCATGCGCGAGAGGTGCGCTTCGAGCGCGATGCGGGCAACGGCCCCGAGAAGGTCTTTCCCGAGACCTTCTCCTTCCACGCGGACCGGCACGACCCGACCGAGCTCTACCTGCGTTTCGAGGACCTGTGGAACCAGCCCACCCTGCTCGCGGTGAATGCCGGGCGCCGGGACGCCGAGGAGTTGGTCAAGCGGCTGCTCCGCTCCCTGCCCCACACCCTCGCGGCCGTGTTGCTCCGGCTCCGGGAGTCCGACCAGTCCGGGGCGCTGATCCGCGCCAGCGAGGACGTCGCGGCCCTGGGACAGGTCGCACTGCGCTTCCTCTCCGACAAGGACCTGGCCGAGCAGCGCACCATGCAGATGGCCCGCTTCCACTGGCGAAAGCTCGTGTGGCAGTGCCTGGTGACCGTGATGGAAGAACGGGTCCGGCCCGAGTTCGTCGAGGCCTACGTGGCCGGCAGCGCGGATCCCGAGGTCTCGCCCGATCCCCACGACGTCTCCTTCTTCCATGCCCTGGCGTCCGGGGACCCGGAGCACATCGATCCCGCCGTGGTCGGTGCGGCCGAGCGCGCCTTCGTGCGCTGGCTGGAAGAAGTTTGTCTGGACGAGGAGAACCGGGCCTTCGAGCGGGCGAGCTCGCCCTTCGCGAGCCGCGAGGAGGAGGTGCTGGACGCCGTGACGGTGACCGGCGCGAGCCGCGTCGACCGGGGGCGCGACATGACCCCCTTCCTGCGTCGGCCCGGCAACCGGGATTGCGAACGGGTGCTGGGTCGTCTCGAGACCTGGTTCCTGCGCCAGTACGACATCCGCCACGCGGCGGCCATGATCACGCACGCCGTGGCCCTGCGGCAGGGAGACGACGACGCCGACCGGGTGCTCTCGCGCCACGGAACCCGCAACTACGCACTGGCCCTCGGCATTCCGGCCGCACCCTTCATCGGTGCGATCTTCGCCTACGACCGCTGGCCCCGGGTCTTCGATGCGTTGGTCTCTCTCGAGGTGATCGCCGTCCTGATCACCGCGCTCTGGTTCTTTGCCTACCGGTTTGCGTGGAAGAAGGACCTCACGGTCTTCCACGCTTCGGTTCCGCGGGTCGGCGCCGGCATCATCGTCGGCTACCTGCCCGTGTTCCTGATCGACGAGGTCTGGGACCTGGCTGCCCAGGCCCCCGTCTACATCCTGGCGACCATCGCCATGCTCGGCTCGGTGACCCTGCTCTACCTCTACGTGGAGGTGCAGCGCCGGATCGGCGACCCCACCGAGTCCTTCGCCCGGGCGCGCCACGTCTTCCTCCTGGGTCTGGTGGAGGCCGCGGGCTTCGGGCTGATCGTGACCAGCCTGCTCGGTCCCCTGATGGCCGCACGGAACTGGGGGCCGGAGGTGGGGGGAACCTCGATCGAGCGGCTGCCCGGCGTCCTCGAGCCCTTCCTGGGCCAGCTCCCCAGCATCCTCGGCTTCGGCCCCTTCTACGCCTTCCCCACCGCCGTCCTGCTGATGAGCTTCATGGCCTTCTTCATCGGGACCTTCCTCCAGCTCCTCTGGGAGGAGCTGCCGATCACCGAGCCCCTCTAGCCCGGACTAGGGAGCCGCCCCGCCGAGCCGCGGTAGCGGCTCCGGCATCCCACTCGGTACCCTTCCCCCTCGCCCCAGGAGGCCGCCGTGGCGGAAATCGTGATCTACTCGAAGTCGTGGTGCGGCTACTGCCATCGCGCCAAGGCGCTGCTCAGCGAGAAGGGCCAGAGCTTCGCGGAGATCGACGTCGAGGCCGAGCCGGACAAGGAGGCCGAGATGGTGCGGCGCGCACGGCGCAGCTCGGTGCCCCAGATCTTCGTGGGTGAGGTCCACGTGGGTGGCTACGATGATCTGAACGCGCTCGAGCAAAGCGGGGAGCTGGACGCCCTCCTGACGGGCAAGGGGGGGAGCGAGTGAGCGACGCGGAGCACGTGAAGGTCCTGATCATCGGCAGTGGGCCCGCGGGCTACACCGCGGCGATCTACGCCGCGCGGGCCGAGCTCGAGCCGGTGATGCTGGCCGGCCTCCAGTTCGGCGGCCAGCTCATGCTGACCACCGAGGTCGAGAACTTCCCCGGCTTCCCCGAGAGCATCAGCGGCCCCGACCTGATGGAGGCGCTCCAGAAGCAGGCGGAGCGCTTCGGCACGCGGATCCACCTGGAGGACGCCACCTCGATCGATCTCGGCAAGCGCCCCTTCGAGGTCGAGACCGAGGAGCGCAGCTTCCTCGCGGATGCCGTCGTCGTCTCGACGGGAGCCTCCGCGCGCTGGCTGGGCCTCCCCTCGGAGGAGCGGCTGGTGAACATGGGCGTGTCGGCTTGCGCGACCTGCGATGGCGCCCTCTACCGGGGCAAGCCCATGGCGGTCGTCGGCGGTGGCGACACCGCCCTCGAAGAGGCCCTCTTCCTGACCCGCTTTGCACCTACCGTGACGGTGGTGCATCGCCGCGACGAGCTGCGCGCCTCCAAGATCATGCGTGACCGGGCCCTCGCGAACGAGAAGATCGTCTTCGCGTGGGACTCCGTGGTCGACGAGGTGCTGGGCGACGAGTTCGTGACCGGGCTGCGCATCAAGGACGTGAAGACCGGGGAGAAGAGGGACCTGGAGGTCGAGGCCGTGTTCATCGCGATCGGCCACAAGCCCAACACGGATCTCTTCCGGGGCCAGCTCGAGCTGGACGACGTCGGCTACGTCAAGGTCGAGCCGGGCTCCAGTCGCACCCCCATCGAGGGCGTCTTCGCCTGCGGCGACGCCATGGATCCGACCTATCGCCAGGCCATCACGGCGGCCGGAACGGGCTGCATGGCCGCGATCGACTGCGAACGTTGGCTGGCCGAGCAGGAGGCGAGCTAGGTCGTCTCCGAGGAGCAAGGTGGCTCTCACTCTCTCGCGTCTGGAACAGCTGGTCGAACGGTCCACCGACGTCGTGGTCGGGACCGATCGCAAGGGCATCGTCGTCTACTACAACGACGGCGCGGAGGCGGCCCTCGGCTACACCGAGCAGGAGGTGATCGGCACCTTCGTGGGGCGCCTCTACGTGTCCCTCGAAGAGGCGAAGCGCGTGATGGAGGCGATGCGCGACCCCGCCCAGGACGGGGCCGACATCGTCCAGACCTTCCAGACCACCTTCCTCTCCAAGTCGGGCGAGGCGATCCCGGTCGCGATCTCGGGGACCCTCCTGCGCGACGACAGCGGCGCCGAGGATGGCACGATCGGCTTCGCCAAGGACCTGCGCGACATCCTGCACAAGGACCAGCTGGCCACCCTCGGTGCCGTGGCCATCGGTCTCTCCCACGAGATCAACAACCCGCTGGCGGTGATCCTGAACCAGACGGCCCTGCTCGAGCGCGACGTCGAGAAGCTGGCCGGCGAGCGCGACACCTCGGTCGAGAACGAACGTCTGGATGCCGTGCGCCGCGAGATCTCGCGCATCACCGAGATCGTCGAGCGCCTGGGCCAGATGGTCGAAGAGGACACCTTCGAGACCAAGGGCTACATCGGCCCGGCGCGCATGGTCGACCTGCGCCCGCGCGCCGAGCGCGACCTCTCACCGGTCCCCGAGCTGCAGGGCCTGCGCATCCTGATCGCCGACGACGACGGCGGGATCTGCCACAGCCTGAAGGAGATCCTCAGTCTCGACGGGTGCGAGGTGGTCACGGCCCGGGACGGCGTCCAGGCTCTCCGCACCCTCGAAGAGGGGGGCTTCGACGCGGTGCTCTCGGACGTGGTGATGCCCGAGATGGACGGCTACGAGCTCTTCCAGGAGATCCGCAAGCGCTGGCCCCAGCTGCCGGTCCTGATGATGACGGCCTTCCACTACGACAAGGACCACATCATCAAGCGCTCGCGCGTGGCGGGCCTGGGCACCGTGCTCTTCAAGAAGCCCGTGGATCCCGACCGGCTGCGCGAGGCCTTGCTCGAGGCGGTGGGCAAGGGGCGATAGGAGGCGCCCGGGGCCTAGGCCTCGACGCTCTCCTTGGGGATGTTGAAGAGCAGCCCGTCGAGGTTCTTGCAGAGGAAGCTGTCCGCCCACTCCTTCAGGACCGTCACCTCGTCGCCCTCGCCGAGGGAGAACTCCTCGATCTCGTCTCCGAGGTTCGCCTGGTGCTTGAGGTTCAGGGTCTGTTTGATGGTGGCCATGGGGTGCTCCCGCGTCAGGGGCCGGGTTGTAGCCGCTTGCGGCGCGGCTTTCAATCGCGCACACCGGCCGGGGTGCGTGCGGCGCACAGGCCCACCACCCGGCGTGCACCCCGCCTGCGGAGGGCCCGCGCGGCCTCGGCGAGCGTGGATCCGGTCGTGGCGACGTCGTCGACGAGCCACACGCAGGGCGGCAGCGCGCGGCGGGCCCGGAAGGCGCCGCGCAGGTTCCGGCGGCGTTCGCCGCGGGAGAGGCCGGTCTGGCGCGGGGTCGGGCGGGTTCGCTCCAGGGCTCGCGGCAGGTGGGCGATTCGCTCCGCGCGGGCCACGCTGCGGGCCAGCAGGGCGGCCTGGTCGAAGCCGCGCTCCCGGAAGCGGGCCGGATGCAGCGGAACCGGGACCACGGCCTGGGCTCGCAGCTCGGGGGGCAGCCGCCTCGCCGCCCGCAGGATCAAGGCGAGCACGACGGCGTCCGCGGCCGGGTCGAGACCCTGGAGCCCCGGCGCCGGGTACTTGAAGCGGCGGATCCACTCCTTCCACTCCCCCGTGTAGGGGACCTCGGCTTCCCAGGCGGTGAGGGGGCGGGGTGCGGGCGTCGGATCCGGGCGAAGCCAGAGCGGCTCGCAGCGGGCGCAGAAGAGTCCGCCCTCGGCGGGGGTGCCGCAGCGAACGCAGGCGCGCGGCACCAGCAGCGCCTCGAGGGCGCGCAACCAGGCGGGCATCGGCAGCTCCCCGGGACCGGGGACGGGGCTCAGGCGGCGGCGAGGTCGATCAGTGGGGCGTCCTGCCAGAGCCGGTCGAGGTCGTAGAACTCGCGGGCCTCTTCCTGGAAGACGTGTACCACCACGTCACCCAGGTCGATCAGGATCCAGCGGCTCTCGTCCTCGCCCTCGATGCCCAGGGGCCGGGCCCCGGCCGCCTTGGCGGCCTCGATCACGCTGTCGGCGACCGAGCGCACGTGGCGGTCCGAGGTGCCCGTCAGCAGGAGGAAGGCATCGGCAAAGGAGGTCAGCTCGCGCACGTCGAGAGCGACGGCGTTCTGGGCCTTGCGCTCCAGGGCCGCCTCGGCGAGGGCGCGGACTCGCTGGGTGGCGTCCGCGTCGGCGGATTCGGGGCTCACGGTTCAGCGGTTCCTCGGTAGGAGAGGCTCTTCTCGATCGCTTCGCGGGCGGCTTCGGGGACCAGGTAGCGCACGGAGCGCCCCTCGCGGAGCCGGTGGCGCAGGTCCGTGGCCGACACGTCGAGCGCGGAGATCTCGAGCCGGCGAATCCACGTGCCCGCCTCGCGATGGCGCGCGCCCTGGCCGTCGGCGTCGATCTCGCAGCTCGCGGCCAGGGAGGACGGGAGCCAATCCGGCAGGTCTCCGCCGCCCGGAGGGCGGGTCACCACCGCGAAGTGCGCGAGGGTAGGCAGCACCTCCGGCTGTCGCCAGGAGTCGAGGTCGACGAAGGCGTCCTGCCCGACCACGAAGACCAGCTCGGCCGGCGCCAGCTCGGCCCGCAGGGCCCGCAGGGTATCCACCGTGTACGAGGGTCCCTTTCGCTCGAGCTCCAGCGCCGAGGCCTCGAAGAGCGGGTTGTCGCGAATCGCCGCCGTCACCCAGGCCAGCCGATCCGCGGCCGGCGCCAGGGCCTGGCCGTCAGCGCGCTTCAGCGGGGGATCCGCCGCGGGCACGAAGAGCACCCGCGCCAGGCCGAGCTGCTCGGCGACCTCTTCCGCCGCGCGCAGGTGGCCCACGTGGATCGGGTTGAAGGTGCCGCCGAAGATCCCGACGAGCCGGCTCACGAAGGGGCGCCACTCATTCGCGGAGCTGGCCATCCCCTTGGACCACGAACTTGCGGGTCGTCAGGCCCTCGAGGCCCATCGGCCCGAAGGCGTGGAGCTTGCTCGTGGAGACGCCGATCTCGGCACCGAGGCCCAGCCGGTAGCCATCGGAGAAGGCGGTCGAGCAGTTCACGCCGACCGTCGACGAGTTCACCCGCCGCAGCCACTCCTGGGAGGCGGCGTAGTCGTTCGTGACGATCACGTCCGTGTGCTCCGAGCCGAAGCGCTGCACGTGGTCCACGGCCGCGTCGAGGTCGTCGACGACCTTCACGGCCAGGATCTTGTCCAGGAACTCCTCGCCCCAGTCGGCCTCCCGGGCGGGCACGCCCTCGGGGAAGATCTCGCAGGTCTCGGGACAGCCGCGGATCTCGACGCCGTCTTCCTGGAGCCGCTTGAAGACCGTCGGCAGCACGCGGCGCGCCGCATCGCGGTGGCAGAGCAGGGTCTCGAGCGCGTTGCACACCGCCATCTGCCGGATCTTCGAGTCGCGCACGATCTCCGCCGACATCTCGGCGTCGGCGCTCGCGTCGAGGAAGACGTGGCACACGCCTTCGTCGTGGGCGAGCACCGGGATCGCCGACTCGTGCATCACCTTGCGGACCAGCGCGGAACCGCCGCGCGGGATGATGAGGTTGAGATAGCGGTCCATCTTCAGCAGGTGGTCGATGGCGTCGCGGCTCGTAGTGGGCATCGTCTGGACGGCGTCCTCGGGCAGCCCGACGTCCGCGGCCGCGGCGCGCAGCTCGGCCCCGAGGGCCCGGTTCGAATGGAAGGCCTCGGAGCCGCCGCGCAGGACGACGGCGTTGCCCGCCTTCACGCAGAGCGCTCCCGCGTCCACCGTCACGTTGGGGCGCGACTCGTAGATCATGGCGATCACGCCCAGCGGGATGCGCATGCGGCCCACGCGCAGCCCGTTGGGGCGCACGATCGAATCGGTGATCTCGCCGACGGGGTCGCGCAGGGCCGCCACCTGGCGCAGCCCGTCGACCATGTTCTCCCACTTGCCGTCCTCGAGAGAGAGCCGCCGCACCATCGGCGCGGCGAGGCCCTTGGCCTTGCTCTCCTCGATGTCGCGCTCGTTCGCTTCGAGGATGGTGGGCCTGGCGGCTTCGAGGCGCTCGGCCGTGCGGAGCAGCCAGGCGTCCTTGGTCGCGGTCGGCAGGCTGGCCAGCGTCCACGACGCTTCCCGCGCAGCGCGGCAGATGGTTTCGACCTGCTCTCGGAGTTCCTGTGCCATGGTGGGAGGTCCCTCAGGATTCGGCCGGGTCCGAGCCCGCGACCGATTTCGTTCTCGTCGATTCCGTCCCCGTCGACCCCGTTCCTACCGGCCCCTCCAGGAGGACGAGGTCGTCGCGATGCACGACCTCGTCACCGTTCGAGTAGCCTAGCACCGAGGTGATCCGGCGGGCCTGCTGCCCCTTGATCTGCTCGATCTCCGTGGCCGAGTAGGCGGTGAGCCCGCGCGCGAACTCCGCGCCGTCGGGCCCGAGGCACGAGATCGGATCGCCGATGCCGAACTGCCCGTCGACACGCACCACGCCGGCGGGAAGCAGGCTGCGGCCCCGCTCGCGGACCGCGCGCACCGCACCGGCGTCCAGGGCCAGCCGGCCGCGGGGCCGCGCCGTGAAGGCGAGCCAGTGCTTGCGGCTGGCCAGGCGGTTGCCGGCCCGGAACAGCGTGCCCACGGATTCCCCGGCCGCGACCCGGCTCAGGATGTCCTTGCGGCGTCCGTTGCAGATCACGGTCGCCGCTCCACCATGGGCGGCCGAGCGGGCGGCTTCGAGCTTGGTGATCATGCCGCCGCGTCCGAAGGCGCTCTCCGAGCCGCCCGCCGCGCGGCGGATCTTCGGGGTGATGCGCTCGACCACGTCGATCCGCGGAGGCAGGGGCTGCCCGGGTTCGGGCGGGCTCTCGTAGAGGCCTTCGACGTCGGTGAGGATCACCAGCAGGTCGGCGCCGACCAGGTTGACCACCGTGGCAGAGAGGTTGTCGTTGTCGCCGAAGCGGATCTCCTCGGTGGCGACGGTGTCGTTCTCGTTGACCACCGGAACCGCCCCGAGCTCGAGCAGCGTGAGCAAGGTGTGGCGCGCATTCAGGAAGCGCTCGCGGTCCTCGAGCCCCGCGCGGGTCACCAGGACCTGCCCGACCGCGCGGTCGTAGCGGGCCATCCGCTTGCGCCACATCTCGGCCAGGCCGATCTGGCCGACGGCCGCAGCCGCCTGCTTCTCGGGGATCGAGCGGCCCGGGTGCTCCCATCCGAGCACCCGGCTCCCGACGGCGATGGCGCCCGACGAGACCAGCACCACCTCGCGTCCCTCGTCCAGCAGCGCACCCACCTGTCGGGAGATGGCGCCGAGCACCCGCGGCTGCAGCGCACCGCCGTTCGCGAGCACGCCGCTGCCGATCTTGACCACGATGCGCTGGGCTCGGCGGGCGACGTCGCGTTCACTCGGCATTCGCGCCTGCTTGCTGGCGCCGCGTCTACTCGCCATCTGCGCCCGCCTCCAGCGCACGCGCGATGCGCACGATCAGGTCGGCGGTCCCCTCGCCCGTGGCACCCGAGATGCGCGTCACCTCGCAGCCGCGGGCCTTCAGGGCATCGGCCACGCGCTCGAGCGCGCTGGGTTCGGCGAAGAGATCGCTCTTGTTGAGGGCGACGATCTCGCGCCGCTCTCCCAGCCCCGGGTCGTAGGCGGCGAGCTCGCCGCGGATCGTGTCGTACTCCGCGATCAGGTCGCGCTCCTCTTCGAGCAGGGCAGCGCCGTCGAGCAGGTGGACCAGCACCCGCGTTCGCTCGATGTGACGCAGGAAGCGGTCGCCCAGTCCGGCCCCGTCGCTGGCGCCTTCGATCAGGCCCGGAATGTCGGCCACGACGAAGCGCACCTCGTCGTTCTCGACCACGCCCAGGTTGGGAACCAGGGTGGTGAAGGGATAGTCCGCGACCCGGGGGCGCGCGCGGGTCAGCCGGCGCAGCAGGGTCGACTTGCCCGCGTTCGGAAGGCCCACCAGCCCGACGTCGGCGATCAGCTTGAGCGAGAGCCGCAGCTTCGCGAGCCCTCCGGGCCGTCCGGGCGTGGCGAAGTCCGGGGTCTGGCGGGTCGAGGTGGTGAAGCGCGCGTTGCCCTGCCCGCCGCGCCCGCCCCGCGCGGCCACGAAACGCTGGCCGTCCTCGGACAGGTCGGCCAGGGGCGCTGCGTCCTCCGGGCCATTGGACTCGAAGAAGAGGGTTCCGACCGGCACGCGCACGAGGCTGTCGTCGCCACCGGCTCCGGTGCGGTCGTTCACTCCGCCGTTCGCACCGCGCTCGGCGCGGATCTCCTTGCGGTAGCGGTAGTCGCGCAGGGTGGCGAGGTTGCGGTCGGCGACGAAGACGACGTCACCTCCGCGGCCGCCGTCGCCACCGCTGGGTCCGCCGCGCGGGACGAACTTCTCCCGTCGGAAGGCGACGATCCCGTCGCCCCCAGCGCCGGCGTGGGCCACCAGGGTGGCCTCGTCGATGAACTGGTCGGTGGCTTTCATGAGTCGCCGGGGGCAACCCGACGTCTCACGACGCGCGTGCCCCCGCTCCCTAGCTCGCCGGCTCCACGCGGGCCGTGACCTTGCCCTTGGACGTGCCGTACTGGACGGTGCCATCGATGAGCGCAAAGAGCGTGTAGTCCTTGCCGCAGCCCACACCCTTGCCGGGGTGGATGCGGGTGCCGACCTGGCGGACGAGGATGTTGCCCGCGCGCACGGGCTGGCCGCCGAAGCGCTTCACGCCGCGGCGCTGCCCGTTGCTGTCACGCCCGTTCCGAGAGCTGCCCTGACCCTTCTTGTGCGACATCGTACTGCCTCTCTCTCTGGACTAGGCGTTGATCGACTCGACGCGGACTTCGCTACGCGTTGATCGACTCGACGCGGACCTCGGTGTAGGACTGCCGATGGCCCTGCTTGCGCCGGTAGCCCTTGCGCCGCTTCATCTTGAAGATCGTGATCTTGGGGCCGCGATCCTGGGCGGTGATCGTGCCGGTCACCTTGGCGCCCTCGACCAGCGGGGTGCCCACCTTGGGGTTGCCCTCGCCGCCGACCAGCAGCACCTCGCCGAACTCGATGGCATCCCCCACCGCGCCCGTCAGCTTCTCGACGCGCACGGCCTGGCCGGGCGTCACCCGCACCTGCTTGCCGCCGGTCTTTACCACTGCGTACATCACGACTCCTCGGGATCCTGGAAGCGGCCGAGTATCGGGGATTCCCCGGGGGCGTCAACCGGGCCGGCGACCACGGTCGGCGTCGGCGGCGTCTCGGCCTCCTCCTCGTCGGGGGCGGCTGCCACCACGGGGCTGGCTTCGTCCTCGACGGCCATGGCCGGCGGTTCCGGCTCGTCCCCCGCAGGGACCGACGGCTCCTCGACCGCCTCGCCCTCCTCCTGGGCGGCGGCCGCCGGTTCCTCCGGCTCGGGCTCCGCGGGGGTCTCTTCCGGCGCGGCTGCCGCTTCTTCCTCCACCGCTCCCGGCGCCTCCGCCTCGGCTTGGGAGTCCGATTGGGGCTCGGCGTCCGGTTCCGGCTCCGAGCCCGAGTCCGCTTCCGCCAGAGGCTCCTGGGCCACGACCGCCTCCGCCGCCCGGGGCCTGGCCTTGCCGTTGCCCCCGCGCTTCGGCTTGGCATCGCTGGGCCGCTCGGTGAGCCAGGGCATCGAGAGGCTGAGGGCCGGTCCAGCGCCCTCGGAGGTGATCTCGAACTGCTCCTGGTGGAAGTCGCTGCGCGCGCGGATCTCGATCTCGCGGCCCAGCTCCTCCTCGAGGATCCGCAGGGTGCCCTTCTCCGACCCGAGCAGCTGCTCGGCGACGCGCCGGCTCACGGTCACCGCGACCTCTCGCCCGATGAAGCGCGGCAGGTCCTTGCGGATCTCGCGCAGGATCTTGTGGGCCACGCTCTCGTCCGAGAGCACGTAGCCCTTGCCCTCGCAGTAGGCGCAGGGCTCGCACAGCATCTGCACCAGGTTCTCGCGGGTGCGCTTGCGCGTCATCTCCACGAGTCCGAGCTCGGAGATCTTGAGGATGTTGGTCTTCGCCTTGTCGCTGCGGATCGCCTCCTGCAGCGCGCGGTAGGTCTTGTCGCGGTTCTCGCCGCTCTCCATGTCGATCAGGTCGATGATGATCAGACCGCCGATGTTCCGGAAGCGCAGCTGGTTCACCACCTCGCGCACCGCTTCCAGGTTCGTGCGCAGCACGGTCTCCTCGAGATCGCGCTTGCCCACGTAGCGGCCCGTGTTCACGTCGATGGCCGTCAGCGCCTCGCTCTGGTCGATGATCAGGTAGCCACCGCTCTTGAGCCAGACCTTGCGGCCGAGGTTCGCATCGATCTGCGCCTCGCAGCCGAAGTGGTCGAAGATCGGGTCCGCACCCTCGTAGAGCTCGATCTTGGGCTTCGGGTCGGCGACGAACTTGTCGACGAAGTCGGTCAGCTCGCGGTGCGCCTCGGGGCTGTCGATGACGATGCGTCGGGTGTCCGCGTCCGTGAAGTCGCGCACCACGCGCAGGGCCAGGGGCGGCTCTTCGTAGAGGAAGGCGGGCGCACTCACCCGGTCCTTCTTGATCTGGACGTCGTCCCAGACCGAGGTGAGGTAGTTCACGTCGGCCTCGAGATCGGCCTCGCGGGTGCCGTCGCCGGCCGTGCGGATGATGAAGCCCAGGTCGGCGGGCTTCACCTTGTTCACGATGTCGCGCAGGCGGCGCCGCTCCCGGTCCGCGTCGATCTTGCGCGAGACACCCACCTTCTGGGCCCACGGCGTGAGCACCAGGTGGCGCCCCGGGATCGACACGTGGGAGGTGATGCGGGCGCCCTTGGTGCCGATCGGCTCCTTGGCGATCTGCACCACGATCTCCTGCCCCTCCTGGAGCAGGGTCTCGATGTTCGGCACCTGGCGGGCACCCCGGCGGCGTCGGCCGCGCGGGTCGCCCTCCTTGGAGTCGAGCTTCTCGATGTTCTCGACGTAGTCACCGGCGTAGAGGAAGGCGGCCTTGTCCAGGCCGATGTCGACGAAGGCGGCCTGCATGCCCGGCAGCACCCGGCTGACCTTGCCCTTGCAGACGGCGCCGACGACGCTCTTGCTCTTGGCTCGCTCGATGTGCAGCTCGACGAACTGCTTCTTCTCGTAGATGGCGACGCGGGTCTCGCCCGGCGACGCGCTGATCAGGATCTCGTTCTGCATCCTCGACTTTCGGGCCGGATGCCCGAAGAAAAGGACGAAGTGGCTTGGATCACATGCACCTCGGGGCCTCCGGCGTTGGCAGGCCGATTCGTCAGGTGCGCGGACCAGGAAGCTGCCGCCTGGGGCGGCGTCGGCGGGGTTCAGGCGAGCAGCGCTTCCCGGTGGCGACCGGCCGCAACGAGCGGCGGGTCCATCGGCAGGCGCTGCTGGACGGGCTCTCTGGCCGGCGTCCCATGTTTCCCCAGTACGGGGCAGCCGACACCGCCGCGCCGGGCTCGGCCCGGGTCGGTGGGGTCGGAAGTTCTCGAATCAGCTCGCACTTGTGTTTTCGGTTCGGATTCTCGGAATCGGCTCCAGCCGGCCCCGCCACGCGTCGCGATTGAACCCCGCAGTGTCCCGCGCCTCGGGTCCGGCCCCCGTCCCACGCTGTTTACCGCTCGCGGGTGTGGCACACTGGCCGCCCACGGGCCCCGCGGGAATTCGGGAGAGCCGGAAAACTCAATTGGGAGCATCATGGATCGGCACTCCAAGGTCAAGTTCCCCTCGGGGGCCAGTCATGACGGGTGATGGAGCCGATCCGCGTCGCTCTCTCCCCTCCGTCGACCGTCTGTCTCGGGAGCTGAAGGATCGCACGCCCGCGGTCCCCGACTGGGCGGCGCGGGCGGGGGCCCGCGACGCGGTCGCGGCGGCGCGGTCGCGGGTGGCGGGCGGTGAGCCGCCCGGAGACGTCGCGGCGGACGCGCTGGCGCGAGCCCGCGAGCTGGCTCGCCCCCGGCCCGGTCGGGTCGTGAACGCGACGGGGGTCGTCCTGCACACCAACCTGGGCCGCGCGCCGCTGGCGCCGGCCGCCGCGCGTGCGGTGACCGAGGCGGCCCTCGGCTACTCGGACGTCGAGCTCGACCTGGCGACGGGAGGCCGGGGCAAACGCCAGGAGACCCTGGCGCGGATGCTCTGCGAGCTCTCCGGAGCCGAGGACGCCCTGGTCGTGAACAACAACGCGGCCGCCGTCCTGCTGGCCCTGGCGGGCCTTGCGCGCGGCCGCGAGGTGGTCGTCTCGCGCGGCGAGCTGGTCGAGATCGGCGGGTCCTTCCGGGTCCCCGAGATCCTGGAGCAGGCCGGTGTGCAGCTCCGGGAGGTCGGGACCACCAACCGCACCCATCCCCGGGACTATGAGAACGCGATCGCAGACTCCACGGCGGCCCTCCTGAAGGTCCATCGGAGCAACTTCGAGCAGCGCGGCTTCGTGACCGAGGTCGATCTGGCCGCCCTCGTGGAGATCGGAGCCCGGCACGCCCTCCCGGTGATCGACGATCTGGGCAGCGGCACCCTCCTCGACCTGCGCTCGGCCTGCCTGCCCGAGGACGCCTACGTGCCCTCGCGGCTGGCGGCCGGTGCCGATCTCGTCTGCTTCTCCGGCGACAAGCTCTTGGGGGGCCCCCAGGCGGGCCTGATCCTGGGCCGCGCCGACGCGGTGGATGCCCTTCGCCGCAACCCCCTCGCCCGCGCCCTGCGGGTGGACAAGCTCGACCTCGCCGCCCTCCACGCCACGCTGGCTCTCCTCCTCGAGGGCCGGCGCCAGGAGATCCCCGTCGTCCGGATGCTGCTCGAGCCCGTCGAGAAGCTCAGCGAGCGGGCCCGCGGCCTGGCGGCCAGCCTGGCGGGGGTGGCCGGGGATCGCCTCGTGGTCGAGGTCGAGCCGGTGTCGGCCGCCGTGGGCGGCGGCTCGTTGCCGGGCTTCGAGCTGCCAAGTGCGGCGGTGGTGCTCTCCGGAGCGGCCCCGGGCGCCGATGCACTGGCGGCCCGCTTGCGCAGCGCCCCGCTCCCGGTGCTCGTGCGCACGCGCGAGGACCGGGTGTGGATCGACACCCGCACCCTGCTCGAGGGCGAGGAAGAGGCCGTCCAGGCCGCGCTCGAGCACGCGCTCTCCGTCGATTGAAGGCCCGTCCCCGTTCGGGTAGGTTCCCCCGAGGGCGATCCGAATGCTGAACTCGAGCGTCCTCGTTCTCAATCGCTCGTATCTTCCGATCCATGTCACGTCGGTGCGCAGGGCGTTCTCGCTCCTGTACCAGGGCATTGCGCGCGCAGTCGACGCCCAGTACCAGACCTTCGACTTCGACGAGTGGAGCCAGCTGGCCGTCGCCCGCGAGGCCGAGGCCATTGGAACCGCCGGCGGCCGCATCCGGATTCCAAGAGTCATCGTCCTCATCGCCTTCGATCGCCTGCCCAAACGGCACGTGCGCTTCAGCCGGATCAACCTCATGGCGCGCGACAACTTCCAGTGTCAGTACTGCGGCCTCCGGCCGAGCCGCGGCGAGCTCAACCTCGACCACGTGGTGCCCAGGGCGCTCGGCGGGCGCAGCACCTGGGAGAACGTGGTCACGAGCTGCGTCGACTGCAATCGCCGCAAGGGCGGCCGCACCCCGCGCCAGGCCCACATGAAGCTGCGATCCCTGCCCGAGCGTCCCCGCTGGACGCCCCTCATGAATCTGATGCTGTCGAGTGTCCGCTACGAAGAGTGGAGGCCCTTCCTCAACGTCGTGGACGCCTCCTACTGGAACGTCGAACTGGCCGACTAGCGCGGGCCCTCGGGCACCGTGTCGGGAGCACGCTACGGAACCTTCCCCCCAGAGCTCTGGAGCCCGCATCATCGCCGTGGGTGGCGGCAAGGGCGGTGTCGGCAAGACCTTCCTCTCGGCCAACCTGGCCTACACCCTGTCGCGCGCCGGCTACAAGGTGGTCGCGGTCGACACGGACATCGAGGGTCCGAACCTCCACACCTGGCTGGGTGTCTCCAAGCCGCGCGTGAGCCTGGCCGACTACGTGTCGGGGCGGGAGAGCCGCATCGAGCACCTGCTGCTCGAGACGCCCCATCACGGGCTGGGTCTGCTGGCTGCGACGCACGGCGACCTCGCCGCGGCCCAGCCCGAGGCGGGCCGCCGGCTCGAGTTCCTGCGCGCCCTGCGCGAGCTTCCCTGCGACTTCGTCTTCGTCGACTGTGGAGCCGGCGCCCACCCGGCGACGATCGACTACTTCCTGGTCGGCGACGAAGGTCTCCTGGTCCTGCACCCGGAGCCGACCTCGATCGAGAACACCTACACCTTCATCCGCGCCGCCTTCTACCGGCGCATGCACGCCGCGATGCAGAAGCACGACGTGCGCGAGTGCGTGCGGGAGGCGATGGACCAGCGCAACGAGCGCGGCATCCGCTCGCCCCTCGATCTGCTCGAGGCCGTGCGCCACATGGACCCGGAGGAGGGCCAGCGCTTCGCGGCGACCATGCGCAGCTTCCGGCCGCGCATCCTGGTCAACGAGGTGGCCACGGCCGAGGACGTCAAGCTGGGCTTCTCGGTGCGCAGCATCTGCCGGAAGTTCTTCGGAATCGAGGCGGACTACGTCGGCTACATCAACCGGGACCAGGCGGTCCGCGACTCGGTGCTGCTCCGCAAGCCCCTCCTGGAGGTCCGGCCCGAGGCCGACTCCGCGGTCTATTTGCAGCGAATCGCTGGTAAGCTGGCGGAGGCGGCAGGAGCTCCGCGATGAGGCGCCTCGGCCGGCCCGCAGGACCCCCCCGATGAAGAGCCTCTCCGAGATGACCCACTACGAAGTCCTCGAGATCCCGTCGGACGCAGCTCCCGACGAAGTGGAGCGGGCCTACCGGATGGCCCAGGCCACCTGGGGCGAGGACGGGCTCGCGACCTACTCGCTCTACGAGGAGGGCGAGACCGAGGCGATCCGCGAGCGCGTCGAGCTGGCCTTCCGGGTGCTCTCGGACCCGGACGCGAAGGCCGAGTACGATGGCGGCCTGGTCGCGGAGGGGACGGACCCGCTCGACGATCTCGACATCGATCTCCAGTTCGTCGACAGCGGTCCTGCGCCGTCAGTGGATTTCGTCGCGGCCGAGATCGATACCTTCGACGACGCTGCCGACGAGACCGGCGACTGGAACGGGGCGCGCCTGCGCCGCGCGCGGCTTCGACGCGGCATCGACCTCGAGAAGATCGCCGAGGTCACGAAGATCAACCCCAGCTACCTGCGCTTCATCGAGGACGACCAGTACGCGGACCTTCCGGCCCGGGTCTACGTGCGCGGCTTCGTGGTGGCCTACGCGCGCTGTCTGGGCCTCGACCCCGAGCGCGTGGCGACGGGCTACCTCGAGATCCTGAGCGAAGCGGCGCCGGAAGCCGCGCGGCGCGGTCGTCGCACGCAGGGCTAGGCCGCCGCCATGCAGCCCATCGAAGACCCGGAGCGGGCCGCACGGCTGGCGCGGGCCATCCTCTCCGACGTGATGACCTACAACCCGGAGAAGGTGCGGCTCGGGATCGAGCACGACGATCTCTTCGAACGCCTCGCCTCGGAGATCCGCGAAGCGCGCGCCTACTTCGCCGAGCGGGTCGACCCCGACGTGGTCGCGAAGACCCGCGCCTTCGACCGCGCCCTGGTCGACGTCCTGGTGTATCGCAGCCGCCACGTCCGCTCGAAGATCTGGTGACCCCGCCGCCCGGCGAGGCCGAGGCCCTGCGCGGGCTGGTCGGCGAGGCGGAGGCCGGTGAGCGTCTGGATCGGGTCGCCGCGAGCCTGCTCGGCGTGCCCCGCGCCAAGGTGCAGCGCTGGATCGAGGGGGGCGACCTCACCTTGAACGGAGCCGGGGCGCGGCCGAGCGCCAAGGTGCGGACGGGCGACGCCATCGAGGCGCATCCCCCCGAGCCCGCGGCGTCGGGTGTGGTCGCAGAGGAGATGCCGCTCCACATCCTCTACGAGGACGAGGCGCTGCTGGTGATCGACAAGCCCGCGGGCCTGGTGGTGCACCCGGCGCCCGGCCATCCGCGGGGGACCCTGGTCAACGGCCTGCTCCACCATTGCGGCGACCTCGCGGGGATCGGGGGGGTCCTGCGCCCCGGGATCGTGCACCGCCTCGATCGCGGCACATCCGGGGTCATGGTGGTGGCCAAGCACGACGCGGCGCACCTGGGCCTCGCCGAGCAGTTCAAGGAGCACAGCATCGAGCGGCTCTACCACGCCTGGGTTCGCGGTCTCCCCTCCAAGGAGGGCGGACGCATCGCCCAGCCGATCGGCCGGCACCCGCGCGACCGCAAGCGCATGTCCGTGGCGACGCGCCGCGGCCGGGCGGCGTGCACGAACTGGCAGGTCGAGGAGCGCTACCCGAAGAGCGGCGTCGCGCGCCTCGCAGTCCGGCCGGAGACCGGCCGGACCCACCAGATCCGTGTGCACCTTGCCGCCAGCGGGCTGCCCCTGCTGGGCGACGAGGTCTACGGGCGGGGCAAGCGCGCCCGCCTGCCGGTCAAGCTCGGGCGCCCCGCGCTGCACGCGACGAGTCTGGGCTTCCGCCACCCGGTGAGCGGCGAGGCGCTCTCCTTCGAAGCCGAGCTTGCCGCGGACCTCGCGGCTCTCGAAGAGGTGCTCGCGCGTCGGGAGCGCGCGCCTTGAACGAGCTCCACTCCCCGCTCCTCGCCAGCGTGGGCGTCGGCCATGCCTTCGGCACCCGCGACGCTGCGCCGCCGCCGGGGATCCGGCGCCCCCGGCAGATCCACGAGGCCGCCGTGGTGCGGGTCACCAACGCGGGAGCCGAGCTGCTCGGCGAGGCGGACGCCGTCCTGGGTAGCGCGCCCGGAGTTCCCGTCGGGATCGTGACGGCCGATTGCGTCCCCGTCCTCCTCAGCCCCCGCGCTGGCGACGTGGTGGCGGCCGTCCACGGTGGCTGGCGGGGCCTCGCCGCGGGGGTCGTGGAAGCCGGCGTCGCCGCCCTGCGAAGAGAATCACCTGGCTCCGAGATCCTGGCCGCGATCGGTCCGCGGGTCGGCCCGTGCTGCTACGAGGTCGACGCGCCGGTGCTCGACGCGCTCGAGCATCGCGACCCCGCCGCACTTGCCGCCGCGACGACACCCTCCCGCTCCGGTCACGCGTGGCTGGACCTGGGCGCGGTCAGCGAGGCGGCCCTGCGCCGCAGCGGCGTCGAGCAGGTAGAGCTCCTGGCCGAGGTATGCACGGCGTGCGACACGGACCGCTTCTACAGCGTGCGCGCCGAGGGGCCGGAGACGGGACGGCTGCTGCACTGGGTTCGACCGGACCCAAGCTCCTCGTGAAGCGGGCCGTCGTCGTCGTGATCCGCCGGGGCGATCGGGTCCTCGTGATCCGGCGCGGCGCCACCACGCCGGGCAGCGGGCATTGGGCGCCGCTCGCCGGAAAGCTCGAAGTGGGAGAGGACGAAGCCCAGGCCGTGCGCCGCGAGGCGCTCGAAGAAGTGGGCCTCCACGTCCGACCGATTCGACGCGCCTGGCAGAGCACGAGCTTCGACGGCCGTCACGAGCTCTCCTGGTGGCTCGCCGAGGCCAGCGGGGGCACGCTCCGCCCCGACCCGCGAGAGGTGGCGGTGACGCGCTGGATCCGACCCGAGGAGTTCGCTGCGCTCTCACCGATCTTTCCCGGCGACCTCCCCTTCTTCGACGAGGTGATCGGGGAGCTCGGGAGTGGTTCAGCGGAGGAAGGGAAGTGAGGCGCCGCAGAAGTTCGTCGTAGAAGCCTTGGTGCGCACCTCCGAACCCGCGGAACGAACTCGTCGAGGCCGCTTCGCTCCTCCTCTTGGGATCGCGGGGCGGCGGGCACCCTACGCTCATGGCTCGGCCGGGACACCCTGCTTCCGGCGTTGCGTGGACGCA
>NYZB01000121.1 GCA_002687015.1 Deltaproteobacteria bacterium
CGCTGTCCACGCCGCTGCGCGGGCCACCCTGCCCCGGCCGAGCCATTCTGAGGAATGAACCCCGCCCCGCCGCGCGTCAAAGAAAGGAGCGAAGCGGCCCCGGCACCAGCCGAGCGAGCCGGATAGGCGGAAACGCGGAGAGAGCGTCTCCCCTCCTGGCTCTACGCCCCGTAGGTCGTGTCCAGGTACGCGACGATGTCCGCGGACTCGAAGAGCTCGGTGGCCGTGTTCGGATCGACGAGCCAGGGCACCTGCATGTGGCCCGAGCGCTTGACGAAGTCGTCGCGGCTCGGGCTCCCCTTGCCCACGTTGTGCAGGACGTAGGGGATCTCCAGGGTGCAGAGCTTCTCGCGGACCAGCCGACAGAAGGGCGAAGCCTCGAAGCTCCACAGCTCGAGCGGCGCGTGGGGCGGCTGGCTGGGCTCGACGCGGGTTCCCACCGCCGCTCCGCCGCGCGCCGCGCTCGCCATGGCGGACGACAGGGAGGTCAGGGGCCCGAGACGGAGGACGGCGGGCGGTGGACCCTCGCCGTAGTGCCGATACAGGTGGGCGATGATGTCATCGGACTCGTACATCTCGTCGCCCGTATTGGGATCGACCAGGTACGGGAACAGGGCCTTGCCACCGCGCTTCTGGAGCGCGGGGCGGTAGCGCTCGCCGCCCTTCGGACACGGGTAGATCTTCGCGTCGAGATCGAGGTCGGTGAGCGCCTCCCGGACCTTGCGGCAGAAGGGGCAGTTCTCGAAGTCGTAGAGCTCGAGGGTCTTCTGGGGCCCCGCTCCGAGGCTGCCAGCCTGGACTCCGGCCCCGCCGCGGAGAAGGGTGCTGACGACCGAGCTCCCGACGTCGACCATGCGGTTCATGCCGTTCCCCACCTCAGAAGAAGTACTCGGCGAGAAGATAGACCATGGGCTCTTGCTCTCCGAACTGAGAGCGCCTTCCTCCGGCGAAGATCTGCGCTCCGATCGTGATCTCGGCGCTGTTCAGGCCCGTGAAGGCCACGGAGGGGAAGAACGCCACGCTCTCTCCGTTCCAGTCGTAGAGGACGACCAGATCGCCCCGCAGCGCCGAGCTGAGATCGGTGCCGATCTGGAGGCCGGTCTGGTGCCGGGCGTTCGAGACCACCGCGCTGCCCGCGAAGCGAGCCGCGGGGATCGGCGCCACGAAGGGGCCGGCGCCCGCCAGGGCCTCGGGGCCTTCGTCGCTCGCCCCGAAGAGGGGGAGCAGGCTGCCGGCCCTTCCCTCCCCGAAGCCCAGGGCGTTGCCGTCGTAGAGGTGCTCGACCAGGACGTAGAGGCCGTCGCCGATGTCGAAGTTGTAGTCGAGGGAGACGAGGACCTGCCAGAAGGGGTCCCGCTCGCGGGGCTCAGGGTCGTCGAGCAGCCAGACGCGCTGTTCGGGGTCGGTGAAGACGGCCTCCAGCCGCCAGGCCGCGTCGCCCAGGTTGCCGGCCAGGTCGATCCCCGCCGTGCGCGCCTGCTCGAAGATGCCCGCCATCACGCCCACGTCGACGTCGCGGATCACACCCTGGTAGCGCGCCGCGTAGCGCGCCGTCTCGTGGCTCGTGCCCGGGGCGTAGACCAGCTGAATCTGGTCGAAGCCATCCAGGAGCCAGCGCAGGTCGAGGGCATCGATGCCCGGCGACTGGTCGCCCTCCACCGCCAGCGGGGGGATGGCATTGAAGCGGTCGATCGGGTTCCAGAGCCGACCGACACCCCACGGGATCCGCTGTCGGCCCACGGTGAGATGGATGCTCTCCCCCTCGTAGTGCAGGAAGCCGCGGTAGAGCAGGTGGCGCCAGCGCCGGTGATTGGCGTCGTCCTTCAGGCCGAAGGTGTGGATCTCGTCCTCGAGCCCGAGGAAGGTGTCCGCGCTGCCGCCCAGGGAGCCCGGAAAGGTGTCCAGGTTGCCGAGGCGCAGCTCATGGTCGTAGACCACGGTCGCCGACCAGCGCGGCCCCCAGCTGAGGTCGAAGCGCTGGCGCAGGCGGCTCAGGCTGTCGACCACGTCCTTGTCGCCCATCAGCCGGAAGGCCGGGCACTCGGCGAAGGTCGCAGCCAGCAGGCAGACAGCGCCCGCCTCGCGCTGGGCCTCGGAAAAGGCCTTCGCATCGGTTCCGTTCGTGGTGAGCAGCCGTTCGCGTAGGGAGCCGCTCCACTCGAGGCTGCGGTCGCCGGAGCTCCACAGCTCGATGGCCGCCGCGGCGGGCGCCAGCGCGAGAGCCACGACGAGTGCGGCGGCGAGCCCGCCCTGGAGCTTCACGCGGCCAGGGACTCGTCGGCCACGATCTGCCCGTCCCGCAGACGCACCCTTCGCTGGGACTTCTCGATCACCATGGGGTCATGGGTCGAGAAGAGGAAGGTCACGCCGTGGCGCCGGTTCATCTCGTGCATCAGGTCGAGCAGGCCCTCTGCGGTGCGCGAGTCCAGGTTGGCGGTGGGCTCGTCGGCCAGCACCACCCGCGGCTCGCTCACGATCGCGCGGGCCACCGCGACGCGCTGTTGCTGGCCGCCGCTCATCTCGAGCGGCCGCTTGTCGGCGAGATCCCCCAGGCCGACCTCGCCGAGCACACCCATCGCCCTCTCCTTCCTCTCCGCAGGTCGGACCCCCTGGAGCTCCATCACGAACTCCACGTTCTCCCGCGCGGAGAGCACGGGAATGAGGTTGTAGGCCTGGAAGATGAAGCCCAGCTTCTGGAGCCGACGCTGCGCCAGCTCACTCGGAGAGAGCCCGTGCAGCGCCTCTCCCTCCAGCAGGATCTCGCCGCGGGTCGGCACGTCCAGGGCCCCGTAGAGGTTCAGGAGCGTGGTCTTGCCCGACCCGCTCGGACCGGCGAGGGCGGTGAACTCGCCCGCCTCGATGGTGAGCGTGACGTCGCGCAGGGCGACCGTCTCGACGCCCCGGGTCTCGTAGATCTTGGTGACGGCTCGGGCTTCCAGCATCGGGGCTCCTCGGCGCTACACGTGACGGATCGCGTCGGCGGGTTGGATCCGCGCCGCGCGCAGGGCGGGCCAGAGGCTCGCCAGGATGGCCGTGATCACGGCGATCACCACCGGATCGCGAAGATCTCCCGTTCGCACCGATGGGATGATCTTCGTGGGGATTCCGTAGCCCGTGAGACCATCGCTCCACCGGGAGAAGTCGATTCCCTCGGAGAGGAGCTCGGCGCCGCCGAGCCCGATCAGGAGGCCCAGCCCCACGCCAACCGTGGTCAGCAGGATGGACTCGGCCAGCATCGCGGCCACCATGCGCCCGGGCCGCATGCCGATCGCCATCATGATCCCCACCTCACGGATCCGCTCGTACAGGGACATCATGAGGACGTTGGCGATCCCGAAGGCCATTGCGACGAAGACCGCGGCGTAGAGCACCCAGCCGATCTGGTCGAACATGGCCACCATCGCAACGAGGGTCGGACGCATCTCCTCCCAGGTGCGCACCTCGGCGCCGTCGCCCAGGCGTTCCGAGAGCTGCAGGGCCAGGGCTTCCGGGTCGGCTCCCTCGGTCGTGCGCAGCACCAGCTCGGAGATGGCCTCGCCCAGGCCGAGCATCTCCTGGGCCTCGTCAAGGGCGAGGTAGACGGCGGATTCGTCGAGCTCGCGGGAGGACGTCTCGAACAGCCCCGCCACCCGGAAGGCCTCTCCCGTCAGGTCGCCCGCGAGATCCTGGGCAGAGACCACGACCTTGTCTCCGGGCTTCACCTTGAGCCGCCTGGCGAGACGAGCGCCCATCACGACGCGGCGTCGTTCGCTGCCGAGAAAGCTGCCCTCCACGATGGAGGTCGCGATCTGGGTGACCGAGGCCTCCCGACCGGGCTCCACCCCGACGACCCGCACGCCCACCGCCGCCCGCGGCGAGGACACCAGGCCCTCGTGACGCACCCGTCGGGCCCAGCCCGTGAGACCGGGAAGCTCCTCGATCCGGGCCTCCTCGATCCGGGATGGGTCGAGGCTGATCTCGAGACCGGGCTTCTTCTCGAAGCCGATGCCGTGCACCTGGACGTGGCCGAGCTCGGTATCGATGGCCGCTCGGACCATCCCGAAGATCATCCCGAAGTTGATGGCCATGGCGAAGATCGTCGCGCCCACGCCGATCGAGATCGCCGAGCCGATGATTCCGGTGCGGCGGGGATTGCGCCCGACGTTTCGCCAGGCCATGCGCCAGGTCGAGGCGAGGAACAGGCTCCGAAGGGCTTCGATCACGTCACAGGCTCCGAAGTGCGTCGACCGGCCGGGATCGGCTGGCCTTGATGGCCGGGTAGAGCGCCGCGAGCGCCGCGACGAAGAGGATCACGAGGGCGGCACCGATCGGTGTCGAAGGGTGGAGCACGAAGGTGACCACGGGGTCCATGGCCACCAACTCCGCGACGCCCGCCATCTCCTCACCCATGGGGATCGGGTTCTGCTCGAGATGGAGCGCCGTGGGGATGGCGAGGACCAGGCCGATCAGGAGGCCCAGCCCGGCCAGCATCATCGACTCCAGGTACACCACGCGGAAGATCGAGCCCGGCTTCAGGCCCAGCGCCAGCATGACTCCGAGCTCCCTGACACGCTCGAGAACCGACATCAGGATCGTGTTGAGGATGCCGAAGGCCACGACCACGACCAGGATGAAGAGGATGATGTAGGCCCCGGCGTCGTCCAGGAAGATGAACTGCTCGAGCTCGGGCATCACCTCGTTCCAGGAATGCACGGCCAGGGCCGCGCCGTCGCTCCCACGAACGCCGCCGGCCAGCTCGGCCAGGATCGGACCGACCTCGCCGGCGTGATCGGCGAGCAGCGCAACCTCCGAGACCTTGTTGCCGTAGGCGAAGAAGGTCTGAGCGTCCTGGAGGGAGAGCAGCACCAGGGTGCGATCCAGGGCCGGCTCCGGAAGGCGGAGGATGCCCTGCACCGTGTACAACTCGTAGGCCGTCTCCAGCGAGTACGCGACGGAGTAGAGCAGCAGCTCGTCGCCGAGCCGGGCGCCGAGGTTGTTCGCGAGGCGCCCGCCCAGCAGGATCCCGCCCTGCCCGCCCGGCGCCAGGAACTCCCCCTCGACCATGCGGGTCGGCAGCGTCGAGACCCGGCCCTCGCGTTCCGGGTCGACGCCGAAGACGGCCACGCCGTTCGTCGAGGAGCCCTTGGAGACCAGCCCGAAGCCCACGACGCGCGGGGCCACGCCCACCACACCCCGGGTCGCCTCCAGGCGCTCCAGAAGCTCTGGTCCGACCTCGACGTACTGCTCGAGGGTGCGCTGGTCCAGGTAGTCCTCGCCCGAGACCTGCACGTGACCGGACAGCACCCGCACGGCGTCCTCGACCATCTTCTCGTGCACGCCGTGCTGGAGGGTGACGGAGAGGATCACCAGGAACACGGCGAAGACGGTCGCCGCCACCGTGAGACCCGTGCGCCGCAGGTTGCGCCCGATGTTGCGCCATGCGAGACGAAGCTCGAGGGTCACGACCCTGCCCCGGCCCGACGCAACTCGAGGCTCATGGTCCGACCTCGGCCCCCGGGCCTCTCGCCTTCACTTCCCCAGGCCCCTCACCTGGGCGCGCGTGAGGTTGCGCTTGGTGAAGATCGCGTCGTCGAAGTCCTCGTCGAAGCGGACCGCGTGGATCTCGATGGCGGTCTCGTGGCCCTCCTTGTCGAGAGGCGTCATCGACCAGCTGTGGGGGAAGGGCCGGCCCTGGACGTCGCGGATGTCGGCGAAGTGCTGCTCGCGCAGCCGTTCGCCGGCCTCGTCGAAGAAGTCCTGGCGCAGGGGTGCGTAGCTCTCGCTATCGACCCAGCTCAGGATGCGCCCCCAGATGACCGGCGCGTCCTCGTGGGGCCGGTACTCCAGCACGTAGGCGCGGCGTCCGGCCTGGTCCGGATCCACGCCGAGGAGGCTGTGGTCGTAGTCGTCCAGCTGGCTCGACTCGCGGACCAGGTCGTCGTTGGTGAAGTCGCTGCCCATCCAGGACTGCAGCATCATGGAGGGCGGCACGCGAAGGGTGCGCTCGACGCGGGGAATGTAGTTCCACAGGTTCGGGTGCAGCTTCAGGAAGCCCATCCCCTTGTCCTTGGGCGGCGCGAGAATCCGGATGAAGGAGCGCTTCTCGGGGCGGTCGTCCCAGGAGCGGAACGAAACGCGGCGGGGCTCCGGGAGACGAGGTGACGTGATGGTCATCGTCGCCTCCATGAAGCTGGTGCGACCGCGAAAGATGTCCTCGACGCGCGCTGCGATCGCGCGTGCATCGACGCCTTCGGGCGCGGGCTCGAGAGCCACCTCGGCGCCGGCCGCCCCCGCTCCCGTGGCGACGAGGCAAACCCAAAGGACGATCCGTGCTCTCATGGCAGCAGTCCCCTCTTCCACACATCCATCACGTGGGGCCAACAATCGCACGACGGAAAGGCCGGATCGACGTAGGCCTGCAGCAGGATACCCTCGCCGGCGGCAATGAACGCGGCCGCCACCTCGGGCGCAGAGACCGCCCGGATCTCACCCCGCGCAATGGCCCGCTCGAGCAGGCCCTCCACGATGTCTCGGCTTTGCTCGTAGGCCGCGGCAAATCGCTCCCTGGCGGCGGGGTGCGCCAGGAACTCGACCCAGGCGTTCATCTGGGAGCGGTCTTCGGCAAAGCTCCGGATCAAGAGCTCGCCTCCCCCCCCGATGACCTCGAGGAGCGGTCGCTGCCCGTCGTCGAGGGCCGACCAACCGGCGAAGTAGTCCTCGAGGAAGGCGTCGAAGAGGGCCAGGAAGACGTCCTCCTTGCTCTCGAAGTGCCAGTAGAGGCTGCCCTTCGAGAGGCCGGAGGCCGCCACGAGATCGTCCATGCTCGTCGCGTGGTAGCCGCCCTCGGCGAAGCAGCGCATGGCTGCGTCGAGGATCTGGGCACGTCGGACCTCGCGGGGCGCGTGGGATCGGGCAGTGGTCTCCGTCATAAACTGACCAGTCAGTCTAGTTCACAGTGACAAGGACCGCCAGGACCGAAGCAGAAGGGCCCGCCTAGCGCCTCGCGGGAGCTTCCCGGACCCAGCCCTCCGGCTGCCAGCGAAGCTCCATCGTGGGCCAGTCGGCGGGGTGGAGCTGGAGCGTCAGGACCCGCACCTTGCCCTGGAGGTCGGCGGTGCGCAGCCGCACCGAGTCGCCCTCCCCCTTCTCGCCGACGGCCCGTAGGAAGGCGTCGAGGTCGGGGACGGGCTGGCCGTCCACCGCCAGGATGCGGCGGGTCGCCGCGAGCTTGTAGCGGTCTGCGGGCGAACCTCGCCAGCGTCCCGCGACGTAGACCCCCTCCCGGGTGAGCCCGCGCTGCCAGGCCAGGGCTTCCGGGGGCTCTTGCAGGAGGGTCCCGGCCCACAAGATCGCGCGGCGTGTGCCCGCCGTCGATCGCTCGACGGTGGGCAGCACGAGATCCACTTGCCGCCCCTGGCGCAGGACGGTGAGCGCGACCTCCGCTGCGCGGCCCGCCTCTTCCGCGGCCCGGAAGGCCGTGAGCGGGCGTCCATCGGCCGCCAACAGGAGATCCCCGGGACGCATGCGGGTCGCCGCCGGAGTCCCACGCGCCACCCGCCTCACCACGAGCGCGCGGGCCGGCCCCTCCGCGTGCTCGGCCAGGCGCGCCGCGTCTTCGGCCGCGAGGCCCAGATCCCTGGCCCGCGCGAGCGGAAGCGCCCCGAGCTCGACGCCGAGGCTCCGCCACGACAAGGCCTCGCCACGAAGGAGCGGTGCCACGAGGTCGCGGGCGTGGTGGATCGGCAGACCGGCGAAGAACGAGCTCGGCCCGCCGGTGGCGCCCTGGGTCGAGAAGGACTCCCAGAGGGCGAGCACCCGGCCGAAGCGGTCGGCGAGCACTCCGCCCACACTCGGCAGGGTGTCGGCCAGAGCGATCAGCACCGAGTTCGTCTCGCGGAACCGGGGCGCACGCGGCAGGCGGATGGTCGCGGAGTCCACACGGGAGACCTGGGTGCGCAGGGAGAGCACCTGCTGCTGGTTCGTCATCGCCACCAGCCAGACGTCGTCGCCCGTTTCGAGGGGGACGTCGCGGAGCCGGGCGCTCACGAGCGGCGTGTCCCCCAACAGCTCGGGCTCGTAGCGCACCACGGCCACGTTGTGCTCGGGATGGAAGCCCACCCCCTCGCCGGGCACCTGCACGGACCCGCCGAAGGTGAGGCGGACGTCTCCGAGGGTGACGGGGACCGTGTCCCGGTCGACGACGACGAGACCGCGCTCCGCATCGACGATCAGGCCCGAGCCCGTGAACGCCCGACCCTGGACGCCATCGACCGCGTAGGGGACGTCGAAGCTCACGGCGACCAGGGAGCGCGCCAGGCGTCGCGCCGCGAAGCTGCCCCCTCCCTCGAGGGTGGTGCTCGCGCCCTCGGGCGGGGGCGCCGGAGGCGGCTCCGGCGACGGTGTGCATGGGAAGCGCCCCACCCGATCATCGCGGCGGCACAGGCGCATCGGAAACCAACGCCGGTCGATGCGCACGACCCCACGAGCCGGGCTGTGCTTCGCCCCGAGGCGGTAGTACCCGACCTGGAAACGGGTGCCCTCGGCCAGACCCGCGAGCTGCGCCTCCAGGGCGGCGAGGTCCGTGGTCGGCACGCCGTCGACATCGGTGAGGACCACCCGCCCGGGGATCGATGCCCGGCTGAAGGCGTAGCCGGGGCTCGCCAGGTACATGCCGCCCAGCGAGACGCCGTGACCGCGAGCCTGCTGATACGAGAGGGCGTGCAAGACCGCCCCTCCCATTTCGAGATAGGCGTCGGGAGTGATGGCGTGGAGGTCCTGGATCGGAACCTCCAGCACGATCGGCCGTCCGCCGCGTTCGACCTCGAGCGTCGCGACCCCGCCCACGTGGGCATCCAGGACGGACTCCACGGCCACGAAGCTGGCCGCCCGCTTGCCGTTCAAACGAACGAGGACGTCGCCCGGCTCCAGCACTCCGTCGCCCGGACCCCCGGGAACCGTCTCGCGCACGACGAGCAGACCGGTGCCACCCTGGAAGTGGCCGCGCATCTCCGCTTCGGTGGTGGTGCGCAGACCCAGGCGCCGCACCTCGTCGTAGGGCTCGTGGACGAAGACCGTCTGGATCGTGCCCCGGTCCACCGGTCGCCCCTCCTGGATCGCCCGGAGCGCGCGCACGATTCGATCGAGGGGCAGGAAGAAGCTCGACGCGGCTCCCCGGCTCCCTCCGGCGTTCAGCGCGACCACCCGGCCCCGCCTGTCGACCACCGGCGAGCCCGACGATCCACCGGAGGAGCTCGACGCCGCCTGGAAGTAGAAGGTGTTGAAGTCGTTGTAGCGGCCGCGGCCGTAGGCCGGCGCCGGCCGGTCCAGCCGCGCCAGGGTGCCGTCCAGGATCGAGAGCTTCTCGCCCGCGTCGTTGCCGATCACGCGGATCTCGGCGCCCACCCTGGCCGCCTCGGGCGCGAGCTGCAACTCGCGCACCTCCATGAAGCGCACCTGCGCCGGGTCGAAGCGGAAGAACCCGAAGTCGTGTACCGGATCCCGGTACACGGGCGTGATCTCGACCTCTTCGTGGTTCAGGAAGATCGCGTCGCCCGCCACCGGCCCGGGGTGCACCACGTGGCGGTTGGTCAGGATCAGGCCGCGCTCGGCATCCACCACGAAGCCAGTCGCCACCGAGAAGGAAGCGCTCTCGGTGTCGAAGGGACGGCTCGCAGCCACCCGCAGGGCCACGACGCTCTGGGCCACCCGCTCGACGGTCCCCTGCCAGCGGGCGTCCCCCGAAGCGGCCAGACCCGGCGCCGCGGCCAGCGCCATGAGAGGCGCCGCGACGAGCGCCATGAGAGGCGCCGCGACGAGCGCGCAGAGGAGCGCCACGAGCGGCGCCGCGCGGCGGGTACGGTCCTGGGCTCGGTTCGAGCGGTGGGAAGTCAGCCGGCTGCTCCCAGCTCCGGTGCAACCCGCTCGAGGTACTGCTTCACGTACTTGCCGAGCACGTCGGCCTCGAGATTCACGCGCTGCCCCACCGCGAGCCCTCCCAGCGTGGTGACCTCGAGGGTGTGCGGGATCAGTGCCACGGAGAACCCGTCCTCGGCGAGGCCCGCCACGGTGAGCGATACGCCGTCGATCGTGACGGAGCCCTTCTCGACGAGCAGCGAGGCGAACTCACGACTGGTCTCGACGGTGAGCCGGACGTCGCTGCCCTCGCGCTGCCAGGCCCGGACCCGACCGGTCTCGTCGACATGACCCTGGACGATGTGTCCGTCGAAGCGGCCATCGGCCCGCATCGCCCGCTCCATGTTCACCGAGCTGCCCTGGACGAGGTCGCCCAGGTTCGTCCGGGCGAGGGTCTCGGCGATCGCATCGAAGTGGATCCGGCCCGCTCCCATGCCCGTGACGGTCAGGCAGGTGCCGTTCAGCGCCACGCTGTCGCCCAGCCCCACCTCGGCGGCGAGGCTCGGCTCGGCCAGCTCGAGCGCCACGTGCTCGCCCTCGTCGCGGACGGCCTCCACCTTCCCGACCGCCTCGATGATGCCCGTGAACATGCTCAGCCCCCCGAACCGAAGCGCAGGTCGATCTCGCTCAGCATCCGGTCGCGCACCTGGCCGTAGTCCGCCGGCAGCTCGATGGCGGGGTTCGGCCGCTCGGAGGCGATCCCCTCGAGCTGCATCTCGTGGTAGCCGACCTTGAAGTCGGTGAACTTGAGCCCGTGCGCCGTCGAGATGACCACCACGCGTTCGGACTTGTCGATCGTGCCCTTCGCCACCAGCTTCCGCATCGCGGCCAGGGCGACTCCGGTGTGGGGGCAGTTGAAGAGTCCGGTCCGGTCCGCACGAGCGCAGGCCTCGGCCAGCTCCTGCTCGCTGGCCTGCTCGACGATGCCGTCGTAGCGCTGGATCGCGTCCACGGCCTTGGCATAGGAGACCGGGTTTCCGATCTGGATGGCCGAAGCCAAGGTGGCGCGCGCGGCGATCGGCTCGAAGACCCGGAAGTCGCGCTGGTAGGCCAGGTAGAGGGGGTTGGCCTGCTCGGCCTGCGCGCACACGATGCGCGGCTTGCGCTGGATCAGGCCCAGCTCGAGCATCATGTCCAGGCCCTTGGCCAGGGCCGAGACGTTGCCGAGGTTCCCGCCCGGGATGACGATCCAGTCGGGGGCCTCCCAGTCGAACTGCTGCACGATCTCGATGCCGACGGTCTTCTGGCCTTCGATGCGCAGGCTGTTCATCGAGTTGGCCAGATAGATGCCGTCCTTCTCCGCGACCTGCCGCACGATCTCCATACAGCCGTCGAAGTCCGTGTCGAGGGCGAAGACGATCGCGCCGTTCGCGATCGGCTGGATCAGCTGGGCCGTCGAGATCTTGCCCCTGGGCAGGAACACGATCGCGGGGATGTCGGCCGCGGCCGCGTAGGCGGCCAGGGCGGCGCTCGTGTCGCCGGTCGAGGCACAGGCCACGGCTCGCACGCCTTTGCCCTTCTTGCGCATCTCGTTGACCATGGAGACCAGCACGGTCATGCCCAGATCCTTGAAGGAGCCGGTGTGCGTGTTTCCGCAGAGCTTCAGCCAGAGGTCTTCGAGCCCGACCTCGCGTCCGTAGCGCTCCGCCCAGAAGAGATTGGTGTGCCCTTCGTACATCGAGACCACGTGGTCCGGCTCGATCCCGGGGAGCACCCACTCCTTCTTGCCCCACACCCCGGACCCGTAGGGCCACTCCGTGCGGTGGGCGCGGGCTTCGAAGAGGCGCTTCCACTCGGCGCCACCCGACTTGCGCAGCTCGTCCATGTCGTGGACGACCTGCAGGAGCCCGCCCTCGCGATCGGTGTAGACCACTTCGTCGAGCTCATAGCGCTCGCTTGCGTTCGTGAGGCTCTGGAACCAGGCGCGGGGCCGGGGCTCGGCGCTCATCCCAGATCCTCCTCGATGCGCACCAGGCGCGTGGGCGCCGCCAGCTCGGACAGCGCATCGATCTCGGCGATGGCCGCTTGCACCGAGGCCTCCCTTGCGGGGTGGGTCAGCACCACGACCGGAACCGCGCGGGCCGTCCCCGCCCTGCCCTGCTGGATCACGGACTGGATCGAGATGCCGTTTTCGCCGAGGATGCTCGCGATCTGGCCCAGCACTCCCGGTCGGTCCTCGGCCTCGAAGACCAGGTAGCAGCGCGCCTGGGCCTGGCCGGCCTCCGCAAGCGGCTTGCGCTCGAGGTGGTCGGGCATGTAGGAGAGCGGTGCGACCCGGCCTGCAGGGCCACTGCGATGGATCTCGCGGGCCACCTCCATGAGGTCGGCCACGACGGCACTGGCCGTCGGCAGCTCGCCCGCACCCGCGCCGTAGAAGAGGGTCGGCCCGACGGCGTCGCCGTGCACGGCGATGGCGTTCATGGCGCCGTCGACCTTCGCGAGCAGGCTCTCGGAGGGAACCATCGTGGGATGCACCCGGGCCTCGATGCGCTCCTCGCCGTTTCGGCCCTCGTGGCGTTTGGCGATCCCCAGCAGCTTGATCCGGTAGCCGAACTGCTTCGCCGCCTCGAAGTCCAGCGGGGTGAGGCCGCGGATTCCCTCGGTGGGAATGTCCTCGTCCGTCAGCTCGGCGCCGTAGGCCATCGCCACGAGCAGGGTGAGCTTGTGCGCCGCGTCGATTCCGTCGACGTCGAAGGTCGGGTCGGCCTCGGCATAGCCCAGATCCTGGGCGCGCTTGAGCACGACCTCGAAGTCTTCGCCCGTCTTCTCCATCTCGGTGAGGACGTAGTTGGTCGTCCCGTTCATGATGCCGTGGAGGCTCTGGATGCGGTTCGCCGAGAGCCCCTCGCGCATCGAGCGCAGGATCGGGATGCCGCCGCCCACGCTCGCCTCGAAGGCCACGTCGACACCGTGCTTGACCGCGGCCTCGAAGATCTCCTTGCCGTGCCTGGCCAGCAGCGCCTTGTTCGCGGTCACCACGTGCTTGCCGTTCTCGATGGCCTGGAGGGTCATCTGGCGGGCCGCCTCGTAGCCACCGATCAGCTCGACCACGACCTGCACCGCCGGGTCCTCGATCAGGCCCTGGCTATCGGAATCGAAGCGGACGCCCTCGAGATCGACACCGCGATCGGTATCGAGATCGAGGTCCGCCACGCGAACCAGCCGGAGGGGGAAGCCCAGGCGCTGGGAGATCACCGACGCATTGGTCTTCAAGACCTTCGCCACTCCCGTGCCGATGGTCCCCAACCCGATCAGACCGACGCCGACGGCGTCCCCGCTCATGGATCCTCCTGCGCGCCCGGCGCGGGCTCAGACAGTGGCCGTCTTCAAGAAGCGGCGGATCCCACGGACGGCTTGTCGGATCCGGTGTGTGTTCTCCACCAGGGCGAAACGCACGTAGCCCTCGCCGCCCTCGCCGAAGCCGACGCCGGGGGCCACGGCGACCTGTGCCTCGCGGAGCAGCTTCTTCGAGAACTCGAGGGAGCCGAGGCTGCGGAAGGGCTCGGGGATCGGAGCCCAGACGAACATCGTCGCCAGGGGCTTCTCGATCTTCCACTGCCCCGGCCCGACCTGGGCAAGGCCCTCGATCAGTGCGTCGCGCCGGGCCTGGTACTCCTCGACGACCTCGGCCACACAGTCCTGGGGCCCGCGCAGGGCGACGATCGCGCCCACCTGGATCGGCGTCGGGATGCCGTAGTCCAGGTAGCTCTTGATGCGCGTGAGCGCGTGGACCATCTCGCGATTGCCCGCGGCGAAGCCGACCCGCCAGCCCGCCATCGAGTGGCTCTTGGAGAGGGAGAGGAACTCGATCGCCACGTCGCGGGCTCCGGGCACCTCGAGGATGCTGGGCGGCTTGTACCCCTCGAAGCAGATCTCGGCATAGGCGAAGTCGTGGATCACCATCAGGTGGTGCTCCTTGGCGAAGGCCACCACCTGCTCGAAGAAGCCGCGATCCACGACCTGCGTGGTCGGATTGTGGGGAAAGGAGAGGATCAGCAGCTTGGGCTTCGGCCAGGTGCGCTGCACGGCGAGCTCGAGGTTCGCGAAGAAGTCGGTCTCGGCGTTCAGGGGCACGTGACGGAGATCGCCCCCGGCAAAGATCACCGAATACTGGTGGATCGGATAGGCCGGGTCCGGCGCCAGCACCACGTCGCCGGGCCCGATCGTGACGAGCACGAAGTGGGAGAGACCCTCCTTGGCTCCGATGACGGCAATGACCTCGCCGTCGGGGTCGATCTCCACGCCGTGGTTGCGCTGGTACCATTCGCTCGCCGCCGCCCGGAGGTTGGGCACGCCGCGAGACGCCGAGTATCGGTGATTGCGCGAGACCGCCGCGGCTTCGGAGATCTTCTCGACCACGTGGGGCGGCGTCGGGAGGTCGGGGTTGCCCATCCCCAGGTCGATCACGTCCTCGCCGGCGTGGCGCGCGGCGTGACGCAGCTCGGTGACCTCCGCGAGCACGTAGGGCGGAAGCCGGCGCAGCTTGTCGAAATCGTGGCGGATGCTTTTGGACACGAGCAGCCCCATGGGGCCCGGATCGGGCTAGGCCCGCAAGATTATTGGAGAAATCGCCCCCCAGCAACCGAACTCCCTCAGGGGAGAGGGGGATCTCGGCTCACCGGGCCCGGCGAAAGAGGGCGTAGACGGGCAGGCCTGCGGCCAGGAAGAGCGCGCCGTAGAAGGCCTCCTGCGGGCGGCCGATCGCCAGGCCCAGAGCGATGGCCAGGTTGGCGACGAGGTAGAGGCCCGGGACCCACGGATAGCCCCAGGCGCGGTAGGGCCGAACCCGCTCGGGCTCCCGCACCCGCAGGGCGTAGAGGGCGGCGGTGTCGGCAATGGTGGCGAGCACGATGGCGAAGGTCGTGTAGTCGAGGGCACTCGGGAAGCTCTCGAGCAGCACCACGAGCCCGATCGCCACACCCGCCTGCACGACGATCGCGACCCCGGGTGTGCGATAGGACTCGTGGACCCGATCGACACCCTTCGTGAAGAGCCCGTCCAGGGCCATCGCGTAGGCGATACGCGGCCCGACGAGCACCGTCGCGTTGAGGGTGCCCAGGATCGAGATCAGGACGAAGCCGCCCAGGAGCCGTCCGCCCAGCCCACCGAAGAGGACGGAGGCACTCGCCTCTCCCGCGTTCGCCACACCGCGCAGCTCGGCGACCGGCAGGGCGTACAGGTAGACCGCATTGAGCAGCAGGTAGATCCCCGTGCACAGGGCCAGGCCCAGGAAGAGCGAGAGCGGCACGTTCCGCCCGGGCTCCCGGATCTCGCTCGCGACGTAGACCGTCGCGTTCCAGCCCAGGTAGCTGAAGAGCACCGGTGAGAGCGCCAGAACGAAGGCCAGGGGCGGTGCCGCGTCGAGAGCGCCGCGCACGAGGGGCTGGAGATTCGCGAGGTCCCCGGAAGCGGAGAAGGGAGCCACGAGCCCGAAGAGGACGAGGGCGACCACCTTGATCCAGGCCGTGATGTTGTTGGCCCAGACACCAGCGCGCACGCCGACGTAGTTGAGCACCGAGGAGGCGACGATCACCGCCACGCCGATCGGCACCGCCAGCTCCGCGGGCCAGCCGACGAAGGCCGCGAGCGCCTCTCCGAAGCCCACGCCCAGGGTCGCCACCGTCCCGGCGAAGATCGACACGAAGGAGAGCCAACCGACCAGGAAGCCCGCGAGGGGATGGAAGGCCTCGCGCAGGTAGACGTAGTCTCCGCCGGCGCGCGGGAACATGGCGCCGAGCTCCGCATTGGCGAGGGCACCCGCCAGGGAGAGCAGCCCTCCCACCACCCAGATCGCGAGGATCAGCCCCGGATGCGGCAGCCGGTCGGCGATGGCACCGGGCGTCAGGAAGATCCCCGACCCGACGACCGAGGCCACCACCAGGAAGACCGAGTCGCGAAGCGAGAGCTCCCTGCGGAGCCGGTCGCGAGGGTGGGCCGAAGGCTCGCTCACCGGCCTAGCCTACCCGACGCGGGACGGCTCTAGAGGAAGGGAATGATCAGCAGAGCGACGATGTTCACCAGCTTGAGCATGGGGTTGATCGCCGGGCCGGCCGTATCCTTGTAGGGATCGCCCACGGTGTCGCCCGTGACCGAGGCCATGTGCGCATCCGAGCCCTTGCCACCGTACTGGCCGGCCTCGATGAACTTCTTGGCGTTGTCCCAGGCCGCGCCGCCCGTGGTCATCGAGATGGCCACACAGACGCCGGCGACGATCGAGCCGATCAGCAGGCCCCCCAGCGCCTGGGCGCCGAGAATCAGGCCGACGAGCACGGGGACGATGACCGGGATCAGGGCCGGCAACACCATCAGGCGCAGGGCCGAGGCGGTCACGAGATCGACGCAGGTGCGGTAGTCCGGCTTCGCCGTGCCCTCCATGATCCCGGGGATCTCGCGGAACTGGCGGCGAACCTCCTCGACGACCTTGCCGCCGGCCTCACCCACGGCGTTCATCGCCAGGGAGGCGAAGATGAAGGGGATCATGGCGCCGATGAAGAGACCGGCCAGCACCGAGGTATCGGAGAGGTCGAAGCTCGTCGAGATGTCCTCGGCACCGAGCCGCTTCAAGTCCTCGATGAAGGTCGCGAAGAGCACCACGGCTGCGAGGCCGGCCGAGGCGATGGCGTAGCCCTTGGTCACCGCCTTCGTCGTGTTGCCGAAAGCGTCGAGGGGGTCGGTCACGCCCCGCACCTCTTCCGGCAACTCGGACATCTCCGCGATGCCACCGGCGTTGTCGGTGATCGGGCCGTAGGCGTCGATCGAGACGACGATTCCGGCCAACGAGAGCATGCTCATCGCGGCCACGCCGATTCCGAACAAGCCCGCCAGCTCGAAGCAGAGGATGATCGCGATCACGATCACGACGACCGGGATCACGGTCGCCTGCATGCCGACCGCCAGGCCGGCAATGATGTTCGTCGCGTGGCCACCCTCGCTGGACTGGGCGATGTGATCGACGTGACGCGAGCCGTCGCCGGTGTAGTAGTCGGTGACCCACATCATCACGGCGGTGACGGCGGCCCCGACCAGGGCGCAGAGCCAGACGGTGATGGCACCGAGGCCGTTGCCGGATACGTCCTTCTCCGGGAAGTCCAGGAAGAAGCCGACCACCAGGAGCAGGCCGAGCATGACCGCGGACGCGACGCCCAGACCCTTGTACATCGCACCCATCACCGCGGGCAACTGGCCCTCAGCGGGCTCGTCGATGGTCACCATGGGGATCGCGACCAGCGAGCCGATGATGCCCGCGGCGCCGATGGCGAGGGGATAGAGGAACATGGCGTCGCTGCCGGGGAAGATGATGTGCGCGAGCAGCATGACGGCGGCGGCGGTGACGCCGTAGGTCTCGAAGAGGTCCGCGGCCATGCCGGCGCAGTCACCGACGTTGTCGCCCACGTTGTCTGCGATGACGGCGGGGTTGCGGGGATCGTCCTCGGGGATGTTCGCCTCGACCTTGCCAACCAGGTCGGCCCCCACGTCGGCGCCCTTCGTGAAGATGCCGCCTCCGAGGCGGGCGAACACAGAGATCAGGGCCCCGCCGAAGGCCAGGCCAACCAGGGCATCGGGCTCGCTGTGGCCCTGGGAGTGCATGACCAGCACGATCGCGGCCAGGGAGACCAGACCCGCACCGACGACCATGAGGCCGGTCACGGCACCGCCCTTGAAGGCCAGGCCAAAAGCGCCCCCGTAGCCGTCGTGGGCCGCCTGGGCCACGCGCAGGTTGGCGCGCACCGACACGTTCATCCCGATGAAGCCCGCAGCGGCACTGGCAAGCGCTCCCACGAGGAAGCCGCCCGCATACCACCAGTTGAGAAGCAGGCCCACGATCAGGAGGATGGGCACCCCGACGATCGCCACGGTCCTGTATTGGCGAGCCAGGAAGGCCTCGGCCCCGGAGCGGATGGCGGCGGCGATGTCGTTGGCGCGGTCCGTCGAGGTCGGAGCCGCGATCACGGATCGGTACAGCACGATGGCGCCAACGATGGCGGCGATGCCGACGATGAGGGCGATGAGGGTCATGGAACGCCTCCGAAGCCCCTGGCGGGGGCAGATGTGGAAAGGGCCTACCGGCTTGGGAGTCGCGCGCGCACGCGAAACGAGGGCGAAAGGCGACCGTCGTCGTCTCCCCGGGAAGCGGCCCGCACTTTAGGCAGGCCCGGCCCATGTTTCCACCCCAGGAAGGCCGGATTTCCCTTCGATCCCGCGCATCTGGGCCGTTATCCTGGTCTTTTCCCGCCCCCCCCGGGACACCCGCTGCAGGGAGGCCGTCGCGATGAACGGTGCCGAGAGCCTGATCCAGACCGCCCGCACGGCCGGAGTCGAGGTCTGTTTTGCGAACCCCGGGACCACGGAGATGCCGCTCGTGGCGGCCCTCGACAGCGTGCCGGGGATTCGGGCCGTGCTCGGCGTCTTCGAAGGCGTCTGCACGGGGGCGGCCGACGGCTACGCACGGATGACCGGACGCCCTGCCCTCACCTTGCTCCACCTGGGGCCCGGCTTCGCCAACGGCATCGCCAATCTCCACAACGCGCGCCGAGCGCGCAGTCCGGTCGTGAACCTGATCGGCGACCAGGCCAGCTGGCACCTGGCGGCTGACGCGCCGCTGACCTCGGACATCGCCTCCTTGGCGCGGCCCGTCGGCTGGGTGCGAGAGGTCCCGACCGCCCGGGACGCCTCGGCCGCGATGGCCGAAGCCCTCGAGCGCGCCCAGGGCCCGCCGGGCCAGGTCGCCACCCTGGTGCTGCCGGCCGACGCCCAATGGGAAGATGCCAAGGGTCCCACGCCCGTCGCCAGGGAGCGCGAACGCCGGGCCCCCGACGAGGGGCGGCTCGACGAGATCGCGGGCGAGACCCGCGAAGGCACGACCGTGGTCCTGCTGGGCGGTGACGGGCTCGGCGAAGCGGGCCTTCGGGCGGCCCACAGGCTGGCCGCGGCCACCGGCTGGGCCGTCCTGCTCGAGACCTTCAGCGCCCGGGTCGAGCGCGGCGCGGGGCTTCCGGCCTTTCCCGGGCTGCCCTACTTCCCGGAGCAGGCGAGCGAGGCGCTGGCGGGCGCGGATCAGATCCTGCTGGCCGGTGCCGCAGCCCCCGTCGCCTTCTTCGGCTACCCCGGCGGCCGGAGCGCCCTCGAGCCCGAGGGCTGCGCGCTGCTGCCCCTTTCCGGGCCGGGAGACGACACCGCCGCGGCCCTCGAAGGCCTGGCGGACGTGCTCGGCGCCGCACCCGCGCCGGGGGTTCCGGCACGGCCGGCCCCCGAACCGGCTCGGGGTGCGCTGAACCCGGCGACCCTGGGCGTCACCCTGGCCGCGCTCCAGCCGGAGAACGCCATCCTCGTCGACGAGGCGGCCACCACCGGAACGGGCTACGCGCCCTTCGCGTGGAACGCGCCACGGCACACGGCCCTCGGACTGACGGGGGGCGCGATCGGCCAGGGGCTTCCCTGCGCGACGGGCGCAGCGATCGCCTGCCCGGATCGCCCGGTGATCGCCTTCCAGGCGGACGGCTCGGGCCTCTACACGCTCCAGGCGCTGTGGACCCAGGCCCGCGAGGGGCTGGACGTAACGACGATCATCTGCGCCAACCGCGCCTACCGCATCCTGCAGGTGGAGCTGGCGCGGGCCGGCATCGCCGAGCCCGGCCCCAACGCCCGCGCGCTCACGGACCTCTCTTCTCCGGTCATCGACTGGGTCGCCGCCGCAAGCGCCTTCGGCGTCTCCGCCGAGTCCGTGGATACCGCAGAGGCCTTCGCCGCCTCCTTCCAGCGGGCCCTGGCCGAGCCCGGGCCACACCTGATCGAAGCCGTGCTCTAGAGCCCTTCTCACAACGGCTTTGCGTGCCCCTCCCACCGAGGAAGGCCGTTCCACGCTTGATCGTCGTGAGACGTGCTCTAGCCGTCAGAGGTCGATCGCAAAGCCCGGAACGGCCCTCCGTTGGCTGCCGATGCCCTGGCAAATGACGTGCAGGTCCGCGTCGCTCACCTCGGGTGTGTGCGCCGCCACCTCCTGGAAGCGGCGAAAGGCCTTCTCCAGGGGCGCCTCGGAGAGCCGGTAGCCCAGCGCGCGTACGCGTTGCTCGAAGCCGGTACGGCCGGACAGCTTGCCGAGCACGATCTGGGTGCCGACCTGGTGGCCCACGGCGCCCGGATCGAGCACCTCGTAGGTCTCTCGCTCCTTGAGGACACCGTCCTGGTGGATGCCCGAGGCGTGTCGGAAGGCATTGCGACCGACCACCGCCTTGTTGGGCGCGACCGGAATTCCGGAGCGACGCTCGACCAGATCCGAGACCCGCCCGATACCGCGCGGATCGACGCCGCAGACCACACCCAGGCGCTCCCCGTGCACGGAGAGGGCCGCGACGACCTCTTCGAAGGCCGTGTTGCCAGCGCGCTCCCCGATCCCGTTGACGGCCAGCTCCACCTGTTCGGCCCCTGCAGCGATGGCAGCGATCGCGTTCGCCGTCGCCAGGCCCAGATCGTCCTGGCCGTGGAAGGACACGACCGCCTCGGGTGCATGCTGGGCGAGCACCACCCGGACGAACTCGACCAGCCGCGCCACCTGCTCGGGGGTCGCGTAGCCGACGGTGTCCGGCAGGTTGATCGTGCCTGCGCCCGCACCCGCCGCCGCCCGGGCGAGCTCGGCGATGAAGGCTCGGTCGGCTCGAGTCGCGTCCATGGGGCTGAATTCCACGTCGTCGGTGAACTCGCGGGCGCTGCGGACCATGGCCGCGGCCATCTCCACCACCTGCTCTCGTGTCTTGCGGAGCTGGTGGGCCATCTGCATGTCGCTGCTGTTCACGAAGACGTGGATACGCGGCGCCTCGGCATGGCGGAGTGCCTCGCCGGCCGCGGCCACGTCCTTCGGGACGGCCCGCGCCAGGGCGCAGACCGAGGCTCCCCGCACGTGCGCAGCGACCTCCGCGACCGCCCTGCACTCACCCGGCGAGTTGATCGGGAAGCCCGCCTCGATCACATCCACCCCCATCTCGGCGAGAGCCAGGGCGATCTCGATCTTGTCGTCGGTGGAGAAGCAGACGCCGGCGGTCTGCTCGCCATCGCGCAACGTCGTGTCGAAGACGGTGACCCGTCTCGGCTCCGCGGCGACGTGATTCGCCGCGGCGCTCTGGATCGCGTTCTGGGTGGACATGGTGAGCTCCGATCGGGCCCTCCCGGGCCGGAGCAGGACAACCATTGTCCAGAGGCACGAAACCCTCTCCGGCCGGGAAGGCGGGAGAGGGTTTCGCGGGTCGCGCGATGGACGCGCTAGCGAACCTCCCCCGCCCTGCGAAGGAGCAGGCCGAGGGAGAGCAGCTGGCGGCTCGTGCGACGAATCATGGTATCCGCAGTATCGGCGGGCCGGGGTCTGGAGTCAAGCCCGGCCTCAGAGGTCGAGGAGCTCTTCGAAGCGATCCGGATCGAAGCCCACGACCAGGGTTCCATCGATGTCCGTGGTCGGCGTGGCCGATCGGGCCGACCGGCCGCGCAGATTCTCGCGCGCCTGCTTCGAGTTGATGTTCAGCTCCGTAAACGCCACGCCCTCCTTCTCGAGCCACTCCCGGGCCGAGTCGCAGGCATGTCAGCCAGGCGCCGTATACATCACCACGTCCTGGGCATTCACCGAAGCGCGGGCCGTCGCCGTGGCGCGGCGACCCGCCAGGGGTGCCCTGTCCACGACCTCGATGCGACCCGCCGTCGCACGCTGGTCCTCGGGCACCTCCTCCAGGGTGTCGACGAACTGGACCCCGCCGCTCTCGTCGACGTATTGGTACAGCACGCTCGTCGGCTCGCTCGAGGGGGAGGAATCCGAGAGCCAGGAGGGCATCCCCTCCCCGGAAGCCCATTCGTCCAGGAAGGACGAGGCCTGGCGCGAGAGCACGACGCCGGCGATCGCCGAGACCGCGATCATGCCTGCCAGGGCGATCAGGAAGCTGCGCATGGTTCCTCCGACGCGAGCCCGATGGATCGGTCGACCGGGGGCCGGGCTGGAATCGTAGCGGCGCGGCCCGCTAGCCCACGTCGACCAGGGCCAGCCGGCCGCCCCAGCGGATCTGGACGGCCCGGGCCAGCGCCGGCGCGCGCCTCAGGCCGGGATCGACCTCGACGGTCGCCCGCGCCTCTTCCCGGGCCAGGGAGACCAGCCGGGCATCCCGGACCAGGTCGGCGAAGCGCAGGTCCGGCAGCTTGCCGCTCTGTCGGGTCCCCAGGAAGTCGCCGGGCCCCCGGATGCGCAGGTCCGCGTCCGCGATGCGGAAGCCGTCGGTCGTCGCCAGCATGGCCGAGAGCCGGGCTTCGCTGTCCTCGCCGCCACCCCGGGCGACGAGCACGCAGGCTCCGGGTCTCTCGCCGCGCCCTACCCGGCCGCGGAGCTGGTGGAGCTGGGCCAGGCCGAAGCGCTCGGCGTGCTCGACGACCATGAGCGTCGCGTTCGCGACGTCGACCCCCACCTCGATCACCGTCGTCGACACCAGCAGCTGGGTTTCGCCCCGGCGGAAGCGCGCCATGGCTTCGCCTCGTGCCGCGGCGTCGAGGCGGCCGTGCACGAGATCGACCGTCACGTCGGGAAAGGCCGAGCGGATCCGCTCGGTGCTCTCGGTGGCAGCGCGCAGGTCGAGCTTCTCGGACTCCTCGACCAGCGGGTAGACGACGTAGACCTGCTCGCCCCGGTCGAGGGTCTCCCGCACCAGGCGGGCCACCTGCTCCCCCTCTCCGCCCCGAGCCAGGGTGGTGGTCACGGGGCTGCGGCCGGGCGGGAGCTCGTCGATCACCGAGAGCTCCAGGTCGCCGTACAGGGTCAGGGCGAGGCTGCGCGGGATCGGCGTGGCCGTCATGACGAGGGTGTGCGGCGAGCGACGGTCGGGGGTCTTGGCCGCCAGGGCCGCACGCTGCAACACCCCGAAGCGATGCTGCTCGTCGATGACCACCAGCGCGAGGCGGGCGAAGGCCACCTCCCTCTGCACCAGGGCGTGGGTTCCGACCACGAGATCGACCTCGCCCGCGGCGAGCCGGGCGCGGACCTCCGCGGCCGCGGGCGCCGAGGCGGTGAGCAGGCCCAGCTCGAGACCCGAAGCCTCGAGCAGAGTGCGCAGGGTGCGCTCGTGCTGCTCGGCCAGCAGCTCCGTCGGGGCCATCAACGCCGATTGGTGGCCGGCCCGCGCGGCCGCGACGGCCGCCAGTGCGGCCACGGCGGTCTTGCCGCTCCCGACGTCGCCCTGGAGAAGACGGCTCATCGGATGGGGACGGGCGAGATCCGCCCGGATCTCGGCCCAGGCGCGCTCCTGGGCCCCGGTGAGC
>NYZB01000122.1 GCA_002687015.1 Deltaproteobacteria bacterium
GGCAGGACGGCGAAGTGCATGCTCGTCACGGAGTGCACGTAGACGAAGTCGGGCCGGCAGCGTCGCAGGAGAGCGAGCATGGCGAGGTTGAGACGCAGGAGCTCGCCCAGGGTCTTGAGGATCCCTCGCAGGCTGCGGTCGGAGGTCTGCTCCAGGGGGGGAAGCTCGTGCAGCTCGGCGCCCAGCTCCCCGAACTCGGCGGGTGTGGGCTCCTTCGAGCGCGGTGTACCGAGGTGGAGGTCGAATCGCTGCGCATCCATCGCCGAGAGCAGATTCAGGATGACGCGTACGGCGCCACCGGCCTTGAAGTCGAGCAGATCGTGGACGAAGAGGATGCGGCTCACGAAGCGGCCCATCGCGGCGACCCGGCCACCTGTCTCACGCGCTCTCGATCGTGTCGGCGAAGAGCTCGATGAGACGGGTCGCCGTGTGGTCCCAGGTGAAGGCCTGGATGCGCTCCCGGCCCTGACGGACCAACTCCGCAGCCCTCTCCGACCCCAGGGCTTCCCGGAGGGCTCGAGCGATGTCCGCCGAGTCCATGGGATCGGCATAGGCGGCCGCATGCCCCGCAATCTCGCGGAAGACGGGGATGTCGGAGGCCACCAGCGGGATCCCGGCCGCCATCGCCTCCAAGAGGGGATGGCCGAAGGTCTCCAGGTAGGAGGCGAGCACGAAGGCCTCTGCGCCCGCGTAGTAGGAGCGGATCTCGGCGTAGGGAACCGCGCCCTTGATGGAGACCCGCTCGCCGAGCTCGCCGAGGGCCTCGCAGGCTCTGGCCATCTTCTCCCGGTACTCGACGTCGTATTCATCCCCGATGATCACCAGATCCGGAGTCGCCGGGTCCTCGCTCGCAAGAGCGGCCCATGCCTCGATCAAGCGGACGTAGTTCTTGAAGAAGTAGATCGAGCCGACGGTGAGGATGTAGGGCCGGGGGTGCGCGTGGGGTGTGGCTTCGGACCACGCCGCCGCATCGATCCCATGGGGGACGACGACGCTCTTCCGGGGCGGGATCTTCATCAGCTCCCCGATCCATGACGCCGAGTCCTCGCTGACGAAGAGGACGCGATCGCAGCGGCGGGCCGCCAGGCGAGAGACCTGCTTCAGCACGCCCACCCGCAGGCGTTCGTAGCGGCTTCGCTGCTTGATCTTCTTCTCGAAGATGGTCGCGTTCCGGAAGCTCGCGATCATGGGACAATCCATGCGATAGGGCGCCACCTCTCCCACCGCGAAGTAGAGATCGGCCCGCCACTCGGCCGCGAGCGCCGGCATCTTCAGGAAGACGTGGGCCAGCCGGGCAGGAACGCTGCCTCCGGGCAGGCAGTCGACACTGAGGTTGGCCTGGGGAGGGATCGCGTCGCGCAGGCCCTCGTGCCGGATCACCAGCCGGAACTCGGTCTTGGGAGCGCCGCCGCAGAGGCGCGGGATCACGTTGACCAGGTAGGTGTAGCCTCCACCGATACTGGCCCCGGTGGCGTCGATGAGAACGCGGCGCCCGGCGATTCGTCCAGTCATGGGCTCCTCAGTTCAGGAACTCACGTAGCACGATCAAGGCCCACAGCCGGGACCAGCTGACTTGTCCCTTGTCGAAGTCGCGCTTCACCCCCAGGAGGCCTGCACGATCGAGAAGGGGGTGATCGGGCAGGGTCGCGTCGATTCCCCCGGCTCGGAGCCAGTGGTCGAAGGGAAGGGTGAAGCCCTGCTTCTTTCGCGCCCACAGGTCGTCCGGAACGGCGGGCCGGGGAGCCTCTCGCAGCCACTTCTTCGCTGGGCCCGCCTGGCGCAGCGGAGCCGGCACTCGCGCGAGCGCTCGAAGCAGATCGCGATCCACGAGGGGCGTGCGCACCTCGAGGGAGTGGCGCATGGCCATCGCGTCCGCGTCGCGCAGGAGCTGGCATTGCAGGTACTGCCTCATCTCGATGGCGCTGATTCTCTCGTCCGGCGAGAGATCCTGCAAACGAACGCGGGTCTCGAGCTCCGCGACGGGGCTGGTGGCTTCGGCGGCGTCCCTGACCGCGGGCGCGAGGAGGCCACGAACCTCGTGGGGGAAGAAGAGACCTCGCGTCGCGAAGTAGGCACTGGCCGTCCCGAGGCCCGAGGCGAGCGCCCTGGCGACGCGAGAGAGGTTCGGCCCGCGTGGAAGGCGGCGAATCATGGTGGCGGCACCGCGAGCGAAGGCCGTCCCACCGGGAAGGCGGGAGAGGAGAGCGTGACCCTCCTCGATCCTCGGGATCACCTTGAAGGTCTCATAGCCACCGAAGAGCTCGTCACCACCCACACCAGAAACGGCGACCTTGAGGCCGGCCGCGACCGTAGCTTCGGCGACCAGGTAGGTGTTGATGCCGTCGATGGAGGGCTGATCCAGGGAACGGAGAGCCAGGGGGATCCTCTCGCGCGCCAGATCGATCGTCATCGGGATCTCGCGATGGTCACTGCAGTAGAGCCTCGCGGCCTGCTTCGCGAGCTCGGCTTCGTCGAGGTCCTCCACCTCCATCGCCAGGGTCGTCGTGCAGATCGGTCCATCGTGGATCTCGGCCATGAGGCCCAGGAGAGCGGAGGAGTCGACGCCACCGGACAGGAAGGCCCCTACGGGCACGTCGGCAATCATGTGGTGGGAGACCGAGTCCAGGAGCGCCTCGCGGATCCACTGCGCGGCCTGGTCGGCCCCCATGGGTTCGGGCTCGCCGAGATCCTGCTCGAGGTGGTAGTAGACCTGGGGTTCGCCCATGCGATCCGGGCCGATGCGCATCCAGGAAGCCGGCGGCAGGGCACGGATGGCGCGATGCAGGGTGCGCGGAGCGGGGATCGAGCCCCAGGAGAGGAAGGAGGCCACGCCCTCCGGATCGGGCTCGTGATCCCGGACCACCTGCTTCAGCGTCTGCACCTCGGACGCGAAGGCCACCCGCTGCCCGTCGTCGCTGTAGTAGAGGGGCTTGATGCCCATCGGGTCGCGAGCCAGCAGGGTCTCGCGCCTCTCCACGTCGTAGAGCGCGAAGGCGAACATGCCGCGCAGGCGATCCAGGACCTCGATCCCCCACTCGCGATAGCCATTCAGGATGACCTCGGTGTCGCTGGTGGAGAGGAAGGGATGCCCGAGGCGGATCAACTCTTCGCGCAGCTTCGGGTAGTTGTAGATCTCCCCGTTGTAGGCGATGCAGAAGAGCCCGTCGGAGGTGAGCATCGGCTGGTGGCCCGAGGGCGAGAGGTCGACGATCGCCAGACGCTGATGGGAAAAGCCCGCTCTCCGGTCGGGCGAGACCCAGGTACCCGCGTCGTCGGGCCCGCGATGTCGCTGGATCCGCCCCATTTCATCGAGAGCACGCGGGTCGACCGGGGCGTCGTCGCGATAGTGGATCAGGCCGGCGAGTCCGCACACGGCCGGGAAGACTAGCCTACGACCCCGGCCTCACCGACCGCGTCTCGGAGCACGAGCGTCGCGGAGGTGCCGCGAGAGGGCCGGAGTTCCTCCCCCCAGGGGTCGAAGGCCCCCCAAGGTCACCGCTCGAGAGCCCGAGGTCTCGCATCGCCGATCCGCTATCGTGCGAGGTCCGGTCTTCCCGGACCCGCCTCCGGCGGCAACCCGGACACCCGCAGGGGCGCCAGACCGACTCGCTCGCCTGGGCAACACCAAGATGGACTACACGCGAGAACCGCTCCTCTTCCGCTTCCTGAAGGTCGCTCGCTACGCCCGCCTGTATGGGCCCAGCCGGACCCTCGTGAAGATCCGGGGGCAGTACCATACGAAGCGGAATTTCGCGGAGCTGCCGGAGCCGAGACCGACGGCCGGCTCGGGCCAGCACGTCGGAATCCTGGGCTGCGGGAACTTCGCGTACAGCGTCATCGCCTACTACCTGCGCAAGAACCACGGAAACGTGATCCGCGCCGCGATGGACACGCACATCGAGCGCGCGGCATCGCTCTTCCAGGCCTACGGCATGTCGTACTACACCGACGACGCGTCGAAGGTGATTGCGGATCCCGAGATCGACCTCATCTACGTGGCCTCCAATCGACGCGGATCGAGACGCCTGGCAGGAACCTGGCCGCGGCGCGCGGCGATGGCGACTAGAGCCAGTCTCTGAAATATCCAGCGTGCCCGGCCCTTCGGGGGAGGCCGACACGCGTTTCACATTTCTGAGACCGGCTCTAGCTGATACGCTGGCCCGGCCTGCTCAGAGCGTCTCCTCCCAGAGGTCTCTCCATCTCTCGGATCGTCCCCGCCGCCCTGTGGAACTTCGGCGCCCTGAGTGGCGCGCAGGTTGGCGCGCGCCTGCTCAACTTCGTACTGATCGCCGGCGTCGCGCGTGTTCTGGGGAGCGAAGGCGCCGGGGGCTACGCCACGGCGGTGTCGGTCGCGCTCGGGTTCCTGCTGATGACGGACCTCGGGCTCAGCCCCCGGCTGATCCGCGAAGCCAGCGCCCGGCCGGACATGGCGACCCGGCTGTACCGCGAAGCCCTGGGTCTCAAGCTGCTCTTGATGCCGCTGGGCCTGGTCGCCGTCGGAATCGCGGCGCTCCTTCTCCCCTACCCGGCCGAAGTCCGACAGCTGCTTGTCCTCACCGGCGTGGCGGCCCTGCTGCAATCACTCGCGCAGGCCAACGAAGCCTTCCTGCGCTCGCAGGAGGTGATGCACTGGGAGGCACTGGCAAACCTCGGGCAGTCCATCTTGACGACGGGATTGGCCATCGGGTTCCTGGCCGGCGGGCTGACCCTGGTCTGGGTTGGCGTCGCCCGGGTGGTGGGCGCCGCGGGCGGCCTGCTCCTGACCTCGGTGGTCCTCCGCAGGGAGATCCGACCGCGACTCCCCAGCGCCTCCGGATGGAAGGAGCTGCGCGACGCACTTCCCTACGCCGCAACCGCGAGCATGAACCTGGCCTACGGCCAGGTCGACATCCTCCTGATGTCGCTGATCGCGCCGCAGGCCCTGGTCGGCGAGTACGCCCTGGTGTCGCGCATCGTGCTCGTGGCGGGAACCTTCGCCTCGACCGGAGCCGCGGCCCTGCTGCCGATCATGGCGCGCACCTTCACTTCGGCGGCCCGGTCCGTCTTCCGCTCGCGAGCCTGGAGGCTGCTGCTCCTGGCCCTCCTGATTGGCGGGCTCGGGGCGGGTCTCCTCGCGATGGGCGGAGGCACGATCCTCACCCTCGCCTACGGGCCCGACTTCGAGGGCCTTCGGAGACCCTTCGCATTCGCCAGCGGCTACGTGCTGCTGCGCTTCGTCACCGCGGCGCTGGGTATGGAGCTAACGGCGGCGGGGCTGCAGAGCGCCCGGGCGCGCTGCATCCTTCTCGGGCTGGCCGCGACGGTGGTGCTCGTGGTCGGGGGGGTCCCGATCTGGGGGGTGGCAGGCGCCATCGCAGCCCTGGTGGGGAGTGAACTGGTGCTGGCGGGCAGCCTGATCTTCGCCGCGCGCTCCTTTCTCGGGGCCCCGGACCCGACCGCGGCCGCGCCTCAGGCCTAGGAAGGCGACGCGGCAGGCCCGGGCTCAACCGGGTACCCTCCCGGGTCGGCCATCCCCTGGGGGAGGGGGCGCGGGTGCGGGGATTTCGCGCTCAGTCGACGCGGTCGTCCACGCGAAAGAGAGCCCATGAAGCAGCTCGTCCAGAGCCCCAAGAGCGGAAAGCTCGAGCAGGTCGAGGTACCGACACCGGCGGTCGGCGCCGGCCAGGTGCTGATCCGAAACCACTTCTCGGTGATGTCCCCCGGGACCGAGAAGATGGCGATGGAGTTCGCCCGCAAGTCGATGCTCGGCAAGGCGCGCAGCCGTCCGGACCTCGTCCAGCAGGTGATGCGCAAAATGAAGCAGGACGGGCCCCTGCCGACCTACCAGGCCGCGATGAACCGGCTGGATTCGCCCCAGGTGCTCGGGTACTCGTGCGCGGGCATCGTCGAAGAGGTCGGAGACGGCGTCACGGGCTTCGCCCAGGGCGATCGGGTAGCCGCGGCCGGTGCCGGCTATGCCAATCATGCCGAGTGGGTCGCCGTGCCCGAGAACCTGGTCGCCCGCGCGTCGGAAGGGCTCAGCCTCGACCGCGCCGCCTTCGCCACCCTGGGCGCGATCTCGCTGCAGGGCCTGCGCGTGGGCGATCCGACCCTCGGCGAGATCGTCGCCGTGGTCGGCCTGGGGCTGATCGGTCAGCTCGTCGTGCAGCTGCTTCACGCCAATGGATGTCGGGTGTTGGGGGTCGATCTCGATCCCACGCGCGTGAAGCAGAGCCTCGACCTGGGCGCCGAGTGGGGGGCCGCTCCCGGCGACGACCACGACACCTGGAAGCAGGTCGCGGCCTCGGGGCACGGCGTGGACCTCGCGGTCGTGACGGCGGCCTCGGACAGCTCCGCCCCGATCCAGCTGGCGGCCGACCTGTGTCGCGCTGGCGGACGCATCGCCGTGGTGGGTGCCACCGCCATGGATCTGGATCGACGCAGCTTCTACGAGAAGGAGCTCGAGCTGCGCATGAGCATGTCCTACGGGCCCGGTCGCTACGACCGCCGCTACGAGGAGCTGGGGCTCGACTACCCGATCTCGCAGGTGCGCTGGACGGAGAACCGCAACCTCCAGGCCTTTCTCGCCCTCGCCACCTCGGGCGCAGTCGATCCCCTTCGGCTGGATGTGGATACCGTCCCCTTCGAGGAGGCCCGGGCCTCCTACGAGGCCCTGGCCCGAGGCGAGCGGAGCCACCTGTGCGTGATCTTCTCCTACGACGCGAAGCGGCCGGCCCAACGATCGCTCGAGATGAAGGCCGGGCGGGCTCCCAGGAGTGGCGACGTCGGGATCGGCTTCGTCGGGGCGGGCAACTACGCGAAGGCCGTCCTGCTCCCGGCCCTGGCCCGCTGCTCCCACGTGGCGCGGTCGACCATCGTCACGGCCACGGGGCCCTCGGCGCGGCGCACCGCCGAGCGTTTCGAGTTCGGCCGATGCGCCACGGATCCCGCGGACGCTCTCGAAGCCGAGGACGTCGATCTGGTCTTCGTCGCCACGCAGCACGATTCCCACGCGGAGCTCGCCGCGGCGGCACTCCGGGCAGGCAAGGCCGTCTGGTTGGAGAAGCCGGCGGCCATCACCCCAGAGCAGCTGGAGACGCTCGAGACCGCGGCCCGCGAGACGGGGGGCTTTCTCACCGTCGGCTACAACCGCCGCTACTCCTCCCATGCCGTCTTCGTCCGCGACCTCTTCGCGGGCCGCCAGGGACCGATGTCGATCCACTACACGGTGGCGGCGGGGCCCACGCCCGGCGGAACCTGGCAGACCGACCCTTCCGTCGGCGGTGGCCGCCAGGTGGGCGAGGCGTGTCACTTCGTCGAGCTGTGCAACTTCCTGGTCGGTGCCAGCCCGAACCGGGTGTCGGCGTCGGCCCTCGGGCGGGACCCGGAGCTCGACGACTCCACGGTGTCGATGCTGAGCTACCCGGACGGATCGGTGGCCACGATCCACTACCTCGCCCAGGCCAGCCGGGACCTCCCGAAGGAGCGTTTCGAGGTGTCGGCCGACGGGCGCACCGCGATCTGCGACAACTTCCGCGAGACCCGGGTTCCAGGCGCCAAGGGCAAGAAGACCCTGAACCAGGACAAGGGCCAGCAGGCGGCCGTGGAGGACGCGGTCGAGCGGGTGCGGACCGGAGGGCCCCCGCCCTTCTCCCTCGAGGAGCTGATGGCCGTCAGCCGCGTGACCTTCGCAATCCTCGAGTCGGCTCGGAACGGGCGGAGCATCGCGCTCCCGTGAAGCCGGGGCCGATGAGAGCGAGGCCCAGATCTCCTCGATGAGCCGCTTCTCGCTTCACGATCTGGTGCGCTTCGGGGTCGAGGGAAGAGGACCACTGCCGGACTACCTGCGCATGCAGTACGCGAGCTTCGAGGTGGAGGGGGGCGCGGACCCCGAGCTGCAGATCCGCATCGCGGAGCTCGCTGCGCCAACCTCGCCGCCGCTTCGACTCAAGGGCGATGGCGCAGCCTACCTGCGCGACGGCCCGCACTTCATCTGGGAGCGAAGCGGGGCCCAGGTGGCCATGGAGGGTAGCTCGCCCCTCCGAGATCTCGCTCGGCTGAGCGTGGAGCCCGGCTTCCCGCGAATGGACCTGAATCGGCTCCTCGAGTTCCGTTTCCGGCTCCCGATGCTCGAGGCCGGCGTTGCCCTGGTGCACGCGAGCTGCCTGTCGCAGGGCAAGAGCTGCATGGTCTTCCCGGCCTGGAAGGCCACGGGCAAGACCTCTCTCTGCCTCACCTTGCTCGCGCGCGGGCACGGCTTCCTCAGCGATGATCGCATCTGGCTGCGCCGCGACGGTCACGCGCTCGCCTACCCCCGCTATCTGGTCATCAATGCCTCGAACGCGGGCGACTTCCCGGAGCTCCTCGATTCCCGGGCTCGATTCGCCCACGGAGCCCACCGCGCCCTCGAGACGTGGGGCCTACCCGCAGTCGTCTCGAGGATCGCCGGGCGTCTCCTGCCACGACCCGTGCGTTACTTCACGCTGGGCGAGCTCTTTCCCGACGCGCCCACACCCCCTTGCGCCGAGGTCTCGCGGGTCGTCTTCGTGGTTTGCGACACGAGGACGGATCCGGCATGGGACGAGCTGGATGCCATGCAGATGTCGGCCCTGGTCCGCAGCGTCAGCGACTTCGAATGGAACGCCGAGCTGGTGGGCTTCACCGCAGCCCATGACGTGCTCTTCCCGGAAGGCCCGAGCTGGCGTGAGGAGCTCCGCTCCCTCGTCGAGGGAGAAGGGCGGGTCCTGGCCGAGGCTCTTTCGAGAGCCGATTGTGCCAGGCTGCGGCTGCCTTGCGGAGAGGCCGGCGTGGCGTGGGAAGCCGCCGCCGACGCGGTCGAGGCGCGAGCGACGGGTGGCTGACTCCGGCTCTGGGAAGATCGTGGCGATCTGTGGTCCGGACGGGGTCGGGAAGTCCACCCTGGTGAGCGAGCTGCAGCGGCTCCTTCCAGGGGGGCGCGTGAGCGTGATGTACGGGGGCAAGAAGGCGAACCACCAGCTCTGGACCACTCCCCTGGCGCTCTGGATCCTGGAGACCATGCGGCGCATTCCGGGAGTGCGGCGCCTGGCCCGCTTCTACCAGACCGTGGTCTTCCAACCACTCGAGTTCTTCGAGAACCGGGCTCGCTGGGCGAGTGCGCGACGCGAGGCGGAGCAGCGGGAATTCGTCCTCTTCGATCGCTTCGTGGTCGACCGGATGTGGCGACACCACGTGAGCAAGGCGGGTCGAAGCCTCGTCAAGGTCAACCCGGGCGACCGCTTCTTCTACTGGCTCTACGAGTCCCACTTCCCGTCGCCGCATGCCTACCTCTTCCTGGCCCCCACACCCGAGCTCATGTTCGAGCGGGCGCCCGGCGAGTACGGCTCCCTCGACCACGCGATCGCGGTAGGCCTTGCATACGATGCCCTCGCGGAGAGTCTGGCTGCCCGTGGGCGACGGGTTCATCGCCTGGGCTTCTCGGCCGAAGAAGCCCCGCTCACCCTGGCCCAGCGGGCCCTCGAGCTCGTGAGGAGCTGACGATTCGCTTCATCTCTGCCCAACGTTGGATCGAGAGGCTGCGGCCCGTCATCCAGGCCTACCTGAAGCTCGCCCGGCTCTTCATCCGCCCGGACCCGGACCTCGTTCTCTGCGGCGCGATGAACGGCCGGCTCTACGGGGACAACAGCCAGCATCTCTTCGAGTGGATGCTCGAGGAGCGCCCGGACCTGAAGCCCCTGTGGGCCACCCGGAGCCTGGAGACCTGGCGGCGCCTCCGCGCAGAGGGCCGCCCCGTGGTCTTTGCCTACTCCCTGGCCGGTCTCCACGCCCTTCTTCGGGCCCATGTCGCCGTCTTCACCGACAACCTCGAGGATCTGGCGATGGACCCTTGGATCCTGCCGGACGCCCTCCAGCTGATCGCGTTGCGACATGGTCGCTCGGTCAAGCGCGTGCGCTTTGCACGGAAGGGCCACAAGATCAGCGAGCGCGAAGCCAAAAACCGCCGCTTCGAAGGCGAGCTGATCCGGTTCGCCACCTCCACGTCGGATTTCGTGTCGGAGATCCAGGAGCTCTGCCTCGAGATCGGACGCGAGAAGCACGTCGTCACCGGCTACCCGCGCAACGATGCCCTCTTCGAGACACCGGCCTCCCACCGACGGCAGTGGGAGGAATTCCTGGCTGGGCGGAGCTTCGAGCGAGTGATCCTCTACGCACCGAGCTGGCGCCATGGCCGCTACTACACGCGCTTCTTCCCCTTCGAGGACTTCGACCAGGGTCGGCTGGAAGATCTCCTGGAGGAGAGCCGTTCTCTCCTGCTCCTGCGACCTCACCGCCTCGACCTCACCTTCCCGGAGAACCGCGCGTGGCTCGGCGAGCTCTCCCGGTCGGAGTACGTCTGCACTGCGACCCACGACGAGCTCCCCGACGTCAACTCCTTCCTGCCCTTCGTGGACTCGCTGATCTGTGACTACTCGGCGCTCTATCACGACTTCCTCCTGCTGGACCGGCCGATGATGTTCATCCCCTACGACATCAACGACTTCGAGCAGCAGAACGGCTTCCTCTACCCCTATCTCGAGATGCTCCCCGGGCCGGACCTGCGCAGCTTCGACTCCTTCCTGGAGGCGTTGCAGAACCTGGTGCGGGGCGACGACACCCATCGCGAGGCGCGCCACGCCCTGCGCGACCAGATCCACACCCACCAGGACCCCGGCTCTTGTGCACGGGTCGTGGCGTTGATCGACGAGATCCGCTCCGAGGCCCCACCGGCAACCGCCCAGGGCCGCACCTGACACGCCGGTCCGCGTGGGTTCGCGGCCCGGGGGGAGTTGGCAAGCTCAGGGACCCGAGCGGCGAAGGCGTTCGGCTGCGGCCCGCACCCGCGTGAGGATCTCGGCCAGATCATCTCGACCCGCAACCAGGAACTCCGAGGGCCTGGTTCGGGTCAGCCGTACGAAGACCGCCGAAATCAGCAGGGCTTCGAGGCCGTAGGAGACGAGGCTGGCTGCAGCCGCGCCCAGGATGCCGTACTGGGGAATCCACAGGAAGTTCAGGATCAGGTTGACGAGCACCGAGACGACCTGCGTGACGATGTTCGCCTGCTGCCGGTCCTGGGCCGTGAAGAAGCGCGAGAGCACCCTGTAGATGGCGATCAGGACGATGGCCGGGAGCAGCACGAGGAGCGGTGCCACCGAAGCCGCGTAGGCCTCACCGTAGACGAGGGGGACGAACAGGGGCGCCACGGCCCCGAAGGAGAGGGCGGCGAGAAGCCCCCAGAGGACGGACTGCCGGGAGACGCGAGCCACGAACTGGGCGCCCTCCCTGGCCCGAAGGCCTGCCAGCTGGGGATAGGCGGCGCCCCCGACCGACTCCGGGATGATCATCAGCTGCTGAACCAGGCCGGCGGCAATGGCGTAGAAGGCGACCTGCTTCGTGTCCTGGAGGAAGTAGGCGATCATGAAGAGGTCGACCCGCTGGTGGACCTGCCCCGCAAGAGCCTGCAGGTAGCTCTTCAGCCCGAAGACCAGGCTCTCGCGGATCTCCTTCCAGTCCACGCGAAGCGAGAATCCCGTCTCGCGCAGGATGGCGACCAGGTAGCCCAGGACACCGAGGGCCTGGACCGCCAGGGAGGCCATCATCACTTCCAGGATCCCACCCCCCCGGTGGACGAGGACGTAGGTCATGGCCGCCAGGGTCGAGAGGCCGAGCAGGAGCTTGTAGATATTCTGGACGACAAAGCGGTCGATGCCCCTGGCCAGGCTCCCGAAGAGCAGAGACAGGAGCTGCACGGGGACCATGGCGACGGCGAGGAAGAAGAGAGTCGCCGGTGTCTCGCCGAGGAAGCGCTCCGTCAGGTCGGGACGAAGTGCAACGCATAGGCCGACGGTCAGGGCCGAGAGGGTCAGGACCACGAGAATGCCCGAGGCGGCGACGCGGGCGGGCGGCGTCTGGACGCGCCGCAGTCGGAAGATCGTCGCCGCCGGCCAGCCCAGCTGGGAGAAGATCACGGCTACGGTGGCGAAGGTCACCAGCAGGGCGTAGGCACCGCGGTCTTCGACCGAGAGGAAGCGGGCCAGCAGCACGCTCGACGCGAACGCAATGGGGATGCTCACCACGGAGGTCAGGAGCAGACCCGAGACGTTTCGGACGAAGCTCATCGATGCCCCGGTGCCGAGACGCGTCTACTTCGTGGCGACCACGTAGAGGTGGGAGAGGTCGGCGTCGGCGGAGAGGTCGACCTCCACCTTGGGGAACAAGCGTGCCGCCAGGGAGAGAGCCGAGAAGATCGGGCGGTAGATCGCGCGGGGAATCTCGCGACGGCCCGCACGCTTGCAGCTCTGGATCTCGAAGCCTGCGAGCTCGAGAACCCCGAGAACATCCGCCCGGGAGTAGATCCGCATATGCCCCATGTGGCCAACCTGCTCGAGCTTCGCAAACTCGGCGGCGATGTCCCCCTGGTAGTCCTTGCCCAGCAGGAACTCGAGTCGTTGGCTCCGTTTGATGTTCGGCACCGAGAGAACGAGCGTGCCCCCGGGCTTCAGCACACGATAGGCCTCGCGCAGGGCGCCGATCGGGTTGATCCGGAGGTGCTCGAGCACCTCCGCGAAGATCACGTGATCGAAGGACCCTTCGCCCTGGGGCAGGCGGCCCTTCTCGATGTCGATCTCCAGGACGGGGATCTCGTGCCGGGCGATGAGCCCGCTCATTCGCGACGGGTCCAGATCGACACACTCGAGAACGTAGCCCTGCTCCTTCAGCAGCAGGGACATGACCCCGGGGAAGGCTCCGACCTCGAGAACCCGGGTCTGCTCGCCTGCCGGGGGAAGCAGCGCGAGGGTGGTCACACAGCGGTCCGCGTCCCGGCGGACGTACTTCTCGAAGTAGGCCCTGAAGCGCTCGGGAAGCAGGTCGGCGTCAGCGAGCAGTCGCCGTTGGAAGTCAGCGGCGTCGAACGGGCGACGGGCCGGTTCTCTCATGGGGAGCGCCGCCGTGTTCGTCATGAGGCCTAGTATTCCCAATCGGGTCGGAGGATCCAGTGGGCTCTCATCGGCAAATCGAAGCCACATGAGGACGCCTCAGGAGCATGCAATTCAAGTGCAAGTTGCCAGGACGGCGAGGATTCGCGAAAAGGGATGGGTACTGGTGATGCTGGCCAATTCCGGCCCTCGAGGTCCCGATGCCGAGCTCGTTGTTCCGCTTCCTCCACCACTGCGCCGAGGCCGCCCTTCCTCGGCAACGAGCCGACGGCGCCATGCCAGGAGGCTGCAACGGGCCCTGGGAGGACGCCGAGACACCGGTCCGGAATACGGGCCACTGGCTGATCACCTTCCTGCGGGTCCTGGAGACGACAGGCGATCCGCGCTTCCGGGCCGCGGCCGAGAAGTCCGCCGCCTACCTACTCTCGGACGCCGCTCGACCCATGGGTGCCAGCTTCTGGCACCGGATGAACCCGGAGAGAGACTTCTGCAACGGCCTGATCGGCTCCGCCTGGACGATCGAGGCACTCGCCGCCGCGGGCGACGCCCTGGGGATGGAGGAGGCCTTTGGCGCGGCCCGTGAGGTCTTCCTCCTCCACCCCTATCTCGAGGACGAGGGAGTCTGGCGCGTCGTGAACGTGGACGGCAGCCGCGCCGGCGTGGATCCCACCTTCAACCACCAGCTCTGGTTCGCGGCCAGTGGCGCCCTGCTGGTCGACCGGACCGGAGATGCAGTCATCCGGGAGCGGGTTGGCGGCTTCATGGACCATCTGGGCTGGAGCTTCCAGGTGCGCAGCAACGGGGCCATCGTCCATGGCATGCGCTTCCGCAGCCTGCCCCGGCGCCTCTACCAGGAGTTCGGGATCCGCCGCCAGGGCCGCGCCTACTGGAAGGCCCAGGTGCCGAAGGAGATCGGCTACCACGCCTTCAACCTGATGGGCTTCGGCCTGCTCCATTCGAGCACCAGTGAGCATTCCTTCTGGCGCTCCGACTCCTTCGCCCGGGCGATGGCCCTGGTGGGCGACACCGCATTCCGGGATCAGCTGGAGACGAGCCCCTACGGCTACCCCTACAACCCGCCCGGATTCGAGGTGCCCTTCGCGGTGCTCACCTTTCCAGCTCTGGTCGACGAGAGCACGCGAGCGGAGGAGAACCTCTCGGCCTGGGTGGACCGGCAGCTCGCCCACACCTGGTCGCCCGAGACCCGGCAGCTCGACCGAAACGTACCCGACGCGGCGACGTTGACGGCTCGCCTCTACGAGGCTGCACGGCTCCCGGACCTGCCCCTGGAACACGGCGTGGATGGCTGAGCACTCCCGGGTCCTCGTCGTCTCCTACATCTTCGCGCCGGTGGGAGGCGTGGCCACCGAGCGTTGCCGGAAGTTCGTCAAGTACCTCCGGGACTTCGGTTGGGATCCGCTGATCCTCACGCAGGATCTGGACGAGACCTTGCGCATCCGCCCCGTGGAGATCGACCACTCCACGCTCGACGAGCTCCCGTCGGATCTGGAGATCAGCCGGGTCTACGGGCCGGTGTTCTCGGCGCCGGTGACCGCGCGGCCTTCCGTCGCAACGACGCCTCCCATCGGCGGAAGTCTCTCCTCGACCCCACCGCTTCGTTGGCTGCGCAGCCTGGGAAGCCTCCTGCTCTCGCCGGACTCCTTCGTGGCCTGGATCTTCCCCGCCCTCCTCCGGGGCCGTCGCTTGATTCGCGAGCGCGACTGCCGTGTCATCTTCGCGACCGCTCCCGCGTTCACAGCCTTCCCCCTCGCCGCCCTCTTGAGCGTCGTCGGCCGACGGCCCCTGGTGCTCGACTACCGGGACCCGTGGGGGGAGAACGGAGCCCTCTTTGGCGACCGTCGCTGGAAGCAGCGCCTGAACCGGCTCATGGAGCGGCTCTGCCTGCGCCGGAGCTCTCGGGTCGTCTTCGCCACCGAGGGCTTTCGGGACCTCTACGCCAGGCGTCACCCCGACCTCGCCGAGCGCTTCGAGGTCATCCAGAACGGCTTTGATCGCGAGCCCGTCGCAGCGAAGAAGCCCCGCGGCGAGAGAGAGCCCCTTCGCATCGGCTACGCGGGCAAGATGTTCGGCGACCAGTATCCGATGGAGCCCTTCTTTCGCGCCCTCGCGAGCTTCGTCGAAGAGCGCGGCCGGGACCTCCTACGAGTCGAGATGGCCGGACAGATCGATCCCGAGAACGAGGCCCTGCTCGCGGAGCTCGGACTCGGGGACGTCGTCGAGCTGCGCGGCTTCCAGCCACGCGAGGAGGTCGAGCAGCTCCAGGAGCGCAGCGATGTGCTGCTGCTCGTGATCGGCGACATGCACCCCTTCTTCCACGGGCTCGAATCGGCGAAGCTCTTCGAGTACATGCCCCTTGCGCGACCCATCCTCGGCCTCGTGCCCGAGGGAGGCGCCGCCTGGCAGCTCATCTCGCGCCACCAGATCGGCCCGCTGGCGCCTCCGAGTGACGTCGTGCGCATCCGACGGGTTCTCGACGAGCTGGTCGGCCGGTCGGCCTCCGGACCCGCGGTCGCGCCCCGGCAGTTCCATCGCAGGAACCTGACCGGCCGTCTCGCCGGGATCCTGGACGAGGTCAGCAGGCCCTGAGCGGGGCTCCAGGGCTCGTCAGGCGAATCGGGCCGTGTAGACCAGCACGGCGAGCGCGGCCAGACCGCCGTAGATGATGCCGCTCAGGAGGGCGTTGCGGGGCAGGACCCAGCCTCCGGCGGCGAAGATCATCAGCATGGGGGAGATCGTCTCCCGGTAGCGCAGAAGTCCGACGTGGATCACGGAGAAGAGCAGGAGGAAGACCGCGGGGAAGATGAGGACGGGCAGGTAGGCCCGCCAATCGCTGCGGCGCAGCAGGCTCCAGGCCCCGCGGATCGTGTGAGGCAGGAGCGCCACGCCGAAGAGGTTGGCCCAGGAGAGGAGGATGGTGGGGATCTCCTCACGAAAAAAGGGAGGAAAGGGCATGATGATGAACAGGAAGAGCGCCAGGGGGAGCTTGTAGATCTCGGTCAGCGAGCTCATCCGCGCATAGCGGAGCAGCCCGCCCACCTCCGAGAAGCTCGCACTGCGAGCGAGCTTGCCTTGCAGGCGACCCACGTCGGCCGCCACGCTGGCGTCGGGATCCCCGGCCACCATCACCTGGAAGCCAATCACCGCAATGACGGTGATGCCGGCCAGCCCGAAGCCCAGCAGCAGGTTCCGCTGGCTGATGAGGAAGGACACCACCATGACGGCCAGGAAGGGCAGGACGAAGCCGTTGCGGAAATAGCGCATGCCCACGAGAGCGATCACGAGGAAGAACACGTGGACGATCAGGTTCTTGTTCTGTCGGAAGATGCAGAAGGCGTGGAAGAAGATGAACATCGCGAGGAACTGGACGAAGGGCTCCTTGCGGTGGTTGATCGTATGCAGAAGGGTGAAGGGAATGAACGCGACGAGGATCGCAGCCACCCGTGCGGCTCGTTCGTCGAAGGTCATCCTTGCGACCCGATAGACGTAGAGCAGGGTCATCGAGCTCACGGCCACGTTCAGGAAGCGCGGAATCAGGACGTTCGGCCCGAAGATCCAGTACAGGATGGCGCCGATGAAGCCGTAACCGGGGTCGTTGAAGGTCCAGCCGTAGCCATCCCAGGGTCGGTCGTATGCGATGTCCGTGGACATCTTGACCGACGCCAGGTGGTACTTGACGCTGTCGAAGAACGCGAAGCCGTCGAAGCCGATCGAGACCAGGAATTGGAAGTAGAGGGGGACGAGAGCCGCCTTGATGACGAAGGCGATCATCGCCAGGGGAAGCAGGAACTTGCGCTCTTCCACAGGCCGCACCATGTAGAAGACGACCACCATCGCCGCGAACAGGACGCAGGTGATGATCGAGCTGGCGAGCGAGGTCTCGGGAATCAAGCGGTCGCGCCTCTCCGAGCGTTCCGGGGCGTAGGTCTTTCGTCACGGGCTGCTTCGCCCAGCGGGCCCACCACCTTTAGCCGGTATCTGGCGCTCACGCGTCCTCGAAAAGGCTCAAATTCTGGCTCACCGACCTCCCGCCTACGGGCTCCTCTCCGCGCAGGGTCCACTCTCCGGGTGCGAGGTCCAGGGGAATCGGAACCGTCCAGACGGCCTTGCCTCCTACCGCTACACGCGAGCGGGCGGCGGGCGGCAGGAGCGCAGAGCCGGCCCCGTCCGTGCCCGTGAGCCGTAGCGGATACCCGTCGGCCACGGGTCGCCCCTGGCCGTCCACGGCCTGCAGCTCCACCGTGACCTGGTGCGGTCCCTGCAGCAGGGTCATCTCCATGGTCTCGGCGGGACGCTCGACGCCCACCAGTACCGCCGCGGCCCGGGCGGGGAGGTCCCGCTCGATCCGGAGCTCCCGTCCATGGGGGAGCTGGACCCGATCGCCGCTCCGGAGATCGCGCCAGTGCAGCCTTCCCCCGCCCAGCCGCGTCCGCCCGCGGACGGTCGCCGCGCCGACGCCATGGTTGAGGAGGATCCAGTAGTAGATGCCCTTCCCACCGAGCAGACGCGCCTCGCTCCGATCTCCGGGCGTATGGCTCCGCGGTCGGATGCCCAGCTCTGCAAGGCGGGAGCGCCACTCGCGGCCCAGACGCTTGGAAGGACGGGCGGGGCTACAGCTGAGCTTCGGGGCAAGGTCGTGGATGCGACCGGTCCCCCGCACTGGAGCCCAGGGATCCGACCGGCGAGTCCCTGTCTCGTCCAGGGAGGCGGCCGTCTTCTCCGCGAAGAGGTGTCCGCCCCGGGCGACGAACCGATGCAGCGCCTTCAGGGAATCCTGCGAGAGCCGAGGCACGGCGCTGAGGACGATGGCTTGCAGCGCCGCCGGCGGGGATCCGAGCTGCTCCTCGAGCAGGTAGTCCACCTCCTCGAAGCCGACCGCCAGATCCGAGAAGCGAGAGCCAACGCAGGCGTCGTGGCGCTTCACCTCCCCGGCGTCGCCGGCAGTACGGGTCGTCCAGGAGGCGAGGACCGCCACCGGTGCGGGCCGCCGAGGCGCCGCGGCCAACCAGGGGCCGATCCTCGCAGCCTCATCATGGAGGCCTACCAGGGGTGCCAGCGCCTCTCCCGCCGGCAACCCGAAATAGGCAAGACCCGTTGCGCCATGGGCGAGCGCAGTCCAGGCTGTCTCCTCCCACGCGGAGGGCTCGAATGCCCGCGTTCCGTTCGGGCTCAGTGGCCGGCCCAGGGCGTAGACGGAGAAGCCTTTTCCCTTCGCGACCTGGTGGTTCATCGCGCCAAAGATCTCGGCCGCCGTGTCCACAACGGAGACCCAGCCTGCATCCGGGTTCCTTCCGTAGTTGTAGCCATAGCCGGGGCCTAGCAGTTCGTCGACAGAGGACACGAGTTCTGGTACGCGCAGGGCGTACTTCGCGCGTCGCTGCCAGTAGGAACCGGGCCAATAGCCAGACTGTCGCACCCCTGGCAGCACGCCGTTTCCGACCTCGCGATATCGGCGCAGGGTCTCACCCGTCAGACGCGAGCGAATCTCCTCGTGGCGGAACCACTCCGGCTGCCCTGGTTTCTCGTCGCCTTGCAGACCCGACAGCCTCACTTCGTCTCTCAGGGTGGCCCCTTGCAGGTCGGCGTCGCGTAGCTCCTCGACCATCTGCAGGGCGCGCAACCCGGGCAGGCTCAACACCTCTTCGAAGCCGTCGAAGATGTGACCGATTCCCGCCCGGAATTCTGGGCCATGGATGTCCCAACCGACCTCTTGCCCCAAGTGGTTCCGCGCGGTGGTCGGCGTCTGTCCACCGTAGCGCCAGCGAGGAAAGCCGCTTCGGTAGCGCGTCGTGCTGTAGTAGACGATCTCCATACCCGCCGCGGCGAGCTCGCGCAGCGCGCGCAGGTCATTCTTTGGGCGCTTCTTGAGTGCGGGGTAGACGACACTCGTAATCCCAGCCGCCGAGATCTCCCGAGCACGGTCGTAGGCCTCCCCTGGCGCCAGGCCGAAGGGATAGGGAATGTGCCCCATGCTGAAGTAGCGGATATCGAAACGACTCGGATCCGGCGCCAGGCCCACGAGAACGCGAGCTCTGTGCTCCCGTGAACCGTCGAGCCAGCGAGCCGAGTAGATCCCCGGACGGAGCTGCTCGGGAAGCCGCACCCGGCCGTCGGGGCCTGGTGTCGCCGTGAACCGTGGCGTTCCCGGCGGCCACTCCAACGACACCTGTCGGATGCGCTTGCCCTCGCCAACGGGGAACCAGTCGGCCGGCCGAGCCATGGCGCCAGAACGCACCGCCGGCGAGGCAGAGCTCACGGTGAGGGGCGAATGCAGCGTGTAGGTCGTCCCCAGCGCCTCACCCGCATAGTCGAGCAGGAGCTCTGCCCAGGCAGAGCTCGAGAAGAAGGTCTGGTTGTCGGCGCCATCGGCGTGAAAGTGCTGGTGATCGCCGGACAGGATCTGCAGCACCTCCCCCATCCCTCGGGTCCCATGCACCGCGAAGGGCTCGGTCCCGGCACGGATCTTCGTCTTTCCGCGGAGCACCTCCACGGGATGCAGATGTTCGACGTAGAGGCCTCCGGTGATCTCCCCCTCCAGCACCAGCCGGCGGCGCTTGCGAAATGCCTCGAGCCCTGGGTCGGGGCTTGGTCGCGCCGGAAGGATCGCGTCCAGGGGCGTCCCTCGGTAGCTCTCTTGGCTGGGCCAGCCCCCCACCACCAGCAGCCGACCGCCACGATCGACCCAGCCCGGAAGCGCATCGAGCAGCGGGCGTCCTCCGCCCGTGGTCACCCGCTCCAGGGCAGAAGCGGGCGCGTTTTCCAGGATCACCAGCTTGGCGTCACCCAGCGCCACGGGCCGTCGGTCACCGAGCATCCGGTACCAGGATCCAGGCTTGGTCGCCCTTCCCTCGAGGAAGACGCGTTGGACAGAGAGGGAGGGGGTCGCAGAATCGAGGATCCGATCGATGCGATCCGAGCGATCCAGATTGGGGCTGACAAGGACCAGCGGCTCCGCACCCGACTCGCAGCTCAGGAAGAGGAGTATTGCGAGGAGGCTGCCAAGCTTGGTTCCCAGCACCGTTGGAGGGTATCCGAGCGCCCCTCGGGCACCAGCGGCGACGCACCGGCTGCGTCGAGAGGCAAGTGCGAGGACGGTCTACCTCTTGGGCCGCACCTCCAGTCGAGCCACCGAGGGGCCGCATGTTGGCCGGGCAGAGCTGCCTTGCACCTGGAGTGCGCCCGACGACTGAACTCGAAGCTGGCGTCGTTTCTTGGGCTTGCTTCCTCCCTGAATCGAGTCGTCAATGACGGCTTCCTTCGGCTCCCCCGCGCTCCTCTCGGCTCGATGAGACCTTGGCAGTGCCAACCAACTGGCGGAGGGTTGGGCCACCGCACTCCGCTGGTATCCTGTGCGGCCCCAGATCACGGGTCTCGCACCGAGCGGACCTGGCCTGGCTGCCGGGTCGCGCAATCTGAGTCACTGACGCCCGGCGACTACCGCCAACTTGTCATGGAGCTTCCAGCCGATGCGTTCGCTGCTGTCTTGGGCGAGATCTCTCCTGCGTCGGGCCATCGCGAGACTGGTGATCACGACAACGCGCCGGCTCCTCGGGCCGCGCGAGTCCCTGGTGCTCTTCGCAGCAATGAGCGGTCGTTTCTACGGGGACAACAGCCGACATCTCTTCGAATGGGTACTGGCGAACAAGCCCGAAGTAGAAGCCGTATGGATCACCCATGACCGCGCGGTCCTGCGCCAGCTCAGGAAGGCGGGGCTGCCGGTGGTCAACAGCCGCGGGCTGAGCGGTCTGATCGCACTGGCTCGGGCCCGCCTGGCCTTCTTCACGGATGGCCTGATGGATCTGGTTCTCGAGCCCTGGATCGTTCCCGACAGCCTTGGACTGATCGCCCTGCGACATGGTCGTTCGGTGAAGCGCGTGCGCTTCGCGCGCCTCGGCCACAAGATCCCCGAAGACGAGTCGCAGGTGAAGAAGCGGGAAGGCTCTCTGATTCGGCGTGTGATCTCGACATCCGAATGGGTGTCAGATCTCCAGGAGGAGTGTCTTCAGGTCGGGCGCGAGAAACACGTCGTGACTGGGTATCCGAGAAACGACGTGCTCCTGGACGTGCCCGCCTCACACGGCGAATCCTGGCGCGCCTACCTGGGAAGCCTCGCACCCTCCCATGTCCTGCTCTACGCCCCGAGCTGGAGGCACGGTCGCTATCCCACGCGGTTCTTCCCCTTCGAGGACTTCGACGAGCAGCGGCTCTTCGCAATGCTCGAAGAGAATCGATGCCTGCTCTTGATGCGGCCCCACAGGGGCGACCTGATCTACGCGGAGTCCCGAGACTTCTTTGCACAGCTACTACGATGCCCCTGGGTGCGTCTGGCGACTCATGTCGAATTGCCCGACGTGAACGCCTTCCTGCCCTTCGTGGACCTGCTGATCTCGGACTACTCGGCGCTCTACCATGACTTCCTGCTCCTCGACCGGCCGATGCTCTTCGTCCCCTACGACTACGACGACTTCGCCGTTCAGAACGGCTTCCTCTACGACTACTTCGAGCTCCTGCCGGGGGAGGCGATCGCAACTCAGTCAGCGTTCGAAGCAGCGCTCTCCGGGGTCATTTCCGGCGAGGATCCGGGACGAGAGCGGAGACGGCGGCTACGCGATCGGATCCACCACTACCAGGACTCTCGCTCGTGCGAGCGCGTGGCGCAGATGATCGACACCGTCTGATCGAGTCCCAAGGGGCAACGGGTTCGCCGATTCAGGATTGCGCGGCGGACCCCCTACCTCCGCGCAGGACATAGGCGACGTAGCTCGCGGCACCCGGCCGGGACCCGAGCGCTCGCTCGAGCAGGTGAAGGCCCTTCGAAGCCACCCCTCCGACCAGGGGCGCGTTGAGCAGCGGCTTCGAGAGCTGCTTCGTGAGCATCCGGAGGGGGACTGCCTTGACACCAGACTCCCCGTGCTCTTCTCGAAGCGCGTTGAGCATGTAGGGGATGGGGTGGGCAAAGTAGTAGAGGAGCTTCTGCGAGGAATCCGCGGGCTTGCGCAGGCCCAGCTTCCGCAGCAGAGCCGAGATTGCCCGGAGTCCCCGAATCGTGCGACGTTCGGGGGAGTCGGGATTGGAGTAGAAGATCAGGCCCACACCCCTCGGCGAGACGACCCGCGAGATCTCTGACAAGGCCCTGGACTGCAGCTCCTTGTCGATGTGGTAGATGCAATGTGAGGCCATCGCTCCGGCGAGCGAATGGTCCCGAATCGGGAGATCGAGCAACGAGCCGCACACGAAAATGCCTCGATCGCCGACGACTTGCCGTGCCTCCTGGAGGCCCTGCAGGGAGAGGTCGACGCAGAGGTGATAGTCGAAGGCCTGGCCGAACTCGACTCTCGGCTGCGCACCTGAACCGGCGTCGAGGAAGACGTTGCCGCCCCCCTCGAAGATCGAGACGAATCGGCGCTCGTTGTCGACGATGTATCGCTGTCCGCGGTCGGACAGATCCTCGTGAACCAGACGAGCTCTCGGAACACCGTCCGCGTTCTTCCGCCAGCCGGCTTCGTAGTACTCCTGGACCGTCTCCGAGATCTCATCCACCTCGCCGGCGAGCAGGACCGGAATCCCGTCGATGACCGGGTAGCTGGCATCGCAGCTCGCGCAGGAGAGCCCTGTGGCGTCCTCCGTTGTAGACAATTTCCCCCGGCACCGGGGACAACAGAGGAGTGCGAGATGGTGCTCCTCGATCATCGATTCGGGACCTCCTTGCGCGGCAGCGGCCCACGAACCCCTGCGCTGCCGCAGGAATTCTACCACGTTCCCCGGGGCGCCAAGTCGCCGAAACCACGAGCCGCTCCCCAACAGGGACCTTGGATCGGGATCCTCCGGGCCACCCGGCATTGGCAAACTCGAGTGGAACGTGCCGATCCCGCTGAAGAAACCACACCCATCCGCGTGCGTTCCCGAGTCGTCCGGAAGAGAGCTGACGACCACGCGAGCTTCGCACCCACTCGTCCATTGGTGGTCTGGCGCGGCAGCCAACTGGAGAGCATCCGCCCAACGAGGACCGTGCCGTCGTGCTGCTGTTGGTCCGTGGCGAGCCGCGACCCCAGGAAGGCCCATCTGCTCGAACCGCCGTTCCGGAACCGGGGAGGGAGGGGGCGCCATCACGAGGGCGCGGAGAATTCGTGTCGATTGGGTACGACCTCTCGCCGGCTGTTGATGCCCCAAGCCGGCCTTGTCCCCCGGGGGAAGAACCTGTCACTTTTGGGCTCGCCGCACCACCTATCTAGGGCCTGCATGACAGGACTTCTTCGGACGGGGTAGGCGGCAGTGGTGGGTTCGAGACTTGGATTCCTGGCGGTCGTGCTGGCGGCCTGGCTGGTCGCGGGGCCTGCGGGCGCGGCGATCTTCGACGTGACCAGCTTCGGGGCCGACCCGGCCTTCGCCGGCCTCGACACACCCGCCGCCAACGCGGCCGTCGATGCGGCCTGCGCCGCCGGGGGTGGCGAAGTGCACTTCCCGGCGGGCTTCTACCGGCTAGGACACGATACGGGGCCGAGCTCCGGCTTCTACTCGGGGCTGCAGGTCAGCTGCGACAACATCGTGATCAGTGGCGTCGGGGACACCAGCGTGCTCATGCCGGAGAACTCTGGAGGGCAGACCGTGATCACGCTGTGCGCCGAGATCACGGGTGGCTTCGGAAGCCACTGCACCTTCACGAATCCGGTGAACAACATCACGATCCGGGATCTGAAGATCTGGGACGACGACCCCCTCGGCCACAGGGGAAGCGAGGAGTCCCACGGCGTCACGGGCAAGAACGTCCATCAGGTGGTGCTGGAACGCCTGACCCTCGAGAGCCTGGGCGACGAGAGCGTGACCTTCAGCGGGGGGTCGTCGGATGTCACCGTGCAGGACAGCAGCTTCGCCGATTGTCCATCCCTGAACTCGGGCGGCTCCTGCGTCGAGCTGGACGGAGGCAGCGACTACGAGGTCCTTCGCAACAGCTTCGACGGTGGCGCGTACTTCGGCGCCATGATCTTCGTCAACACGAATGCTCCGACCGAAGTCACTGCGGTGTTGATCCAGGACAACCAGCTCCTCGATTCCAGCCCCACCTCCCCGGGCATCACCAACGCCGGGATCTGGCTCGCCGCGAACAATGCGGCGATCCGCGACGTCCAGATCATCGACAACACGATCTCCATGGACTACCTGGGTCGCGACGCGGTCCGCTTCGCCGGAGGCAGCTTCGACGTGGAGGATCTCACCTTCCGGGGCAACGACATCGGCGGCTCGGTCGACCTGCGCAACGACTACCTGAAGCGCCTCATCTTCGCCGAGAACGATCTCGTCTCCACCAACGGCCTCACGACCCCGGGCTTGAACTTCTCCGGCGATGACGTGCAGATCACGGACAACACCATCAGCGGCCAGCGCTCGTCCTGCATCGAGATCGGAGGCTTCAACGGGAGCGCCTCCAATGTCGAGATCCGTCACAACCTCTGCTTCTCGAACTCGGACACCCTGGACGAACCCATCATCATCGAGGCCGACATCAGCTGCGCCCCCTTGCCGACGGTGAGCGGCGGCCTCGTGATCGAGGACAATCTCCTGATTGCGGGAGGCCTGGTCAGCAACGGCATCGAGCTCTCGGGCTGCTCCACGGCGACGATCCGGAACAACGGCCTGTACCTCGGGGGGAGCGGCGCGCTCTATGGGATGCGCGGTGGAGCGAGCTTTGCAGGCAACACGATCGTGGGGGCCAACGTGTCGATTCGCACGATGACCACCCCCGCGCAGGTGAGCAACAACACCCTGGACGGGAATACCTGCGTGCGGTTGGACGGGACCATGGGCTCCCTGGTCGTCGGCAATAACCTCCTGGCCTGCGGCGAACCGATCGAGGAGACGAACGGCGCCGACTTGAACTCCTGCTGGAACAACAGCGGCGTCGCAGACGGATGCAGCCTCATCCTGGGGTGCCACGACGGGGTGGACAACGACGGGGACGGGCAGATCGACGCGCTGGACACGAACTGCACGCCGACGGCCCAGCTCTCGGAATCGCCCGTGCAGGTCTCCTGCGGCCTGGGCGCCGAGCTGGCGCCCCTGCTGGTGGCCCTGGGGCAGCTGCGCCGACGGCGCCGGGCCTGATCACGGGCTGGGCTCCAGCTCGCACTCCCGAATCTTCTGCAACAGCGTCTTGTAGGACACCCCGAGCAACCCGGCGGCCTGCTTCCGGTTCCATCCGGTGTGATAGAGCACGCGCTCGATCGTCTCTCGTTCGGCCTCCTGGGAGGCCCGACGACCGACCTCCTTGAGGGGCACCTCGCCGGCCGTCTCCTCCACCTCGTCGAGCAGGTCGAGGAAGTTCCGCGTGCGCCGCGCCGTGCCCGACTCCCCCTGCACGAGCTCTCGCAGGATCGCGTCCTCGCTGCCGAGCACCACGATGCGCTTGATCCAGTTCTCGAGCTCGCGGATGTTGCCCGGGAAGGGGTAGCGATCGATCAGCGAGATCAGGGCCGGCGAGAGAGCGGGGCGCGGGCGCCCGTAGCGCCCTGCGTACTGCCGGAGGAAGTGGTCGATGAGCCCCGGGAGCTCGTCCCGGCGCTCGCGCAGCGGCGGGACCTCGACGGCGACCACGTTCAGGCGAAAGAAGAGATCCTCGCGAAAGCCGCCGCTGCGGGTGAGCTCCTCGAGGGGGCGGTTCGTCGCGCTCACCAGGCGCACGTCCACCGAGATCTCCGCGTTGCCCCCCAGCCTCGAGAAGGTCCCATCCTGCAGGACGTGGAGCAGCTTGGCCTGGGCCGCCGGGCTCATCTCGCCGATCTCGTCCAGGAAGAGGGTGCCGCGGTGGGCCTGGTCGAACTTGCCGGGCTTGCGCTGATGGGCGCCCGTGAAGGCGCCCTTCTCGTAGCCGAAGAGCTCGCTCTCCAGCAGCGACCCGGGGAGCGCGGCGCAGTTCACCTTCACGAAGGGCCGGTCGGCGCGAGCCGAGGAGGCGTGTACCGCGCGGGCCACGACCTCCTTGCCGACCCCGCTCTCTCCCTGGATCAGCACGGTGACGTCGGTGTCGGCGATCTGGTCGAGGATCCCCCGCACCCGCGCCAGGCTCTCGCCCTCCCACAGGACCTGGGCGGGCACCTCGCCGGGTGACTCCGGTCGCAGCACGCGCCCGATCAGCGCGTCGAGCTCCGCCTCGGAGAAGGGCTTGTTCAGGTAGTCGGTGGCTCCCTGGCGCATCGCCTCCACGATCGAGGAGGCCTTGCCCACGACCGAGAGCATCACGACGGGAAGCTCCGGAAACTTCTCCTTGATCTGCACCAGGGTCTCGATGCCGTCCTGGCCCGGCATCATCACATCGAGGATCACGAGGTCGGGTGCGGCGCCGGCGTCGAGGAGCTGCAGGGCCCGGCGCCCGTCCTCGGCGGTGTCGACGGCATAGCCCCGGCTCTCGAGCAGGCTGGTCAGGTAGCTGCGGATCCCCTCCGCATCGTCGACGACGAAGATCCGCTGCGTCGGGCGGCTCACGATTCCGCACCTTCGGCCGGCAGGGTGAAGGCGAAGCGGCAGCCCCCGTCCGGGCCCTCCCCGACACCGATGTACCCACCGTGGGCCTCGACGATGCGCCGACAGATCGCCAGCCCGAGGCCCAGGCCCCCGCTCCCGGCATGCTCCGCCCGTCGCACGTAGGGCTCGAAGATCCGCTCGCGCTCCTCCTCGGGAACGCCCGGGCCTTCGTCCTGCACGGAGATCTCGACCATCGCGGGCTCGCCGCCCAGCCGCTGGCATTGCACGCGGAGGGTGCCGCCCTTGGGGCCGTACTTGAGTCCGTTACCGATCAGGTTCACGAGGACCTGCTCGACCGCGCTCGGGTCGAAGAAGGCCCGGGTGGCGTCGGGGGCGAGGGTCAGCTCGAGCACCTGCCCGCTCTCGGCCACGAGCGGCGTGAGGAAGGCGGCGACGTCGTCGAGCAGCGTGTCCAGGCAGCTGGGCGCGCGATGCGGCGTGGCCTCGCCGATGCGCTGGCGCTCCTGCTCGAGGAGGTTCCCGACGAAGAGGTTGAGGCGCTGGCAGCTGCGCCGGCTCTGCTCCAGGTAGTGGCGCTGCTCCTCGGTCAGCACCCCGGGCGCCTCCGAGAGCAGGAGCTTGTTGAAGCCGTCGATCACGGTGATCGGCGTGCGCAGCTCGTGGCTCACGATCGAGAGGAGCTCGTCCCGCTGCTGGGCCTCCCGGATCAGCTCCAGGCGCAGCTCCTCCGTCTCGCGTCGCGCGCGGGCCAGCGCGGCACGCAGCTGGGCCAGCTGGGGCCCTTCCGCCGCTACCTCTCCGATGGGGGGATCCTCCGGCGTCCCGGGAGCCCCGGCGCGCGTGGTATGTTGCTCGGCCCGGGAATCCGGACCCGCGTGGTATGTTGCTCGGCCCGGCCAGACGGACCGGGGCAGGCGGGACGACCCCGCCTCTCTCCTATCGCCTTCGTCGAGGACGAGCTTTAACGTGGCTTCCCGGGGGGAACGAGGGGCGGAGACGCCGGCGGCGCGGATCCAGGCGCTCGTGGACGACCTGAACCGGCATCTGCGCCTCTACCACGGCGAGGATGCCCCCGAGATCAGCGACGCCGAGTACGACCGGCGCTTCCGGGAGCTCCAGGAGCTGGAGGCGGCCCATCCCGAGCTCGTGGCGGCCGATTCGCCCACCCACCGGGTGGGTGCCCCGCCGGCCGAGGGCTTCGAGACGGTCGAGCACCGGGTTCCGATGCTCTCGCTCGACAACGCCATGGATGCGGACGAGATGCGGGCCTTCGAGGAGCGCATCCTCCGGGCCCTGGACCGCGAGGGCTCCGTGGCCTTCCTGGCCGAGCCGAAGCTCGATGGGGCCGGCGCCGAGCTGGTCTACGAGGAGGGCCGGCTGGTGGTGGGCTCGACCCGGGGCGACGGGCGGCGCGGCGAGGACGTCACGGCGAACCTCCGACAGCTGGGGAGCATCCCGTTGCAGCTGGCCGGGGACCCCGGGAGCCACCCGGATCGGCTCTCGATTCGGGGCGAGGTGGTGCTGCCGCGGGCGGCCTTCAGCCGGCTCAACGCCCGACGAGCCGAGCGCGCACTCGAGCCCTTCGTCAACCCGCGCAACGCGGCCGCCGGCGCCCTTCGCATGCTGCACGACGTGGACCTCGATCGCCTGCGCTCGCTCGAGTTCCGCGCCTATGGCGTCGCGGAGGGGCTGCCGGCGGCGGTCCGGCGGCAGGACCAGGTCCTCGAGTGCCTGCGCGGCTGGGGCTTCACGGTCAGCCCCGAGTGTCGCGTCTGCCCGGACATCGAGGCGGCGATCGCCGCCCACGCGGACTTCCTGGGCCAGAGGGAGACCTTTCCGATCGAGATCGACGGCACCGTCTTCAAGGTCAACGACCACGCCCTGCAGCGCGACCTGGGCGAGCTGGCCCGGATGCCGCGCTGGGCGATCGCCTACAAGTTCCCGGCCCACCAGGAGACCACGGTCGTCCAGGAGATCTTCGCCAGCGTGGGCCGGACCGGTGCGCTCACGCCCGTGGCCAAGCTGCGGCCGGTCTTCGTCGGTGGCGTCACCGTCTCCAACGCGTCCCTGCACAACCAGGACGAGGTCGATCGCAAGGACGTCCGCGTCGGAGACACCGTCGTCGTCCAGCGGGCGGGCGACGTGATCCCCCAGGTGGTCAAGGTGGTGCCCGGGAAGCGGAAGAAGGGCGCGAAGCGGTACCGGCTTCCGGCGAGCTGCCCCGTCTGCGGGAGCGCCGTGGTGCGCGAGGAAGGCGAGGTCGTGACGCGCTGTCCGAACCCGGCCTGCCCGGCGAAGCTGCGCAACCGGCTGCTCCACATGGCCGGCCGGAGCGCCCTCGACATCGACGGCCTCGGCGAGAAGCTGGTCGAGCAGCTGCTCGAGGCGGGGCTGGTCGAAGGGCCGTCGGATCTCTTCGGCCTGGAGCGAGACGCCCTGCTCGCCCTGGATCGGATGGGCGAGAAGTCCGCCGACAACCTGCTCGCCGCGCTCGAACGAGCGCGCCAGACCACCCTGCCCCGCTTCCTGATCGCCCTCGGCATTCCGGAGGTCGGCGGCGGCGTGGCCGACCTGCTGGCCCGACGCTTCGGCGATCTCGGACCGCTGCGAGCCGCAGGCCAGGAGGAGCTCGAGGCCGTGGACGGCGTCGGACCGATCATCGCCGAGAGAGTGCGGGCGTACTTCGACGACGAAGCCCACTCGGCCGAGATCGGGCGGTTGCGCGAGCGGGGCGTGCGCTGGCCCGCCATCCCGGTCGCCGAGGAGACGCAGCCGCCCGAAGGGCCCCTCTCGGGCAAGACCTTCGTGCTGACGGGAACCCTCGAGGGCATGTCGCGCGACGAAGCCAGGTCACGGATCGAGGCGGCCGGAGGCAAGGTCACCTCCGCCGTGTCCAAGAAGACCGACTACGTGGTGGCCGGCGAGGCGGCGGGCAGCAAGCTCAAGAAGGCCAGGGAGTTCGAGGTCACGGTGGTCGACCGGGAAGGGCTCGAGGCCCTCCTGGCTGAGGGCTGACGAGGCCCCAGGAGACCGTCAGAGCGGGCGGAACGTGAAGACGAGCTCCCGGAGGTCGCGGCCGCGGCCGCGCAGCACCGCGCGCTCCACAACGGCTCCGAACGCCGGAAAGTAGGGGGCCCGCTCGACGGAGTACTCGAGCTCGGGCGGGAGCTCGATGCGAAGCAGGGCGGAGCCGACGGCGACCGTCGCGGCGCCGTCCTCGAGCTTGGGCTCGAGGCCCGGCGCCAACGGGAACGAGAAGCAGGCCTCCCGTGGCGGGCGGTCGAAGCTGTCGATGATCACGAGCCCGCTCCCGTCGAGCTCGAAGCGCCGCCGATGCAGCACCTCGGGCGTGGCCCACCCGGCGCAGACGGCCTCGGCCGCGCCACCGCCCTCGGGCGAGGGAATGACGCTCGGCAGGGCCACGTCCGGGCGGCCGCCGATCCGGTGGGCCGCCCACAGCTCGGCCTGCTCCTCGCCTTCGATCTCGACCGTGGCGTGGGAGGTGGTGGCCCTCGCGGCCTCGCGCAGGGGGCCGGGCACGTATTCGGTGACGCCGGTGTCGGTGACCACCCGCTCGCTCCCGAACGAGAGCTCGAAGGAGAGCGCGTCGCAGTGGGCGTGGCCCGGCTGATGGGAGGGGCTCGGGAGCGACGCCGTCACGAGCAACGTGAAGGGGCCCGCCTCGAGCCGGGCAAAGCCACTCTCGCACAGGTGAACGGCGCCGGACCCGGCCTTCGTGTCGAGGCCGAGAGCTTCCGCGTAGGCGAGCAGGATCTCGGGGCGCTGGGCCACCCCGAAGGCGGAGTCACCGAACAGGGCGATCTCGCCGTCCGGATGGGTGAGGAAGCGCAGGGCGCCGAGCATCCGCTCGGCCGTGGCGATCAGGTAGTCCAGCGTGTCGGTGCGGAGCCGAGCCTCCGGAGCGCGCGCCACGTTGATCAGGTCGAGGAGGTTCTCGAGCAGCAGAGCGTGGTAGCTCGTGCAGCGCTCGTAGTGCAGGCCGTCGGCCGGAACCTGCTCGGCGAGCTCGGCGCACAGCGCGGCCTGGGCGCCCCGCCAGATCTCCGACTCCGAGCCGTCGAGGAGCACCCCGCCGAAGACCAGGGCGAGCTGGTTCCACAGGTAGTGGTTCGCGAGCAGATGGGTCTCGGGATCGGCTGCCAGGGTCGCGAGCTGGTCCGCGAGCGAGCCCACGAGCGTGGTGCGCGCGGCGGCGTCGCCGGCGAGGGCGCCCTCGTCCAGGAGCAGCTTTCCCCAGGCGAAGCTGCGGAGGCTGATCGGGAAGGGAGCCCAGCCCACGCCCTTCGGATGGTTCCGGTACCAGGACTCCATCACCTGGAGCCGCTCTGCCGGAGTCAGGCCGGCGTGGCGCACCCAGTCGAACTGGTGGAGGTGGTAGGCCCAGAGCGGCCCCGCATCGGAGTGATCCCAGTCGATGGCGCTGCCCCAGCTCACCTCCTGGCCGATCAGGCCGAGCCGATCGAGCCCGTGGACATCGATGTGGGCCGGGGGCGGGGGGAAGGGAACGGGGGGGGCGCTCACCGCGAGCTGCGGGGGCGCCCCACCCGCCCTGCGAGGTCCCCGCGCGGGCAGGAGACTCCGGCGCAGCTTGCCCGTCCACTGGGAGGGGCGCATGTACCAGAGGGTGCGAAGCAGGCGAAGGAAGGGCTGGGGGGTCATTTCGTGTCACGCTCCGCTTGTGCCAGGGAGTAGATCTCGCGTTTCGGCAACGCGGCGCGCGGCGCCAACGCTGCGGCGACCTCGCGTGGGGACTCGCCCCGCTCGACGGCTTCGCGCACCTCTCGCTGGAGGGCCTCGCCGCGCAGCGCGGGCACGGGGTCGGCGCCGGCCACCACCAGGGTCACCTCGCCGCGGGTGCCCTCGGAGAAGCGCCGTGCGAGCTCGCCGAGCGGGGCGCGCACCACCTCTTCGTGCAGCTTGGTCAACTCCCGGGCGAGGCAGGCGGAGCGGTCGCCCCAGAGCTCGTGCAGCTCGGCCAGGGTGGCGGCGACCCGCTTGGGCGACTCGTAGAACACCAGCGTCTCGGGTCGCTCCGCAAGGGCGGCCAGCCGCTGCCTTCTCTCGCCCGCCTTGCGCGGCAGGAAGCCGACGAAGAGGAAGGGCGTCGCGGGCAGGCCGGAGGTCACCAGGGCGGAGAGCACGGCCGAGGCTCCGGGTATCGGCACCACGGTATGCCCCGCTGCGGCGACTTCTGCGACCAGGCGCTCGCCGGGGTCGGAGACCAGCGGCGTCCCCGCATCCGACACCAGGGCCGCCGTACCCTCCCCCTCGAGCGCCGCCAGCACCGAGGCGACCCGCGCCTGCTCGTTGTGGGCGTGAAGGGAGCGCGGACGACCGGGGATCCCGTGGCGCGCAAGCAGCACCCGGGTGCGCCGGGTGTCCTCGGCGAGGATGCAGGTCGCCTCGCGGAGCACGCGGAGGGCCCTCACCGTCACATCCTCCAGGTTCCCGATCGGTGTCGCGACGATGTAGAGCGTCCCCATCCCAATCCGCCGTCGGCTACCCTCCCGTCCCCGCCCGGTCCCATGGGAGACGCCATGACCGGACGAAGAGACGGAGGGGGCGACGCTCGGCGTTCCCTCGGCGCCTACGGTGAGGCGCGCGCTGCGGAGCATCTGGAGAGCCGAGGTTACCGAATCGTGGCGCGCAACGTGCGTGCCGGCGGGGTGGAGATCGATCTGATCGCCCGGCAGGGTCGGACCCTCGTGTTCGTCGAGGTCAAGGCCAGGCGAAGCCGGCGCTTCGGGGTGCCGGAAGAGGCGGTCGACGCGCGCAAGCAGGAGCGCCTGGTCCGCGGTGCACGCGCCTGGCTGGCTGCGCACAGGCACCGGGGGCGAGCACGCTTCGACGTGATCATCCTGGAGCCGGATCCAGAGGCGGACCCGGCGGCCGAGCTCCGCCTCCGCCACATCGAGAACGCCTTCGAGACCGGTTGAGCCGGGTGTCCCTTCGCGCCCCTCCCGACGTGTGCGTTCGCTATAGATTCGGCCCATGGCCGAACGCGTCGACAAGCCCTGGGGGCACGAGCTGATCTGGGCCCACACGGATCGGTACGTCGGCAAGCTCCTCGTCATCGAGGAGGGCCATCAGCTCTCGCTGCAGTACCACGAGGTGAAGGACGAGACGATCTACGTGGTTTCGGGCCGGCTGCGGCTCGAGCTCGAGAACGACGCGGGCGAGATCGTGACGGAGGAGCTCGGCCCTGGGGATCACCGGCGCATCGGCACGGGCCGGCGCCACCGCTTCGCTGCCCTCGAGCACACGGAACTCGTGGAGGTGTCCACTCCGGAGCTCGACGACGTGGTGCGCCTCGAGGACGACTACGGGCGCGAGGGGACGAGCGAAGCCTGAAGCGCGTGGGGGAGGAAGGGAAGGCCTTCCCCCCAGCTACTCCTTCGGCTCGGCCTCGTCGTCTCCCGCCGCGGCGGCCTCGTCACCGCCCTCTCCGGCCGCGGCCTCGGGCTCCTCCTCGATCGGCGCTGCGACCTCGAGCTCTTCGCCCTGGGCGGCGGCGGCCTCCGATGCGGCGGCCGCGGTCCCCACCTCGGCGGCTTCGGCGGCCTCTTCGGAGACCAGCCCCGACACGTCGCGCACCTTCGAGCGCAGGCGGGCCTTCTTGCCGCGCAGCTCGCGCAGGTAGTAGAGGCGCGAGCGGCGCACGTGGCCGCGGCTCTTGATCTCGACCTTCTCCACCGAGGGCGACTCGACCGGAAAGATCCGCTCCACGCCCACGCCGTAGGAGACCTTGCGCACCGTGAAGGAGGCCGAGCTACCGCCGCGGCGGCGCCGGATCACGACGCCTTCGAAGACCTGGGTGCGCTCCTTGTCGCCCTCCCGGATCTTCACGTGCACGCGCACCGTGTCACCGGGGCGGAAGGGGGGCAGGTCGCGGCGCCGGCTCTGGCGCTCGATCACGTCGACGGGGTGCATCATCGGTCTCCTCGCGCCGTCCCCGTTCCTTCTCCTGCCGGCGTGTCGGGTCCTGCCGAGAGGAGATCGGGGCGGCGCGTTCGGGTTCGCTCGAGGGCTCGTTGCTTTCTCCAGCCGCTCGTCTTCGCGTGGTCACCCGAACGCAGGACGTCGGGAACCTCGAGTCCGCGAAAGGCGGCAGGCCGGGTGTATTGGGGTCCTTCCAAGAGTCCGTTCTGGAACGACTCGGAGAGGGCCGACTGCGGGTTGCCGAGCACGCCCGGGAGGAGGCGCGACACCGCCTCGACCACGGCCATGGCGGGGATCTCTCCCCCCGACAGGACGACGTCTCCGATCGAAATCTCCTCGTCGATGGCGAGCTCGATGGCTCGCTGATCCACTCCTTCGTATCGCCCGCACACGAGGACCAGATGGCTCTCGCCCGCCAGCCGCTCGGCGCCTCGCTGGTCGAAGGGCACTCCCTGGGGAGAGAGCAGGGCCACTCGGGCCTCCCGCTCCGGGCCCTTCGGGCCCGCAAGGTCTTCGACGGCTTCGACCAGGGGTTCGGGCTTCATGACCATGCCCGGGCCGCCCCCGTAGGGCTCGTCGTCCACCGTGCGGTGGCGATCGTGGGTCCAGGCCCGTAGGTCGTGGACCGCGATCGCCAGGAGCTCGCGCTCCAGCGCCGCGCCGAGAATCGATGTGCGCGTGAATCGTTCGAAGAGCTCCGGAAAGATCGTCACGACGTCGATCCTTCGGAGCATCCTGTCCTCCTTCCGGTTTCCTCTGGCCGAGAGGGATTTCCTCAGTCCTGGTCCACCAGCCCCGGGAGGGCGGCGACCGTGATCCGACCCTCTTCGAGATCGATCTCCTGCAGGATGTCGCGGGCGGTGGGGATCAGGTGCCGTCGGCCCCGCGCGTCCACGACCACGAGCAGGTCGTGGGCGCCGGTCTCCCAGATCTCGGCGACCCGGCCCAGGGCTTCGCCCCCTTCGAGCGCGACCTCGCAGCCCACGAGCTGGTACCAGTAGAACTCGTCTTCGGGCAGTGCGGGAAGCGCTGCGGCGGGCACGGTGACCCACCATCCCTCGAAGGCCGCTGCGTCATCGCGACAGGCGAGACCCTCGAGCTTCAGCCTGACCTCTCCGCGTCGTCCCGTTCCTCCTCCTTCGAGAGCGAAATGCCTGGGGGCGGGATCCTCCGCCCCTCGCTCGGGCTCGGCGAGGGCGACCTCGTCTTGTCCGAGCAGGTTGTCCGGTCCGTCGCCCAGGATGCGAACGCGCATCTCGCCCCGCGTTCCGTGGGGTCCGATGACGAGTCCGAGGACGACGCGCTGGTGTGTTGCTTCCCTTCCCGTCAGTCGACGATCTCGAGTCGGGTGCCGCGGCCGTGGCTCGCCGCGCCGATCACCGCGCGCATGGCCTTCGCCACGCGGCCCTGGCGACCGATCACCCGACCGCGATCGTCGTCGGCGGTCTCCAGCTCGAGCATGCTGCCACCGTCGGTCGCCGTGACCTTCACCTGGTCGGGCTCGCTCACGATGGCCTTGGCGATGAACTCGACGAGCTCCTGGGTCTTCTCCGACATCTAGGCCGTCCCCTCTGCCGCACCGGCCGCCTCGACGGGCGCGGGCGGCGTATCCTGACCGAGCTTGCGCGCGCGCTTCAGCAGCGCCTTCACGGAAGGCGCGAGCTGGGCGCCCTTGTCGACCCAGGCCTGGATCTTCTCGGCGTCGAGCTTGATCTCCGGCGGCTCGCTGATCGGGTCGTAGGTCCCGAGGTACTCGAGGGCGCGACCGTCTCGCTTCTCGCGATGATCGATCGCGATCACCCGGTAATGCGGGCGCTTCTTGGCGCCACCGCGCTTCATGCGAATCTTGACCATGGATCTCCCTCGGGCCCGCGTCGGCATCGCGACCGCGGCTGGGGTGTGTTCGGAGACCGGAAGGAACCGTCGCGGCGGGGCGAGATTTCCGTTGGAAATCGCTGCCCTAGAGCGTCTTCCGGCGGGCGGGAAAGCTAGGCGACCCCCGCTCGCGGGTCAACGACGGCGGAATGGGCCCTCAGCGACGCCGGGGGGCCAGGCCCTGGCGGGCCTGCTCCTTCTCCCGGGAGCACGCGGCGCAGGCATAGAGCTCCTTGTGGGGTGTCTGGAGCCGCTCATAGCCCCGGTCGAGGGCCACCCGACGAACGCTGGCGGTCTGCTGGCCGCAGAAGTCGCAGCGCAGGGTCTCACCAGAGCCTCGGCTCTCGCTGTTCGGGCCTTGGGAGCTCACGGCGGGGGAGCTTACCCCACCCGCCCAGAGGGGTCCGGGTCCACGCGGAAGCGAAGCTCGCTGGGGGCTGCTTCCCCCAGCTCGGCCCTCAGGGAGGCGAGGATCTCGGTCCGACGCATCTGGAGCTGCTGGGACCAGACGGGGCTCCGCACCGAGACGAGCAGCACGCCACCTCGGAGATCGACCGGCTCGGCGTGCGCCGCGTCCTCTCCGAGCGCCGAGGCCCAGGCGTCGAAGAGCGCGAAGGCCGGACCCGCAGCCTCGTGGCCGAGCTCGGCCAGCACGCGGCCGACCATGCCTCCGACCCGCTCCGGGTCGCGCCTGGGCCGCCGGCTCATCCGGGGCGCTCCACATCGCCCGCTCCCCGGTGGCTCATCCGGGCCGCTCCCCCCGGCCGCTCACGACTCGGGCTCGTGGACCCGGAACAGCAGGCCCGTCGGGATCTTGGGATGGAAGAAGGTCGACTTCTGCGGGAGGGTCTCGCCGGCCTCGGTGACCCGGAAGACGTCGTCGGGCGAGAGCGGGTTCAGGTACAGGGCCACCTGGCCACGACCTCCGCGGAGGTCCTTGGCCGTCTGCAGGGCGGACTTGGGGAAGGCCACGGCGCCGCTGCGCACCGCCTCGGCATCCAGGCCGAACACGCCCGACAAGACCTCGTCGTGGATCACCCGCACCGAGAGCTCGCCCTCGGCGGGCCGGGACCAGAGCACCAGACGGCCGCTCGCGTCATCGGCGGCGAACGCATAGCGGTCGGCCAGGGGGGCGAGCTCCGCCTCGAGCAGCGCCGGCACCTGCTCGGCGTCCTCGACGGCCAGCTCCCGGCTCTGCCAGCCGGCCCGGGTCAGCCGATCCCAGGCCGCCTCGTCCGGAGTGGGCGTGTCCACGACGAGGCGATGGATCGGCAGCAGCAGACTGCCGGGTGCGAAGGCGTTGGCGAAGTAGGTGAGCAGCCGCGACGAGGGATGGTCCGCAGGTGCGCCCTGCTCGCGCAGCGCGTCCCGGTGGGCCAGCGCCGTCTCGTAGCGATGGTGACCATCGGCGATCACCACCGGACGCTCCGCGAGGAAGGCCTGGATCCGCGCCACCGCAGCGGGGTCGCGGAGCGGCGCCAGGGTCTGCTCGACTCCCCCGTCATCGACCGCCCGGAGCGCGGACGGGTCGTCGAGAGCGCTCTCGTAGGCCTGGGCCAGCTTGTCGTCGCGATCTTCGTAGAGCATGAAGACCGCGGACAGGTTCGTCCGGGTCGCGCGCAGGATCTTCAAGCGGTCGGCCTTGGGCCCCTCGAGGGTGCGCTCGTGGGGCCTCACGACGCGGGCGGCGTAGTCCTCGAGGGCCAGGGCCGCGAAGAACCCCACGCGCTCGAGGCCGAGGCCGTCGGGAGTGGTGAAGCGCTGGCGAAGCACGTAGAAGGCGGGCTCGTCGTCGCGTCGCAGGACACCCTCGGCCCGCCAGGCCGCGATTGTCTCGGCCACCTCCCGGTAGTCCGTGTCCGCCTCCTCGGCGACGTCGCGGGTGAGCACGAGCCGGAGGGCGTTGTGCGGATGGCGGTCCCAGTAGAGCGCACGGTCTTCGGGGGCCACGACGTCGTAGACCGGAGCGATCACGTCGCCGAGTGCGACGCGGGACGGGTCGTAGCGAAGGGCGCGGAAGGGCTGGATGTCCGTCATGAGGCTCGGGCTGCCTCCGGGTCGCTGAGCTGGCCGACCGCGGTTTCGGGCTCCGACCGGGCGAGCTGGCCGACCGCGGTTTCGAGTTCGGACCGGGAGAGCTGGCCCTCCCGCAGCACGCTGGGCGGGTCGGTCGTGCAGTCGAGCACCGTGCTGGCTGCGGCGCGACCACATTCCTCGCCAGCCAGCACGGCCACGCGCCCCGCCTCGGCGCACAGGGTGTGGGCGTCGGCCCGCGAGGACACCGCGCGGGCGCCGGAGAGGTTGAGGGAGGTGGCCGTCAGCGGGCCCAGACCCATGCGCTCGGCGGCCTGCGCGAGCTCGTTGGCGTCGGGATGCGGAGAGCAGCGAAGGCCGAGGGCGCCGTCGGCCCGAGCGACCCCCGCCGCGAAGGCCCTGCTGCCCTTGGATTCGCTCGCTGCGCGCACGACCAGGGTGAGGGGCCCGGGCCAGTACCGATGGGCCAGCTCGCGGGCGAGGTCACCGGCTTCGGGGGCGTGGCGAGCCAGCGCCCCGGCATCGGCGACCAGGATCGAGAGGGGCCGATCCGCGTCGCGTCCCTTGAAGGCGCGCAGGGCCGCCACCGCTGCCTCCGAGCGTGCATTCGCCGCGAGGCCCCAGCTCGTCTCGGTCGGGAAGGCCAGCAGCCCGTCGTCTGCGAGATGCCGCAGGGCCCGTTCGATCCCCAGCTCCGGGGCGGCCTGCACGGCTAGCGGCCGAGGGCGCGAGCGGCGATGTCTTCGCGCCGGTGCAGGCCCTCGAAACGAATCTCGTCCGCGGCCGCGTAGGCGCGCGCGCGCGCGGTTGGCACGTCCGGACCTCTCGCCGTCACACCCAGCACGCGACCCCCCCTGGTGACGAAGTGCTCCCCGTCGAGTGCCGTGCCCGCGTGGAAGACCACGACCCCTTCGCGCGCGGCCGCCTCGGCCAGACCCTCGATCGGCTTGCCCGTCTCGTAGGAGCGCGGATAGCCGCCGGAGGCCAACACCACACAGACCGCGGCGTCTTCGGCGGCGACGGTCTGGGGCTCGAGCTGGCCCCGGGCCGCGCCATCGAGCAGCGGGACCAGATCGCCGGTCATCTGGACGAACAGGCACTGGGTCTCGGGGTCCCCGAAGCGGACGTTGAACTCGACCACCCGGGGTCGACCGGCCTCGTCGATCATCAGGCCCACGTAGAGGACGCCGCTGAAGGGTGCGCCCTCCTCGCGCATGCCGCGCAGGGTGGGATGCACGATCTCCTCGAGCACCTGCTTCTCGACGGCGGGGCTCACGACGGGCGCCGGCGCGTAGGCGCCCATCCCCCCGGTGTTCTCCCCGCGGTCGCCGTCGAGGGCGCGCTTGTGGTCCTGGGCCGACGCCAGCGTGACGACCCGCTCGCCATCGGAGATCGCGTAGTAGGAGGCCTCTTCGCCTTCCAGCCGCTCCTCGACCAGCACCTGGTCGCCCGCGGCACCGAAACGGCGATCGGCCATGATCTCGCGGAGGGCGGCCTCGGCATCCGTGGGGCCGTCGCAGACCGCCACGCCCTTGCCCGCGGCGAGCCCGTCCGCCTTGACGACGCAGGGACCGGCCAGCCCCTTCGCGTGGTCGATGGCCTCGCCCAGCACGGTGAAGGTCGCGAAGGCCGGCTGGGGGATGGCGTGGCGCGCCATGAACTCGCGGGCAAAGGTCTTGCTGCCCTCGAGACGCGCGGCCGCCGCCGACGGGCCGAAGACCCGCAGGCCCGACTCCCGGAGCCGATCGGCCACACCGTCCGCCAGGGGATCCTCCGGGCCGATCACGACCAGCTCGATCTGGTTCTCGCGGGCGACGCGGATCAACCCCTCGGAGTCGCCGGCCGCCACGTCGGGAACGAGGGTGGCGTCGTCCGCCATGGCGTCGCTGCCCGGCGCGGCCCACACGCCGTCGACCAGGGGGCTCTGCGCGATCTTCCAGACCAGCGCGTGCTCGCGTCCGCCGGAGCCGGCAACCAGGACCCGCATCGGGGCCTCCGAAGACGAATGGATGGGGGAAACCGTCGAGACGTCGGAGGTTTACAGGCCGCCCACCCGACCGTCAACGCACCGGACCCGGGTCTCGTCCGCGACCTAGCCGTGGATCGGGCCGTGGGCGCTGCCGGAGAGGAACTGGCGGACCACCTCGTGGGTCGAGGCGCGCAGCTCGTCGGGAGAGCCGCTCTCGATCACCCGGCCCTGGTACAGGAAGGCGATCCGGTCGGCGATCTTGAACGCCGCGCCCAGGTCGTGGGTGATGCACAGGACCGTCACCCCGAGCCGGTCCCGCATCTGGAGGATCAGCTCGCTGATCGTATCCGCCATGATGGGGTCGAGGCCCGTGGTCGGCTCGTCGACGAGCAACAGGCGGGGGTTGTGGGCGATCCCCCGGGCCAGCGCGACCCGCTTGCGCATGCCGCCAGAGAGCTCGGAGGGATAGCGGCCCTGGATGTCCTTGAGCCCCACCATCAGGAGGGTCTCGCGCACGAGGTCGGCGATCTCGGCCCGCTGCCAGCCCCGCGTGTGGCGCAGGGCGAAGCCGACGTTCTCCTCGACCGTCATGGAGTCGAAGAGCGCTCCGAACTGGAAGAGCATGCCCACCTGCATCATCAGCTCGCGCGTCTCCACGCGCCCCAGGTCACGCACCTCCCGGCCCAGGAGCCGCACCGAGCCGGCATCGTAGGACTCGAGACCGAGCAGGATGCGAAGGGTGGTGGACTTTCCGCCGCCGCTCCCGCCCAGCACCACGGTCACCTCGCCGGCGCGGGCCTCCAGATCGAGCCCGCGCAGCAGCGGCTCCCCCTGGAAGGACTTCTCCACGCCTTCGAGCACGGCCATCTCACCGTTGCCCGCGCTGGGGGAGGCCCTGGAGACCGTATGGGGAGGGGAGGAGAGCGCCACGCGGGCGAAGGGTAGCGAGATGGCCCTAGGAATCGGTGCGCACGCGCACCTTTCGGGGGACCCGCGTGCCGACCCGGACGAGCAGCTCGTAGGCGAGGGTGCCGGCGAGCTCGGCCACGGCCTCGACCGGCAGGGCCGGCTCCCCGAACAGCACCACCCGATCCCCGATCTTCGCGGGGGCCGACCCGACGTCCAGGGTGACCAGGTCCATCGAGACCCGACCCGCGAAGGGCCTCTCGATCCCGTTCACGAGCGCGACCCCGGTGTTCGCCAGGCTCCACGGGACACCGTCCGCGTAGCCGATCGGCAGGGTCGCGATGCGGCCCTCGCACTTCGCGACCCAGCTGCCGCCGTACCCGACCGCCCTGCCGGCCGCGACGTCCCTGAGGTTCACGATGGCCGTCTCCAGGGTCATGACCGGAGTGAGCTCCGCACGGGCCTTCTGGTGGGGCGCCGGGGCGACCCCGTAGAGCATGAGGCCGGGCCGCACGGCGTTGACCGCAGCGGGAAGGACCGATTCGAGCTCGGGTGTGGCCAGCAGGCCTGCGGAGTTCGCCACGTGCACCCGGCGTAGCGAGCGGCCACCGTCGGGCAGTGCGTCCAGGACGCCCGCGAAGCGCACGAGCTGCTCGACGGAAGGGGCCGGATCTTCCTCGTCGGCCCGGGAGAGATGCGTGTAGATGCCATCCAGCTCGAGCTCCGGCGCCTCCTCGATCGCCCTCGCGAGCTCGGCGACCTGCTCCGCGGGAACGCCCATCCGCGCCATGCCGGTGTCGACCTCCAGCTGCAGGGCCAGGGGTGCCCGGCCGACCGGGGCCGCGGCCCGCAGCCAGGGGAGCTGCCCCATGTGGTGGACCGCCACAGTGAGCCCGTGGGCCGCCGCCGTCTCGGCCTCGGCCGCGTCGTGAATCCCGCCGAGCACCAGCAGGCTCGTCTGGATGCCGGCCCCGCGAAGCTCCCGGGCCTCGTCGACCGTGGCCACGGCCAGCTCCCGACAGCCGGCTTCGAGCAGGCCCCTGGCGACCGTGCGGGCACCGTGCCCATAGCCGTCGGCCTTCACGACCGCGATGACCTCCCGGCCCGCAGCCAGGCGGCGCGCCTCGCCGAAGTTGGCGGCGAGCGCCTCCGGATCGATCCACGCGACCGTCGGCCGCTCTCCGCTCACCCGCCCTCCCCTCGCTCCTGCCGTGGAGCCACTGCCTGCCATCAACTTAACCCGCTTTGGGCAGGGCGAAGCGCCGACGGATTGCATACGCTCGGCGAGGGTCCCCCACCACGATGCAGGCGTCGCACGAGATCCAGGTGAACGGAGAGCCGCTCACGGTGCCCGCCGGTTCCACGGTGGCGGATCTGGTGGAACAGCTCGCGCTCGGGGGCCGCAAGATCGCCGTGGCGGTCAACCGGGACGTGGTTCCCAAGTCGCACTTCGGACGCCGGCGCATCGAGGCCGCCGACCGGGTGGAGATCCTCGAGGCCGTCGGAGGCGGTTAGGAGAGAGAGCATTGACCAGCGCCTACACCCTCGGAAGCCACTCCTTCGAGTCGCGCCTGATCGTCGGCAGCGGCAAGTACGACTCGTTCCAGACCCAGCTCGAGGCCACCGAGGCCAGCGGTGCGGACATGATCACCGTGGCCCTGCGTCGCGTGGACCTCTCGGTCGGCAAGAGCGAGAACGTCCTCGGCTACGTGCCCGAAGGCGTGACGATCCTCCCGAACACCGCCGGCTGCTTCAATGTCGAAGACGCGGTCAGCACCGCCCAGCTCGGCCGCGAGCTCCTGGACCATGGCCTCGTCAAGCTCGAGGTGATCGGAGACGAGCGCACCCTCTTCCCGGACGTCGCCGCGACCCTCGAGGCCGCGCGCATCCTCGTCGAGGACGGCTTCGAGGTGCTGCCCTACATCACCGACGACCCCGTGGCGTGCCAGCAGCTGGCCGCGATGGGCTGCGCGGCCGTCATGCCCCTGGCCGCGCCGATCGGGTCGGGCCTGGGCATCCGCAACCCGGCCAACCTGCGCATCATCCTGGAGACGGTCGAGGTGCCCGTGATCGTCGACGCGGGCGTCGGTACCGCCAGCGACGCGGCCCTCGCCATGGAGCTCGGCGTGACGGCCCTGCTCATGAACACCGCCATCGCGGGCGCGAAGGAGCCCGTGGCCATGGCGCGGGCCATGCGCCTGGCCGTGGAGGCGGGGCGCCTGGCCTACCAGTCCGGCCGCATCCCCCGGCGCCTCTACGCCACTGCGTCGAGCCCGCTGGACGGCCTCGCCAGCTTCTGACTTGCACCGCAGCCCCACCCGTCTGGCCAGGTCCTGAGGTGCAGCGCCGCATCCTCTGTCTGGTGACCGATCCGAAGGCGGGCCGCGGCCCACTGCCGAAGCGGGTAGCGGCGGCGATCCGGGGAGGCGTCGACTGGGTCCAGGTGCGCGACCGGTCGCTGGGAGGCGCCGAGCTGCTCGCCCTGCTCGACGAGCTGCGCCGGGAGGCCGGTCCCTCCCCGGTGCGCTGGCTCGTCAACCGCAGGGTGGACGTGGCCCTGGCCGGCGGCGCGGACGGCGCGCACCTCGGCTTCGATGCCATGCCAGCCGCCGAGGCCCGGGTCCTGCTCGGCCCCCACGCGCAGATCGGCGTCGCGACCCACGGGGCCGACGAGCTCCGGGAAGACGAAGTCACCCGAAAGGCCGTGAGCTACGCCCACCTGGCGCCCATCTACGCGCCGCTCTCGAAGGAGAGCCATCGGCCACCCCTGGGTCTCGAGGCCCTGGAACGGGCGCAGGAGGTCGGGGTTCCCATCCTCGCACAGGGCGGCATCACGGCGGCCCGCGTGCGAGGATGCATCGCGGCCGGGGCGGCCGGCGTGGCCGTGACCGGTGAGATCCTCGCGGCGGACGACCCCGAGGCGGCGGCCCGCGCCCTGCGCGCCGCCCTGGAGGATCGAGATGGGTAGCGGACGGGCTTGGATCGCGGTCGGCCTGGCCCTGTGGGCCGGCGCGGCCTCGAGCGCCTTCGCGGCGAGCCCCGACGAGCGCAGTCTGGAGGAGCGCATCGTCGCGGTCTCGAAGAAGGTCACCCCCTCGGTGGTGCACA
>NYZB01000123.1 GCA_002687015.1 Deltaproteobacteria bacterium
CCAGGTCGCCTGCGGCGAAGCCGCGGAGGCGACACTGCGTCCACGCAACGCCGGAAGCACGTCGTCCCGGCCGAGCCATGAGCGTAGGGTGCCCGCCGCCCCGCGATCCCAAGAGGAGAAGCGAAGCGGCCTCGCCCTCAACCGAGCGAGCCGGACGGGCAGGGGAGGCTAGTGGTTCTCGAGGGCGCCCTTGAGCTTCGAGCGGAGGCGCAGGACCGACTTCGTGTGGATCTGGCACACGCGGGACTCGGTGATCCCCAGGATGTTGCCGATCTCTTTCATGTTCAGGTCTTCGTAGTAGTAGAAGGAGATCACCAGACGCTCCTTCTCGGGGAGCGTGGCGATGGTGTCGGCTACCAGACCCTTCATCTCGCCGAGCTTGAAGGATGCGAGGGGATTCTCCGCGTTCACGTCCTCGACGATGTCGGCGAAGCTGCCCGTGCGGTCGCCGTCCTGGCCGCCGCCGCGGATCTCCTCCAGGTTCACCAGCGAGATGCCGCGCACCTGGTTGAGCAGCTCGTGGAACTTGTCGATCTGCAGGCCGAGGGAGTCGGCCACCTCGTCCTCGCTGGCCTGGCGGCCCAAGCGCTGCTCCACCTCGCCGTAGGCCCGCTCCAGCTTGCGGCTCTTCTGCCGCACGCTGCGCGGTACCCAGTCGAGGGAACGCAGCTGGTCGAGGATGGCGCCCTTGATCCGGAACTCTGCGTAGGTCTTGAACTTGCAGTTCTTCCCGGGGTCGTACTTCTCGATGGCGTCCATCAGCCCGATGACGCCCGTGTTGTGCAGGTCGTCCAGGTCGATGTGCGAAGGCAGGCGAACGGCGATGCGGTTGACGAGGTAGCGGATCAGCGGCGCGTGCTCGAGGACGATCTGTTCCTTCAGGTCACCGGGAATGTCGCCGTCCTTGTCCCTTGCGTCGCGAAGCTGCGCTTCCATCCGATCCTCCCGCTGTGCGCTCGTCGTCATCGTTTTCGACCCGGGCGTGGTCAGGAACCCCCTCCTGCCTGCCCGCTGCGCGTGGGGTGCGGGTCAAAGCAGAGCGCGTGCCAACGTCTCGGTTTCAGGACGAGGGCCCGCCCGTCCGACCCATCAGACATCCGTGGCTCGCTTCGTAAGCAAGCGATGTCCCAGCTGTTTCCGGGAAACGCAGGACCCCGGCCCGGGCGAAAACAGCAGGGCATCGGTCGACGCCGCACGAGGCGGCAGCGCGGCAAGGCGCACGCGGAAGCGTCAGAACTCCGACGGCAAGGATCGTCGGGAGTTACGAATCCGTCAGTGGATCGACGTTCAGGGATTCCGGGCGTGCGGGGTGTCGGCCCTACGTTTCGGGCGACAGCCCCTTCTTCTTGATCTTCTCGATCAAGGTCGTCCGGTTCAGCCCGAGCAGCTGGGCGGCCTGGTTCTTGTTCCAGTGCGTCTGCTCGAGGGCCTGGCGGATCAGGTCCGCCTCGAAATCGTCGACCACGTCATTGAACGAGAGCCCGGCCTCGGTCACCCGGGGCGCCCGGCCCTCGGTCCCCGCCTTCCCCCCGCGCAGCTCGGGCGGCAGCTCGTCGAGCCCGATCTCGCCCTCGCCGCGCAGGGCGACCAGCCGCTCGATCAGGTTCTCGAGCTCGCGAACGTTGCCGGGCCAGGAGTGGCGGGCCAGCTGGTCGAGGGCCTCTTCGGAGATCGAGCAGGGCCGCTCCCGGGGCTCGCGGACCGCTCGCTCGAGGAAGTGGCGTGCCAGCTGCGCCACGTCCTCGCGGCGCTCGCGCAGCGGCGGCACCTGGATGGGGATCACGTTGAGCCGGTAGAAGAGGTCCTCGCGGAAGCGCTTCTCCTCGATGGCCTTGCGCAGGTCCTGGTTGGTGGCGGCGATGACCCGCACGTCCACCCGCTCGGTGCGCGAGGACCCGACCGGCTCGAAGGTCCGATCCTGGAGCACGCGCAGCAGCTTCACTTGCAGGTTCGGACTCATGTCGCCGATCTCGTCGAGGAAGATCGTGCCCCCCTCGGCGGCGCTGAAGCGGCCCTGGCGATGGCTCACGGCGTTCGTGAAGGCGCCCCGCACGTGGCCGAAGAGCTCCGACTCGAGCAGCTCCTCGGGGATGGCGCCGCAGTTGACCGTCACCATGGCCCGCTCGGCGCGCCGGCTGTTGTAGTGGAGCGCGCGGGCCACGACCTCCTTGCCGGTGCCGCTCTCGCCGGTGATCAGGACCGTGCTCTCGGTGTCCGCCACCCGCCCGACGACCCCGAGCACCTCTCGCAGGCCCGAGTCGGCGCCCACGATGTTCTCGAAGCGGTAGCGGGAGTGAAGCTGGTGCTGGAGGCGGCGGTTCTCGGCCTTGAGCTGGCCGTGCTCGATCGCCTGGGCGGCGAGCCGCCGCAGGACGTCCTGCTGGGGCCCGTCCATGGCCTTCTCCAGGTACCAGAAGGCGCCGGCCCGCAGGGCTTCGACGGAGGCCTCGGCCCCGCCGTAGCCGGTGACCACGATGCAGGGGAGCTCCGGATGCAGGTCGTGGATCTGGCGCACCAGCTCCAGCCCGCTGATGCCCGGCATCTTGACGTCGCAGAGCACGAGATCCACCGGCTCGGCCGAGACGATGCTCATGGCTTCGCTGGCGTCCTTGGCGGTGCTCACCCGGTGGCCGGCGCGGGCCAACACCCGCTCCACGGCGCGCCGGTAGAGCTCGTGATCGTCGACGACCAGGACGTGGGACTTGCCCAGGGGATGACCTCTTCCTGGGGGGAAGCCTGCGCAAGGTAGGAAGCGGCGGGGAATGCGCCAAGCCCGCATGCGAGGCGGATGGCCAAGCCCGCAGGATCAGCGAGCGGCAGCTCCCTTGAACCGGGGCCCGATCGGGCGTCCTCTCAACCCCACGCCCGCTCCGTCCGATGAACCTGCCATGACCTCCGAGCGCGTACCCCTCACGGGCCCGGTGCCGGCCTTCCTGGGCGAAGGCGGCCGGGTGCTCCTGGTGGACGACGAGCCGCTCTTCGTGCGCTCCCTCGAGCGGATCCTGCGCCCGGAGGGTCACACCCTCGCCTCCGCCGCGAGCTGGGAGGGACTGCAGCCCGAGCTCGAGGACCCGGGCCTCGACGTCGTGCTCCTCGACCTGGTGCTGGGCACGGCCTCGGGCCTCGCCGTCCTCGAGCGCATCAAGGAGGCCCGTCCTGACGTCGAGGTGGTGATCCTGACCGGCCACGCCAGCGTGGAGAGCGCGGTCGGCTGCATGCGCCTCGGTGCCTTCGACTTCCTCGAGAAGCCGGTCGGCGACGTGCACCGCGTCCGGAACATCGTGCGCCGCGCGATCGAACGGCGCCGACTCGTCGTGCGCACGCGCCAGCTCGAGGACGAGCTGCGCGATCGGGATGGCCATCCCCAGCTCGTCGGATGCTCACCGGTGATGCGCGCCGTCCTGCGCACCGTGGACAGCCTTCGCCACAACGAATCGACGGTGCTGATCCAGGGAGAGAGCGGCACGGGCAAGGAGCTGGTCGCGCGCGCCCTGCACGCGGCGAGCCCGCGCCGCAACCGGCCCTTCGTCCCCGTGGACTGCGGGGCCCTGCCCGAATCGATCATCGAGAGCGAGCTCTTCGGCCACGAGAAGGGCGCCTTCACGGGCGCCGTCGGGGCGCCGGGCCTGTTCCGGGTCGCCCACGGAGGGACGCTGTTCCTGGACGAGGTCGGCGAGATCCCCGTGAGCGTGCAGGCCAAGCTCCTGCGAGCCCTCCAGGAGAAGGAGGTGCGCCCGGTGGGTGCGACCGATCCGGTCCCGGTCGACCTGCGGGTGATCTGCGCGACCCATCGCGGCCTGGCGGAGATGGTCGCCGACGGGACCTTCCGCCAGGACCTCTACTACCGGCTGAACGTCGTGCGCATCGAGATCCCCGCGCTGCGCGAGCGCCCGGAGGACATCCCGCTGCTGGCCCAGCACCTGCTCGAGAAGCACCGGCGCCGGGAGGCCCGCGTGCAGGGCTTCTCGCCCCAGGCGCTCGGGCACCTGTGCCGGCAGCCGTGGCCCGGAAACGTGCGCGAGCTCGAGAACGCCATCGAAGCGGCGCTGGCCCTTGCGCCGGGCGAGCGCCTCGAGTGCGGCGACTTCCCGGCGGCGGCGGCGGCGCTGGTGCCGAGGCCGAGTCCGAGCTCCGGAGGACAGGACGTCCCGCTCTCGCTGGATGCCTACGAACGGCTCGCCCTCGAGCGCGCTCTCGACGAGACCGGCGGGGATGCCAGCGAGGCGGCGCGCAGGCTGGGCATCGGCCGCTCGACCTTGTACCGCAAGCTCGCGAAGCACGGGATCGAGGTCCGCCGCCGCGACCGACCGGGGCGGACGATCCTTGGTGGTCTCGAGGCCGTCGGGTAGGCTCGCCCGTCGGGGGGCGCGCGAAGGCCATGGCCGCAGGCGAGCGAACGCGGAGCGAACAGGCCGCGCTGCGCGTCCTGATCGTCGAGCCCCCCGAGGAGGAGGCGGCACGCCAGCCCGGGGGTGTCCTCGACGTGGCGAGCGCCCTCCGCCGGCTCGGCCGCGAGATCCAGCTCGAAGTCCATCGCGAGCCCGCCGTGGCGTTGCGGGCCATGGCGGGCGGTCACGCCGATCTGGCCGTGCTCGACCAGGCCCTGGGCGATCGCTTCTGGTCGCTCCTCGACGCAGCCGGCTCGGCGGCCGCACCGGCCCTCGTGGTCGTTCGCGCATCGGACGAGGCCTTCGCGCTGGAGGCCTACCGGGCGGGCGCTGCGGACTGCGTGCGGGTGGGCTCGGAGTTCGGAGACCTCCTCCCGATCGCCGCCCTCGAGCAGCTTCGTCGGGTACGTCACATCCGCTCCAAGGGCGCGGCGGCTCGGCTTGGAAAAAGAGTCGACGATCTCAAGCGTTACAACGAGCACATCATCCAGAACATGAATAGCGCCCTGGTGGTGATCGACCCCGGAGCCCGGGTCGCCTACGCCAACCCTCGCGCCGAACGGGTGCTGGGCGCCGAGCCGGGAGAGCTCGAGGACGAGGACGTGCGGCGCTGGTTCCCGGGGCTCCCGCCGGAGGAGATCCTGCCCCTCCGCACGCTGGAGGACGGCCATCGCTTCCGCGGTGCCGAGATGGTGCTCACCCGGCTCGACGGCGCCCTGATCCCGATCGGGCTCTCCTGCTCGCCTCTCGTCGATTCCGAGGGCGTCCGCGAGGGCGCGGTGGCGATCTTCCAGGACCTGACGGAGATCAAGCAGCTGCAGCGCCAGGTGCTGCAGACCGAGAAGATGGCGTCGATCGGCCAGCTCGCCGCCGGCGTGGCCCACGAGATCAACAACCCGATGGGCTTCATCCACGCCAACCTGTGCCAGCTCTCCGAGTACCTGGACGATCTCCAGAAGGTCTGGGACCGGGTGGACGGTCTGCGAACCGCGGCCCGGCGAGAGCGGATCGACGGCGACGAGGTTCGACGTGCGGCCGCCGACCTGGAGGCGATGATCGGGGAGGTCGACGCGGCCTTCTTGCTGAACGACTTCGGCACCGCGATCCGCGAATCCCTGGAAGGGTCCGGACGGATCCGCGAGATCGTGCGCGACCTGCGCGCCTTCTCCCACCAGGACACCACCCAGCGTGCGCCCACCGACGTCAATCGCGCCCTCGATTCGACCGCCCACATCGTCTGGACCATGATGCGGCACTCGGTGGTGCTCACGAAGCACTACGAGGAGCTGCCGCCGGTTTCCTGCTTCCCCGTCCAGCTCCAGCAGGTGTTCATGAACCTGTTGGTGAACGCCTATCAGGCCATCGAGGCGAGGGCCGAGCAGGAGGAGCTGCGCGGGGAGATCCAGCTGCACACCGAGGTGCAGGGAGAAGAGGTGGTCGTGCGGGTCTCGGACAACGGCACCGGCATCGATCCCCAGGTGCTGGGCCGGATCTTCGATCCCTTCTTCACGACCAAGCAGGTTGGAGTCGGCACGGGTCTCGGGCTGTCGACCTCCTTCAACCTGGTCCAGCAGCAAGGCGGCTCGCTGCACGTGGACAGCGAGCCCGGTCGGGGCACGACCTTCGAGGTGCGCCTGCCCCTCGGCGAGGAAGGCGACCCGTGACGGCCGAGCTCCCGGTGGTCCTGCTCGTCGACGATGAACGCCACATCCTCTCGGCCTTGCGGCGCAGCCTTCGGCGCGAGGGCTATCAGATCCTCACGGCCAACTCCGCGGAAGGGGCCCTCGAGACCCTCGCGGAGCAGAAGGTGGACCTCGTGGTCTCCGATCAGAAGATGCCGGGCGCGAACGGCATCGCCCTCTTCGCCGAACTCGAGCGCAGCGGGGCTCGGGTGCCGCGGGTCCTCCTGACGGGCTGGCCCGAGGAGATTCCGGCCGGCGAGCTCCGGAAGGCGGGAGTGACGGCTCTCCTCCCCAAGCCCTGGGACGACGCCCAGCTCAAGTCGACCCTTCGCTCCTGTCTCGCAGGGTCGGCCTGACGCTTCCGCACGCCGCTTCGGCGGGCAGCCCTCAGGTGCCCTTGGGCAGGCGGCTCAGGTACTCGAGATCGGTCTTCTGGCTGTTCTTGGCTCCGACCGCGAGGATCCGGAAGCGCCGGCTGCGACCCTTCGTCGTGTAGATGCGCCCCTTGCCGGCGAAGCCCTGCTCGAAGATGTTCAGATGCGGCGGGAGCCCTCCCACCTTGCGGCGGACCCCGGCCGCCTCGGGATCGTCGGAGAGCTTCTTCATCGCCTCCTCGGCCCGCAGCTTCTGGCTCTCGTCACCGAGTGCCAGGATTCCATCGATGGCGTGGCCGTCGACCTCCAGGTTCTTGTAGAGGGTGGCGAGGCGTCGCGCGAGGCCGTCGGCCTCCTTGCTCGCCCCTCGGCTCGTGCGGCGGACCTGCTTCTGCAGCTGGCGGATCTCGTCGTCCTTCTGGGTGAGGTCCTGGGTGGCCTCCTCCAGCAACTCCTCGAGGGTCTCGCGCTCCTCGAGGAGCTCGCGGGCTCCCACGGCCTGGGCCCGCAGGGCCTCCTCGCGCCGCTCGACCTCCTCGACCTGGGCGAGCAGTCGGCCCCGTTCGGTCTGGAGGGACTCGATCTCCTCGGTGTAGATCTCCTTCTCCGGCAGCGTGTCGGCCAGGCGCTGGCGCACGTCGGCCAGCTCGCCCTCGATCGTGCCGGCGCGCTCCGCCAGGGCGGCCCGCTGGCTCGTGACGGCCTCGATGGCGGCCTTCTGGAGGCGCGCCAGGCGGCGCGTGTAGGCGAACAGGGTCGTCATCAGCATCGCGGCGTAGAGGACCAGGATGCCGTTGGCGGCCAGGGCGTTGTGCGGAACCGAGACGTCGACGTCGGCGCGGGCCGGTAGCCACTCCTCGCCCCCGGTTGGCGAGGGCGGCAGGGGAGGGGCCCGGGGACCCGCAAAGAGCAGGGTGCGCCCGTCGGCGCCCAGCACGATCGGGCGGACCCGGACGCGGCCGATCCGGATCCACGGGGATTCCCGGAGGACCGTAGAGACCCTCTCGCTGATCTGGTCGGCGACGGAGCCCTCCGCGGGATCCACGTCGATGGCCTCGGCGATCGCGGCCAGGAAATGCCGCTCCATCACCGTCTCGAAGGCCTCGATGCTGAACACGTAGGCGATCAGGAAGAGGAAGATCGCCAGATAGGTGAACCGGAAGCTGGCGAGCTGCTCGAGCGGGTTCCGGCCCCGGACCGTCTCGGGCTCCGGGGGTACGGCGCCGTGGTCGGGCGAGGCGTCGGCGTCGATCTCCATGGTTGCAGACAAGGGTACGGTTCTCCTCGATGTTTCCCCAACGCCCCCAGGGCCCTGTGGGTGGGACACCCGCCGCAGCCAGACGGTTGTGGGGGGCTCACCCGGGCCGCTACCGTGCGCCGCCATGCGCGTGGTGGACCTCGATCGCGACATGAGCGACGTCATCCCGACGGGGACGACGCGCGACAGCGAGTACCTGTTCGATCGCATGACGCAGGCGACCCTGGGCCACACCGACCCGGGACCGGGCCGTCGGATCCTGGACGTGGCCAGTGGCTTCGGCCAGGACGCGATCCTGCTCCAGGAGAAGGGCGCCACGGTGGTTGGTGCCGAGCCCTCCGAGCGCATGATGGCCTGGGCCCGGATGAAGAGCGACGAGGCGACCGGCGCCGTGCCCTCCTGGGTCCGCGGCTGGTCCGACGCACTGCCCTTCGCCACCGACAGCTTCGATGCCGCCTTCTGCAAGGGAGCTCTCGACCACTTCGATCGTCCCGAGCTGGCGATCGCCGAGATGGCGCGGGTGACCCGACCCGGGGGTCGGGTCGTGCTCGCGATCGCCAACTTCGAGTCCCTCTCCTGCCGGGGCGCGCGGGCCGTCGACGACCTGCGCGAGCTCGGCCTGGGCCGCCCGGTGGCCCGGGGTCGCCGCCACTACGATGTCCCGGCCGATCACTTCACCCGCTACGAGCTCTCGTTGATGCGGGAGCAGGCCGGGGCCCATCTCCATCTCGACACGGTCGAGGGCATCTCCCTGGCCTGGGGGTTGCCGCTCTGGACCCGGGCGGTGGGCCACCTGCCGGCGCCCCTCGCCGACGCCAGCCTCCGCCTCCTCGACGGGCTGGCCGGCCGCTTCCCCGGCCTGGCCGACGTCATCATCCTCGCCGGCCACCCCCGCCGCTCCCGAGGCAGCTGACGACGGGTTCAGGCCCCCTGGTCAGCGCTGGGTGGTCTGGCGGTAGATCTCGGCGGTGCGTTCGGCGATGCGAGGCCAGGCGTAGGCCTCCGCGACGCGGGGTCGCGCCTCGGCACCGAGGCGCCGGCGCCGCTCGGGTTCGTCGAGCAGCGCCGCGATCGCCCTGGAGAGCGCTTCCGGGTCGTCGCGCGGGACGGTGGTGCCGCCGCCGCCCACCTTCACCACCTCGGGCAGGGCTCCGGCGTTGGTCGTGACCACCGGGGCTCCGCAGGCCATGGCCTCGACCGCCGGGAGCCCGAAGCCCTCGTACCGGGAGGGCACGACGACCAGGGCGGCCCTTCGGTAGAGGTGCACCAGCTCCTCGGTCGGTACCCGGCCCGCCAGGTGCAAGCGGTCACCGCAGCCGAGCTCGGCCGCCCACTTGCGGGCCTCGCTGTCGGGGGAGTCGACCAGGGTCAGGCGCACGTCGTCGGGTAGCCGGGCCAGGGCGCGCACCAGGGTGCGGATGCCCTTGTTCGGGTCCGAAGCGCGGCCGATGCACAGAAGCTCCCGCTCGGCGCGGGACACGCCCGGATCCGGCGAGAAGAGATCGGTGTCGAGACCATTGCCGAGCATGGCGATTCGCTCCGGGCGCACCCCGAAGTCGGCCTGGATCTGCGCCGCACTGGCCTCCGAGGAGGTGATCACCCGCTCCAGTCGCCGCGCGACGAAGCCCTGCATGCCGATCGGGTAGAACTGCATGGTCCCGATCGCCTCGATCAGGCTCTCGTCCCGGACGAACGAGGCGCGGCGGTCCACGGTGAGCGGATGGTGCACCGTCGTCACCACGGGCAGTCCCATGGCGCGCAGGCCGAGCAGGCCATAGCCCAGGCACTGCACGTCGTGGATCACGTCGTAGCGGGCCCCCGCCCGCAGCCGGGCCGCCACCCGTCCCAGGGCGCGCAGGCTGAACGCGAAGGGCTCGGGCAGGAAGCCCAGGCGGCTGGCTGCCAGCTCGTAGAAGTGCAACGGCTGGAACACGCGGAAGGGCCGCTCCGCGTGGAAGAAGCGCCCCCAGTCCTTGAGGAACCACTTCGCCCAGAACATCTCGTTCTCGACCCTCGTCACCGAGCCCGCGAAGGGCATCGGATCGGGGTACGGGGGACCGACGATCACGTCGACCGCGTGCCCCTGCCTCGCCAGCTCCCGTGCCAGGAACCACAGGTAGATGCCCTGGCCGCCGCACTGCATGTTCCCGCGGTAGGCGACGAACGCGATGCGCAGGGGCCGGTCCATGCCTAGGCGGCGGCGCGCGCGTCCAGAGCCGGCTTCTGGGCGTAGAGGATCACGCTCTTCGGGCAGATGTAGTTCAGCACCCGCTTCTCGAACCAGTCCATGAGCGGAGAGCCGGTCGCGCGGACCAGATAGAGCCGGTAGGCGCGCACCAGCCGGCTCCGGTCCGCGGCGGGGAGCCTCATGATCGAGCGCAGCACCCAGTAGGGCGTGTGCAGGCCGTGGGCGAAGCCCGCGCCCTCGGTCGTCAGGCCGGCGCGACCGAGGGCCAGGGCGAGCTGGCGCGGCTTGAAGATGCGGATGTGGCCGCCCGGGCTCTCGAAGTAGTCGTCACCGAGCCGCAGGTAGAGGTGCTCGCTCGTGGCCGTCGGGATGGTCACCGCGATGCGCCCTCCGGGCCGGGTGATGCGCGCCAGCTCGGCCACCGCGGCGCCGTAGTCGTGGACGTGCTCCATCACCTCGGAGCAGATCACCCGATCGAAGGTGGCATCGGGGAAGGGCAGGGCAAAGGTGTTGCCCTGCAGCATCACACCGCAGGAGCCCAGCTCGTCGGCGCGCCGCCGCAGCGCCCGATGGGCCAGCCGCATGCTGTCGAGGTCGAGGTCGAGCCCCACCACCCGCGCGCCCCGCTCCAGGGCCCCGAAGCAGTGGCGCCCCTCGCCGCAGCCGGCATCCAGCAGGAGCTGTCCCTCCCGCACATCGAGCCGCTCGAGATCGACCGTGAGGAGCACGTGCTCACGCCGCCCGGGAGCGGCGCTGCCTCGCGACGAGGACGTCGTCGAAGACGGAGACCAGCTGCGCCGCCGCGTCGGACCAGCGGAACACCTTCTGGACCCGCTCGCGCGCCGCCCTCCCCATCTGGGCGGCCCGCTCCGGGGAGGAGAGGATGTCGCCGATGGCCTCCGCCATCGCCCTCGCATCGCGGGGCGGGACCAGGCGGCCGGCCTGGCCGTCGGTTCCCACGACCTCGGGCAGGGCCCCGGCGGCGTTGGCGATGACCGGCAGGCCACAGGACATCGCCTCGCTGGCCGGAAAGCCGAAGCCCTCGAAGAAGGAGGGCACGACGGCGAGGCGCCCGGTCGAGTACTCCCGCACCAGCTCCGGTGTCTCCAGGAACCGGTCGTTCACCCGTACCCGGTCTCCCAGGCCGAGGCTCCTCACCAGGGTGGGCACCAGGCCGTGCTCCGGAATGCGGCCGTCGACGATCTTCAGGGTCACGTGCTCGGGCAGCAGGGCGAGCGCCTCGAGAAGGGTGCCGATCCCCTTCTTCCGGTCCTCCGTGCGCCCGATGAAGATCAGGTCCGTCTCCTTCTCCACCTCCGGGTAGGGGCGGAAGAGCTCGGTATCCGTGCCGTTGTAGACGACCGCGACGTCCTTCTCCGGGATTCCGAAGTAGCGCTCGATCTCGCCGCGCGAGGCCTCGCTCACGGTCACGATCTTGTCGAGGCGTGGCGCGACCTGCTGCTGCATGAAGAGCGGGAAGTAGAGGGTCCGCTTCACCTTCTTGACCAGACGGGGATCGACCGCGAAGTCCGCCTCGCGGTCGATGTGCAGGGGGTGGTGGATCACCGAGACGACGGGCACACCGAGCGCGCGGATCCCGAGCAGGCCCCACGAGAGGCACTGGTTGTCGAACACGAGGTCGAAGCGGTGCTTCTGCTGGAGCTCCTTCCAGCGCAGGAAGAGTCGCAGCCCGAAGGTCTGCATCTCGGGAAAGACACCGATTCGCGAGACGCCGAGCTCCCACAGGTTCACGGGCGAGAGCAGGGCACGGGCATCGCCCTGCCGCGCCCAGTCCTTGAGGGGCAGGCCGAACACGTTCTCGTTCGGGATCACGTGGAGCGGGATGTCACGGCCCACGTCCGGCAGCGGCGGGCCCGCGATGACGTGGACCTCGTGGCCCGCCTTCTTCCACTCCCGCGCCAGGTAGGCGGCGTAGATCCCCTGGCCACCGCAGTACATGTTGCCGCGGTAGGTCAACATCGCGATCCGCATGGTCAGCCGGTCTCCCGGAGCGGGGTCGGGTTCACGGCCCGTCCGCCTCGGCGTCGTCGGTGCTCTCGGAACCCGCACCCGGGGCGGGCGGCGGCGAGGGAGGCTGGGTGGTGGCCTCGGCCTCTGGCTCGACCTGGATGGTCGCGATCGTCCAGCCCACCCAGAAGGTGAGCCCCAGGACGAAGGCCAGCAGGATCCCGACCGGGATGGCGACCGCCCACCAGGCCCCTTCGAGCAGGCCGTTCAGGAACACGAGGCCGAGGATCACGGCGGCTCCGCAGATCACGGCCCCCTGGGTGCGCGACGAGTCGGTCATCTGGGTCCCCCCATCCTGTGAAGCCATCGGGACCGCCTGCGCTCGGAGTGCGATGCACTCGGGTGCCGGCCGTCGTCTGGAATTTCCGGTCCACCCGGGGGACAGGAGAGGGCTCGATCCTGGTGGGTTTCACCAGGTGGGTTCCGTGTCGCGTGGGGCCTTCCCGTCTCGGGCCGAGGCCCAGTCAGCAGCGCCCCTCTCCCCAGTCGCCTGGGGTGGAGATGCCTCGGGTCGCACTCACCAGCGAGGGACGGATCCCGTATTCGAATCCAACAGGAAGCGAGCACTTGATCCCATCTCCCGGGCGAACCGGCCGCGGATGATCGGGGCTCGGGGCAGGGGTGTCAACGGGAGGCGGCCCGGAGCGGCCTTCGGGAGGGATCCCTAACCTCCCGTTCGTGCTGGTGATCGGGCTGATGTCGGGCACCTCCGCCGATGCGGTGGACGCCGCGCTGGTCGAGTGGCCCTCGGGGGAGGAGGTCCGGCCCTTCCGCCTGCGGGCGTTCTGCGAGCGGCCCCTCGGCCCGGCTCTCCAGGAGCGCGTGCATCGCCTGGCGGCGGCCCGCGTGCCCGGTTCCGAGGCCCTGGCGGAGCTCGTCGCGCTCGACGTGGAGCTGGGCGAGCGCTTCGCCGAGGCCGCCCAGGCCGTCGCGCAGGAGGCAGACATTCCCCTCGATGGCGTCGCTGCGATTGCGTCCCACGGGCAGACGGTGGCCCATCATCCCGAGCGGCACGGCACCCTCCAGCTCGGCGATCCCTCGGTGATCGCGGAGCGCACCGGCCGGCCCACGGTCGCCGACTTCCGTGCTCGCGATCTGGCCGCGGGGGGCGAAGGCGCTCCCCTCGCGCCCTTCTTCCACTGGGCGGTCATGGCCGAGCCGGGCGAGGCGCGTCTGGTCCTGAACCTCGGCGGCATCGCCAATCTCACCTGGCTTCCGCCCGATGGCGACGCCGACGCCGTGCAGGCCTTCGACGTGGGGCCGGCCAACTCGCTGATGGACGGCGTGCTGGCGACGGCGACGGCCGGCGCGGAGCGCTACGACGAGGGGGGAGCTCGCGCCGCGCGCGGCCGGGTCGACGATGCGCTCCTCGCCGAGCTCCTCGACGACGACTTCTTGCGGCGTCCGCCCCCCAAGAGCACCGGGCGGGAGCGCTACGGCCTCCGCGAGGCCGAGGATCTGTGGAGGCGCAGCCAGGCCCGGGGGCGAAGCCTCGAAGACCTCCTGGCGACCCTCGTCGCCTTCGTCGCTGCGGCCGTGGGCGAGGCCGCGGAGCGGTTCCTCCCGGCCGGCCCCGTGGCCCGGCTGCTGGTCGGCGGGGGAGGCGCTCGCAATCCCACGCTGATGGCGGCCCTGGCCGCGCGGGGCCCGGCCGCTCACGTCGAGCCCTTCGACGCCGTCGGGGTTCCCGCTGGGGCGGCGGAGGCGATGGCCTTCTCGCTGATGGGGCGCAACGCCCTGCTCGGTCTCGCGAACCACCTGCCCCGTACGACCGGTGCGCGCGGTCGGCGGATCCTGGGAGAGCTGGTCCCCGCCCCGCCAGCTTGATCACGCGGGGCGGGCCTTCCTCAGAGCTTGATGACGAGGCCGTCGTCGGCGACCTCGAAGCCGCCATGCTCGGTCAGGGCCCTCATGTCCTCACCGAGATGGGTGAGGATCAGGCGGCCGACGTCGAAGGTCTCGCGCTGGTCGACGAGCTCTTCCAGGGAGAGGTGGAACTCGTAGCTGCGTACCACCTGCGTGCACTCGCACAGGAAGAGATCGCTGCCGCCCACCTCGTCGGGGAGGCTGTCGAACCAGCCGGTGTCCCCCGAATAGGCGACCTTGCGGTGGCCGGCGCTGACGACGACGCCGTGCGGGTTCGCCTCGGGCGAGTGATTCGTCGCGAAGGCCCGCGCGCGGACGGGGCCCACCTCGTGGTCCGCGCCCGCGGGCAGCTCCTGGAACAGGATCGGGAAGCTCCACTCGTGGCCCTCGATCGCGTGGCCCAGGGCCCGTGCGGCCAGGCGCACGCGCGCCTCGACGTCCGGCGGCCCGACGATCCGGATCGGCTTGGTGCGATCGTCCTGGTACTGGGCGCTGAGGAGGAA
>NYZB01000124.1 GCA_002687015.1 Deltaproteobacteria bacterium
AGGGACTTCATCCCCCTCCCCAGGGAGTCCGCATCCCTCGCCTCCACGATCAGGTGGACGTGGTTCGCCTGGAGGGAGTAGTGGACGAGCCGGAAGTCCCCCCGCTCACAGGCCGTGGAGAAGGACCTCTCCACCTCCCGGACGAGGCGCACCGACCGGAGCGAGGGCACCCCGGGCCGCACCTTCAAGGTGACGTGGCAGGGATGTCGGGAGGCCAGGACCGCCCGGGAGAGGTGCCGCACGCGGGGGCTGGGCCCGGGCTTCCGTCCGGCGCCGGGCCGCTTTCCGCCCCAGCCGTAGTGCTTGAGCTCGAGCTGTTGGGGCCGACGGCGACTCATGATGGTGTAGAATAAGGCTATCTTTTATCCCCGTCGAGCGTTTTCTCTCGATCGGGCAACAAACCCCCAACGAAGCCCCCAGGCCCGCGCCGGACGCTCGGCAGCCCGCGCCCGCCCATACGCCCCGAGACGAAACCCCCAACCACGCGCACCACCCCTTCACCAACCTCCGGACCCCCGCCCGAACGATCGCGAGGCACGAAACAGACACCCCACCTTGGCGCCGGACGCTGGGCGGACGGCGGCGCGCGATCCAGAGCGCTCCCGGCACGGGCCGGGAGTGTTCCTCGCTCTTGGCGGCGGAACTCGTCTCTGCCGCGCAGACTCCTGGGCGAGGCTACCCGACGGGCACCGGGGGCGGGACGTCGGGCGTCTCCACCTTGTAGAGCTTCGCCGCGTTCTCGAAGAGCACCTTGCGCTGCGCCTCGCGCGACACCCCGCCGAGCCCCGCATCGATCTTCTCGCGCACGTTGTCGTGGAGGCACACCGGGTGCGGGTAGTCCGTCTCGAAGAGGACGTTGTCCACCCCGATCGCGTCCAGCAGCTCGCTGGGTGCGAACTCTTCGAAGATGTAGCAGCCGTAGACCTGGCGAGCGAAGTACTCGCTCGGCTTGAGCTCGAACTCGGGGTTCGAAGACCGCACCTGCCCGTACTCGAAGGTGTAGTCGCAGCTCTCGAGAATGAAGGGAATGAAGCCGATCCCGGCCTCCACGGACAGGAACTTGAGCTCCGGGAAGCGGGGCAGGATGCCCGAGAAGAGCAGATCGGCCAGCTGCTTGCCGTTGTCGAGGAAGAGCGAGGTGGCCGCGAAGCCATTGGTCCTTCCGGGCCCGGTCATCTCGATGCGCTCCGGGGTGAAGCCGTCGTCAAAGGTCCCCGTGCCGATGTGGAAGCTCACTGGCAGATCACAGGCCTGCGCCACCTCCCAGAGCGGGTTCCAGTGGCTGCTCGCCAGGATGGGCATGTCGTGGCTCTGGGGCTCGCCGGTGAACAGGACGCCCTTGTGACCGAGCTTCGCGCAGCGCTCGACCTCCTCGACCGACGCCTCGACGTCCCAGAAGGGTGTCGCCAGGATCGGTATCAACCGGCGAGGATCTGGGGAGACCCAGTCGATGAGGAAGTCGTTGTAGGCGCGCACGCAGGCGAGCATCAGCTCCGGGTCCTTCAAGCCGAGGAAGGCCTGGCTGCCGAAGCCCCCCACGTTCGGGTAGAGCGTGGTGGCCCAGATCCCCACCCGGTCCATGAACTCGAGACGCGCGACGGGGTCGTAGCTGGCCTTCGGCACCTCGTCCATGTTCCTGGGCGCGGCCGGGAAGGGCTCCCGCCAACCGGCGGTCGCCGTGTAGCCCACGGGCATGAGCGCACCCGAGTCGCCGATGCGCCAGGTGTCGACCCCGGTCTCCGAGTCGCGAACGATGTGGGGCGCGCGATCCTTGTACTTGGCAGGCAGACGGCTCGTCCAGAGATCCCCGGGCTCGGTGATGTGGGTGTCGGTGTCGATGACCCAGTCCTGGATCTTCGGTGCGTCTGCGCTCATTCCGGATTCCTCCCCATCGATGGGCGAGCTCGAGTACGTCGTCCGCTTTGCTTCGAAAGAGGAACGGTACAACGTCGAAATGGCTCATGCTCGGCCGGCCGTCGATTCGCGGCCGCTCGCCTCGAATCCCGGCCCACAGTCCACGACGTTGAGACCACCCGACGCCCCTTCTATCCTCGTGCGGGCCGAACGAGGAGAAGCGATGTCGCGGCACTACGACCTGTTGATTCGCGGCGGTACGCTCGTCGACGGCACCGGGGCTCCCGCAGTCCGGAGCGATGTGGCAATTCGGGACGGCAAGATCGCGGCACTCGGAGAGATCGCCGGTAGCGCCGACCGCACGCTCGAAGTCGATGGCTGCGCGGTGGCGCCGGGCTTCATCGACATCCACACCCACTACGACGCGCAGATCCTGTGGGACCGCAACCTCACGATCTCCCCGTGGCACGGAGTCACCTCGGTGGTCCTGGGGAACTGCGGCTTCGGCGTCGCGCCCACGCGGCCGGAGCACCGCGAGATGATCCTCCGGACCCTCGAGAACGTGGAGGGGATGTCGCTCGAGGCGCTGCGAACAGGGCTCGGCGGCACGGACGATTGGCCCTTCGAGCACTTCTCGGAGTACCTCGATGCCCTGGAGGCGCGGGGGAGCGCCATCAACGTGGCCGCGCTCGTAGGTCACACGCCGGTCCGCATGTACGTGATGGGCGAAGCGTCCACCGAACGCGAGGCGACCGAGGACGAGGTCGCCCAGATGCAGGCCCTGGTGGGCGACGCCATTCGCGCGGGAGGCCTGGGCTTTTCCACGTCCAAGGCGCCGCCCCACGTCGGCTACGACGGTCGTCCGGTGCCGAGCCGCCTCTCGAGCTTCGACGAAGTCGAGGCCCTGGCAAGGAGCGCGGCCGGCGCCGATGGCCGGGTGGTGCAGTCTGCGATCGGCCCGGGGATGCTCTTCGAAGAGCTCGCGGAGCTACAACGCCGCGCCGGGATCACGGTGAGCTGGACCGCGCTACTCGGCGATGCCTTTGGACCGGAGGGGCATCGCGATGTCCTCGACATGCACCGGAAGCTCCAGGCCAACGGCGTCGCTCTGGTCCCGCAGGTCTCCTGCCGTCCGCTGCAGATGGAATTCCAGTTCTCGACGCCCTTCCCTCTCGAGAGCCTCGATCTCTTCGCCGAGGTGCTCAAGGCCGACCACGAGGGCAAGAAGGCGATCTACGGCGATCCCCGGTTCCGGCGCGCGCTCAAGGAGCGGGGTGACGCCCAGCTCTTCACGATGAGCTGGGAGCGCACCGTGGTCTCGGAGTTTCGTCCGGATCCCGGCCTCGACGAGCGCCCGCTCGCCGAGATCGCGGCCGAGCGCGGCGTCGACCCGATCGATCTCGCGTTGGACCTGGCGCTCGAGAGCGACCTCGAGGCGCGCTTCCGCGTTTCGATGATGAACTTCACGGAATCGACCGTCGTGGAGCTGCTGCGGGATCCCTCGGTGGTCCTCGGCCTCTCGGATGCCGGAGCGCATGCCTCGCAGCTCTGCGACGCCGGTTTCGCGACGCACCTGCTGGGCCATTGGGTACGCGAGAAGCAGGCCCTCTCCCTGGAGGAGGCCGTGAAGCACCTGACGGCAAGACCGGCGGAGGTCTTCGGCCTCTCCGATCGCGGGTGTCTGCTGCCCGGCCTGGCGGCGGACGTGGTCGTCTTCGACCCCGAGACGGTGGCGTGCGGACCGCTCGAGCGGGTTCGCGACCTCCCCGCCGGCGCGGATCGCCTGATCGCGCGGGCCGAAGGCGTGAGGGCCGTGGTGGTCAACGGCACGGTGCTTCGCCAGGACGGGGTCGACCAGCTCGACGCCGAGGGCGCACTCCCGGGCCAGCTCCTGCGCGGCGGGAAGACCGGATGTTCCTGACGCGCAGCGCGGGCGGCGCGCTCTTCGCACCCATCGCTGGGCTATGGTCCGAATCGGAGCCTCACGGATGACACCGATCGACTTCGCCGCCCATCCCCTGCCCGGCGCCGAGATGCACGAGCTGCTCGCCAGGCTGCGGGACCAGGGCCCCCTCGCCGACGCGGCCTTCGGTGGCAAGCCCTGCCTCGTGACCACCCGCTTCGACACCCTGCTCGAGGGGTTTCAGGATGTAGAGACCTTTCCGCCGGCCACGCTGTACCAGAACACCATTGCCAAGGTGATCGGGCCGAACTTCCAGTCCATGGAGGGTGAGCAGCACCTCCTCTACCGGCGCCTGGCCACGCCGGCCTTTCGCTCCCGGGCCATCGAGCGCTATGGCGACGAGGAAATGGCGGGGCTGGCCCACGAGATCCTGGATCGGCTCGAGCGAGAGAGCGAGACCGACCTGGTCGAGAGCTTCACGCACCTCTTTCCCTTCTTCGTGATCTGTCGGCTCGTGGGTGTGCCTCGCGAGAACGAGAACCAGTTCCATCGCTGGGCCTGGGAGATGCTCGGCGCACCGGGGGTTCGCTTCGAGGTCTCCCGCAAGGCGGCCGAGGAGTTCACGCGCCACCTGAAGCCCGCCGTCGAGGCCCGGCGAAGCGAGCCCAGGGACGACGTGATCTCGGCCCTCCTCGAGACCGAGGCCGACGGACGCAAGCTCACCGACGACGAGATCTTCTCCCACGTGCGCCTGATGTTCTCGGCGGGCGCCACGACGACGCTGGATGGGATCGGGAGCCTCCTGCACTCGCTGCTCAGCGAGGGCGATGCCTGGCAGCAGGTGGTCGAGCAGCCGGAGCTGCGGCCCGGCGCGATCCAGGAGACCCTGCGTTGGGAGCCGCCGGTACCCAACCTCCCGAGGATCTCGGCCCGCGAGACCACCGAGTTCTGCGGGCACGAGCTCGCGCCGGGCACCGTCGTGCTGTTCAGCATGGCGTCGGCGAACCGCGACCCCGAGGTCTGCGCCGACTCCCAACGCTTCGACATCACCCGGCCGGAGACGCGGATCCTCACCTTCGGGAGGGGTATCCGCTCCTGCCCGGGAATGCACCTGGCCCGCAAGGAGATGGCCGTCGCCCTCGACGCCATCGCCGAGCGCTTTCCCCGGCTGCGCCTGCTCGGCGCCCCCCGCGACTCGGCGCCCTCGGGTGCTCTCGTGCGCGGCCCCAAGACGCTGCCCGTCGCTCTCGCCTAGGCGCCCTCAGCTCCGAGCCGTCGCGAGCTGGTAGTGCTCTGCGTGCTCGGGTCGCACGGCACCGGTCTCGGGATCGACCAGCCAGACCATGGCGAGCTTCGGCGGAACCCGGAGCCTGCCGGGCGGCCGCAGGGTCCCGAAGACCCAGTCCCAGAGCGGTGACGTGCTCCGTCGCGAAGGGGTTCGGCCGCGTGCGCCTGTCGTGGCCCAGCCACCGGTGGATGACGTACTCCAGGAACGACCACGTCAGCGCGCCCAGGGCGGCGGCGGCGAGGGCTCCGATCATGGCGGTGCTCCGACGGCCATGGGGAAGAGGCTAGCCCGTCCGGCACCCCCGCGAACCGTGTCGGGCTCCGCCAGAGGCAAGCGGCGCCCGGTCGACTTCAGGTATCGTGGGTGGCCTGCGCTGGCACCTTGCGGAGCGAGGGCCGGCGGGCCGGAAACCAGCAAGAGGGGAATGACATGGATGCGGACAAGGTCGTCAGGGAGTTCTGCGAAGCGTGGAGCCGGGCCGACCTCGAGACCATCATGGATGCGTTCACGGACGATGCCGTCTACCACAACATCCCGATGGCTCCCTGCAAGGGCAAGGACGAGATCCGCACCTTCATCGCGGGCCTGCTCGGCGGCATGGCGAGCTCGGTGGAGTTCGACGTCCGCCTGCAGCTCGTGGACGGCCTCAAGGTCATGAACGAGCGGATCGACACGATCGTGATGGGGGACAAGAACATCGTGCTCCCGGTGTGTGGCGTCTTCGAGCTGACCGAAGACGGCAAGATCGCAGGCTGGCGGGACTACTTCGACGCGGGACAGTTCGCCGGCAACTGAGCACCGCATCGGATCGGAACCCTGCGCCGCTCGATCGCCAGAGGTGGACATCCCATGAACCAGGCGGCTCCGGATCTCGTCATCTCGGCCGATGGTCACGTGACCGAGCCGAGCGACCTGTGGGTGCGAGAGCTTCCGGCCTCCATGCGCGGACGAGGGCCACGGGTCGAGGGGCGCGAGGGGCGGCTCTGCTTCGTCGTCGAGGACGAGATCGTCCGCAAGCTGCCGGTCCCGGTCGATTCGGCCGCCGGCCGCGTGGCGGAGGGACCGATCGATTTCGGCTGGGGCACCTCGGATCCACAGAAGCGGCTCGAGGTCCTCGAGAGCGACGGCGTGTGGGCCGAGGTCCTCTACCCGAACGTCGCCTTCTTCTGCGTCTTCCATATGCGGGATCCGGAGCTGCAGGTGGCCAGCTGCGAGGTCTACAACGCCTGGCTCTCCGACACCTACCGCTCCCACGACCGCTATGCCCCCGTCGGCCTCCTGCCCACGCGCGACCTCGAAGCGACGGTGCGCATGCTCCGCGACTTCCCCGCGCGCGGACTGCGCGCGGCCCTCGTCCCCTGCCACGACGACGCGCGGCCGTACAATGACCCGGTCTGGGAGCCACTCTGGGAGGCCGCCGCCGGCGTGGGCGTTCCGCTCTCCTTCCACGTGGGGACCGGCCGCAGCCAGACCCCGGCTCACGGGCCCGGAGCCGCCGTCGTGAACTACGTGGTGACCGTCTCGGCCCCCATGGAGACGGTCAGCTACCTGTGTGCCTCCGGCGTCCTCGAACGCCATCCTGAGCTGCGCGTCGTGATGATCGAGTGCGGAGCGGGCTGGCTCGCCTGGACCCTCGATGCCATGGACGAGGCCTACGAAGAGCACGCCGCCTTCGTGAAGCCGAAGCTGCGCGAGAAGCCCAGTGACTCCTTCCGCCGCCAGGGCGCGGTCACCTTCCAACGCGATCCGGTCGGCCTGGCCAACGCGGCTCGCACCGGCGCGCGCTGCTTGATGTGGGCCTCCGACTACCCCCATCCCGAGGGCACCTACCCGGAATCGCGCGCGGTCCTCGCTCGGCAGCTCGAAGGGATACCCCGGGACGTGGCGGAGGCAGCGACCTTCCGCAACGCGGCGGAGCTGTACGGTCTACCGCTACCTGCCGCGGGGTCTTGAGCGCTCGAGGAGCCGTTCTCGAGGCTGGCGAGACTCAGGTCCCTGTTTCGGGAGCCCCCACGAATCCGCCCCAGGTGGACATGTACCCGATGAAGGCCTCGCCCAGGCCCTCGGCCCGGAGGTAGTCCGCACTCACGGGCAGCGCGACCTGCTCGAAGTCGGTGTCGTCGCGCACGCGCATCGGGAAGTCGTGGTGCAGGATGCCCGCACGGCCCGGCAGCACGAAGTCGAGGCCTGCCTCCATGCAGGCGCGCACGTCGGCGGCGCTCGTGATCTTGCCGGCCGCGCCAAGCCGCACCCGGCCGCGATCGAGCTCGGTGAAGTAGGAGAGCAGACTTCGGCCCTGGAACTCCTCTTCGGCCGGCTCCTTGAACACGTCCCAGAGCGACATGTCGACGAAGTCGACCTGATCCTCCCGCATCAGGCGCTGGGCCACCTCGCGTGCTTCAGCGAGCGTCACGCCGAAGCGCTCCGCCGAGAGCCGGACCCCGACCACGAAGTCGGGTCGGCAGCGCTCGCGGATGCCTTCGACGACGTCGAAGAGGATGCGGGAGCGGTTCTCGAGCGAGCCTCCGTAGCGATCGTCGCGGGTGTTGACCTCGGCGCTGAGGAACTGGGCGAGGACGTAGCCGTGGGCACCGTGCACCTCGACCCCGTCGAAGCCCGCCCGCTCCGCGCGCAGGGCGGCGGCGACGAAGTCCTCGGCGAGCTCCTCGACCTCGTCGGGCTCGAGGGCGCGCGCACCCGTCTCCGCGTTGGCGGAGGGGCAGACAGGCGCCTCGCCGATCTGCTCCCTCGGCGAGCGCATGCCCGCGTGGTGCAGCTGGAGGATCGCGACGCTCTCTTCCTTCCGGATTCCGGCCGCGAGTCGACCCAACCCGTCGAGATGCTCGTCTCCGAAGACGCCGAGCTGCCCGGGAAAGCCCTTTCCGCGCGCCTGGACGTGGGAGGCGCAGGTCATCGTCGCGCCGAAGCCGCCCCTGGCGCGCATGGTCAGCCAGTGGAACTCGTCTTCCGAGAGCCGCCCATCGTCGTGGCTCTGGAGGTTCGTCAGCGGGGCGAGCATGAAGCGGTTCTTCATGGCAGGGCCGCGCGAGAAGCTGAGGGGAGCGAAGGGCGATTGGCGGGTCATGGACGATCGGGTTCCTCGAGGGCGTTCGGGAGACGGCGACGATAGCGCCCCTCGCATGGAGCCGAGCTCTGCTCCGGTCCCGGGGCTGGGGCTGGGGCATCGCGACCCAGGGAGCGGAATCCGGCGCGATGGCTATCCTGCGGGGCTGGCAAGCTGCTGCGCCATCTGCAGAACCAGGGCCGGCCCACCGCGCCACAACCACCGCGGGCCCCATGGGCCCCGTGTGACAGGACAAGGAGTCGATTCGCATGTCGTCGCAATTCTCGAAGGCCCTCGAAGTCGGTCGTCCCCCGAACGTCACCCGTCTCTTCCCCAACTCGAAGGCCCTGATCGTGAGCGGGAAGGTGATCGACCGGGCGATGATCGCGAAGGGCCAGGCGATGACGATCGCGGCCAACGGCCGGAGCCACCTGGTGATCCGCGGCGCCCTGCAGGCCGCGCAGCGAGCGAACGCGGCGATCCTGATCGAGATCGCCAAGTCCGAGGGCGGAACCGGCGCCTACTGCGCCGTCAACTACTGGAACATCGCCCGCCAGGTCGACGCGCTCTGCAACGAGCTGGGCATCACGATCCCGGTCGCGATCCACGCCGACCACTACGGCATCAAGGGTGACGAGGACATCGAGCGCGCCAAGGTGGAGATTCCGACCCTCTTCGAGGCCGGCATGACCTCCATCGCCATCGACGCCTCGCACCTGCCCGACGACGAGAACCTGCTGGCCAACCTCGCCCTCAACCCGAGCGTGCCCAGCTGGGCCTGCCTCGAGACCGAGGTCGGCGAGATCAAGGGGTCCGCAGGTCTCTCCACCCCCGAGGAGGCCGTCTTCCTGATCCGCGGACTGAATGGCCACGGCATCTTCCCCGACTGGATCGCGCTGAACAACGGCACCACCCACGGCCTGGAGGCCAGCGACCAGGGGATCCAGGTGGAGCTCACGAAGGCGGTCCACGAGGCCCTGGCCCCCTACGGCATCTCGGGTGCGCAGCACGGCACCTCGGGCAACAGCTCCGAGCGGCTGCGCCGCATCGCCTCCGAGACGAGCACCACCAAGGCCAACGTCGCCACGGCGCTCCAGATGATCTCCTGGGGCCTCGAGGTCAACGACTACGGCAACGCCAGCCAGAACGAGGACGGCAGCTTCAACAAGATCGTCGGTGAGGGTGTGGAGGAGAGCCTCTGGGCCGAGATGGTCGCCTACGCCGCGGACAAGGGGATCAAGGGCGGCAACTTCAAGAAGCTCAACCTGCCCTTCGAGAACAAGATCCTCTCCCAGCCGGAGAAGGTCCGGCACCGGATGGCCGGGCGCGTCGAGGAGTTCGTCTACGGGCTGCTCACCGATGTCTTCAACGCGGGGGACACCGCCACACTGGCCATCGACGCCATCCTGGAGGCGGGCTCCCACGACGTCGGAGCCAAGGCGGAGCGAACGGAAGACCCGGGCGAGTGGACCGAGGAGAAGATCTGCGCCGCAGCGGCCAAGCTCGACTCGGACAAGGGGCCCGAAGGCGACTTCGACGACTAGTAGACGATCTCGTCCGCCTCGAGCTGCTCGATCTCACGGGGCTCGAGGCCGAGGATCTCGCCGAGCACGTAGTCGTTGTGCTGGCCCAGGAGGGGTGCAGCGCCGCGTAGCTGCGCGCCTTCGAGCCGCCAGGGCGGCCCGACGACCTTCCTCTCGCCCATCGTCGGATGCCGTACGGACTCGAAGACCGCGCGCTCCTCGACGTGGGCATCCGCCGCCAGAAGGGCACCGCTCTGCACAGGAGCGGCCGCCACACCGGCTCGCTGGAGGATCTCGACCGCCTCGCTGGAAGATCGGCCGCTCGTCCAGTACTCGATGATCTCGTCGAGCCGATCCTGGTGGCGCCAACGCCCCTCGGCCTCGGCGAAGGCCTCGCCCTCCAGTCTGGGATCGCCCAGTGCGGACTTGAGCGCCTCCCACTCGGCGGTGTTCGCGACGGCGATCGCGATCCACTCGCCCTCGCCCCTGCACCGGTAGCAGCCGTGGGGAGCCATGGCTTCGTCTCGATTCCCCAGCCGCTCGGGGAGCCGACCGGTCAGGCCGTATCCCACGAAGGCATCTCCCATCATCGAGCTCATGACCTCGGTGGAGGAGAGATCGATGTGCTGGCCCTGCCCCGTGCGCCGCCGATGGATCAAGGCGGCGAGCACCGCGAAGGCCGAAGCCGTGCCCACGCGCAGGTCGACGGAGCCGCCCAGCAGCTGCGGGGGCTCGTCGGGATGGCCGGAGATGTCGCCGATGCCGGACAGCGAGGCAAAGGTGGGCGCGTACCCGGCGTAGGAGCACTCGGGTCCGGTGGCGCCCACGGCCGAGGAGGAGAGCATGATGATCTCGGGCTTCAGGGCGCGGAGGTCCTCGTAGCCCATTCCCAGCTTGTCGAGCACTCCCGGGCGCATGTTCTGCACGACGACGTCGCTCTTCATCACCAGGCGTCGCACCAGGTCGCGGGCCTCTTCCTTGCGCAGGTTGAGGGTGACGGAGCGCTTGCCCAGATTGAGGTCGTTGAAGATGGGGGACTCGTCGATGCCCCCGCTGATGTTCCCCGCGGTGAGAGAGTGCACGCGGGCGTGGTCCAGCCGCGCGCGACTCTCGACCTTGATGACCTCCGCGCCGAGCATGGCCAGCAGGAGCGTCCCCTTGGGCCCGGCCCAGGCCCAGGTGAAGTCCGTCACCCGGACGCCGGAGAGCGGTGCGCCGCGCTCGGCCATCAGATGACCCGGGAGCCGGCCAGGCTCTCGAGCTCGGCGGGGGGGATGCCGAGGGCCCTGCCATAGATCGCGTCGTTGTGCTCACCCAGGAGCGGCGCGCGCGCGCCCGCCCACGGTGTTTCGGAGAACTGGTAGGCCGCGGTCGGGTAGAGCTGGGTTCCCGCTTCCGGATGGGGGAGCTCGCGGAAGAAGCCCCGGGCCTTCGTCTGCTCCCACGCCATGACCTCGGCCACGTTGCGCACCGGGGATGCCGGCGTCCCCTCGGCCTGCACGCAGTGGTAGATCTCGTCTCGCGTGAGGCCGGCGGCCCACGCCCCGACCTGCTCCTCGATCTGGTCGGCGTGCTCCTGGCGACTGGCCTTGCTCTGGCACCAATCGGCCCGGGACCACTCCGGGTTCCCCATCGCCCGCAGCAGACCCTCCCATTGATGGTCTTCCAGGGTGATCACGTTGACGTAGCCATCCTTCGCGCGGACCAGACCACCCGGAGATCGGCCCGCGAAGGGATCCGGCGCGTTGGCGGAGATGCCGATGATGACGCGCTCGAGGTTCATCATGGCTTCCTGCTTGGAGACATCCACGTTCTGTCCCGCGCCCGTCACCTCGCGGCCCAACACGGCGCCGAGCGTCGCCACCGCCGCGCTCAGCCCCGCGTCGTACTCGCCCAGGTAGCCCCCGGCCCGCGCCGGTGCGCGGCTCCCGCCGGCCTCCACGGCCTCGCGCTTCTTGAACGGGGAGGCGTGGCCGCTCGAGTGGTAGAGATTCAGGTGCTGGCTCCGGTGGAGCTTGCGGGGGCCGGTCTGACCGAAGGGGGTCACCGACGTGACGATGATGCGCGGGTCCCGCGCCGCGAGATCGTCGTAGCCGAGCCCGAGCGCGGCCATCTCGCCGGGCTTGCGATCCTCGACCAGCACGTCGACGCCTTCGACGAGGCGGGCGAAGATCTCCCTGCCCGCCTCGGAGGCGAGATCGAGGGTCACGGAGCGCTTGCTGGTATTCAGATAGAGGAAGAGCGCACTGCGCTCGGGGTGGACCTCGTCGTCCGGAAAGGGGCCGCGCCAGCGGGAGGGATCGCCCTTCCCCGGCGGCTCGACCTTCACGACGTCGGCTCCCAGGTCCGCCATGAGCTTCGTGCAGAAGGGAGCGGCCACCATCTCCCCGACCTCCAGCACCGAGAGCCCCTTCAGGGCTCCTTCCCGGAGCGGTTCGGAGTCGGATCGCGGCACCGGCGGAGGATGACGAACGCAGTGCGGTACGTCGATGGCGGAAGGGTCGGCGCCGCGCCGCAAGCTGATAGGCTGTCTACGACCCGCGGGCTGAAGGTGCCCATCCGAGGTGGCCGGCCGTGACGAGTGGACTGCTGCAGTGTGGCGTGATGGGAGCCCTGTGCGCGTGCGTGGGGGTGGGGGTTGGCATGCGATTCGTCGGCGGCTCCGGCGAAGGCTGGCAGGCGCTTCCACTCCTAGCCGGCCTGGCTGCCTTCGGGAGCGGGACCTTCTTCTGGTGGCTCTTCGTCGCGCACAGCCCGCACCCCACCCCGCGAAGCCCTGCCCTGGCTTCTGCGCGTGATCCCCGAGGCACCGCGCGTGTGGCTCTTCCGGAGGGTGCTCCGGATGCTCTTCCGGCGCCTGGAGAAGCAGGTCGGCACGCCGGAATCCTTCGGCCTGCCTCCCCACGAGCTCGAAGCCTGGGACGACCGCCCGACGATGTCGCTCGACTTCCTGCCCGCGCTGCGTGCCGGGAAGATCGGCGTGAAGCCGGACATCCGCGCCTTCGAAGGCCCGTGGGTGGAGTTCGTCGACGGCTCGAGACTCGAGGCCGACGTGATCCTCTACGCCACCGGCTACGAGATGGACTTCCCCTACCTCTCCGAGGAGACGCTCGGCAGCGGCGCACCCGAGCTCCGCCTGTACCAGCGGGTCGTCCATCCCTCGCACGAGAACCTCTTCTTCGTCGGCTGCTGCCGCGTGCTGTGCTCGATCTGGCCCCTCGCCGAGCAGCAGGCCCGCTGGATCTCCCGGCAGCTCCGGGGCGAGTTCGCGCTGCCGTCGGAGGCCGAGCGGATTCGCCAGGCCGTGCCGCTCTCGAAGGCGAAGCCCGTGTTCTGCAACTTCTACATCGACTCGCTGCGCCAGCAGGCAGGCGGCGTGCTCTACGAGGTCGAGACCGAGGTCGACGAGGTGATCGGCGTGATCATCCTCACGATCCCCCAGACCAATGGCGTCTCGACGAGCAACTCCGGAACCTGGGGCGGGGGGTCGGCCTTCGCCGGCACCACGACCATTCTGCCGCCGACCACGTCCCCGGTCAGCACCATCACCGTCAAGGTCGGCAACCACAGCCCGCTCAGCGTGACGAGCGGGGGTGCGGTCAGTGGCGGCGTCCAGACCGCCGACATCTGTTCGTACCTGTTCGGCTTCTGCGCCATCGGGTTCAGCACGACCCTGGGGCAGGCGGGGACCGCGACCGCGGGCAGCTACGGCATCAACGTCACCGTCGTGAGCCAGCAGTGGACCACGGGCGTCGCGACCGCCAAGGGCCTCACCAGCAACGGCTTGCCGCTGCCGAACGTAACCACCACCGGTTCGTTCAACCTGACCGCCGGTGGCGCCGGCACGATCTCGCTGGTCGTCGCCAACAAGCTGATCATCTCCGGCCCGAGCTATGGACTGCAGAGCACGACCTCGAGCGGCTCTCTCCAGCCGATCCTGCGCCTCCGCTACAAGGTCCCCGAGCCCGGCAGCCTCCTGCTCGTCGGTGCCGGGGCCCTGGGCCTGGTGATGATGGCCGGAGCCGCCGCTCCCGGCACGGCGGCTGACCCGGCCCCGAGAGGATCAGCCGGTCTTCTTGAGCCGATCCACCGCCCGCTCGAGGGCCGCGGAGCGCGTGAGGCCCTTCTGCTCCGCCCAGTCGTCGAGAACGTCGAGCACGTCGGGCCGGAAGGTCACGTTCACCCGCACGACGCGGGAGAAGGGCGCCCTCGTGGCGACGAGGAAGGGCACGGTTCCCCGAGTGGGCCACCTCCCCTCGAAGACCTGATCGACCGAGCTCGGCTCGGGGATCTCCTGGCCGTCCTCTACCATGCCCTGGAGGTGGAGCTCCAGGGCTTCCTTCGCGAAGGCTTGAGCCTCGTCGAGGGTCTTTCCAGCCGTCACGCACCCCGGGAAGTCCGGGAACTCGACGCCGTAGTCGCTGTCCGGGTCCTTGCGGAGAAGGGCGATGTAGCTGCGTGCCATGGTGTCCTCTCATTCGCGGAGCCGGATGCCGGCCTGCCTCTCGATGCTCCGGAGCGTCCCTCTCGGAAGCTCTCGTTTCGGATGGGGCACCGTCACTCGGCCCGGCCTTTCGGGGTGCTTCAGCTGCACATGAGAGCCGACCTGCGAGACCTTCTCCCAGCCCGCGGCCTTCAGTCGCCGAAGCAGCTGCCGGCTGTTCATGTGGAAACTCTACACACGGTTCATCGGCATGTCCACACACGAGATACACACCGAATTTCCGGCGAACTCCGGCTGATCCAGCCTTCCATCCCAGGTTGGCCGTATCCCGTCGCGATCGCGCCTGGCGCATCCCGCGGTCCTCGAGCGGTGTGAACCGCGGTCCACCGCGTGAGCAGCCGAGCGGGCCCTCGAGGGAGGGACGGGCCCGGAGCGCCGGGACCCGACGGCACGTCGCTTGCTTTGGCGTCCCCTCGTGTCGGTACGACTCGAGTTCGATCGAGGGACCATCCGGTTGTCTGGGGAGAACGACGCGGAATTCACGGGGCTCCCCGGCGTCCTCTGGGACCCGCGAATCGAGGCCTACCGGGCGCCCGGGCACCGGTACGCACTCTTGCGAGACGCGCTCCTGCGGGCGGGCGTCGCCGTCATCGACCGGGTCCGCGGGAATGTCGGCCCCCCGGTAACAGACTGGGCGGCGGTCGAGCTGAGGCCCTACCGGGCGATGGCTCTGTCGGCCTGGGAGCTGGCGGAGAGGCGGGGGCTCGTCGCGTTGCCGACCGGCGCCGGCAAGACCCGGCTCGCCATGG
>NYZB01000125.1 GCA_002687015.1 Deltaproteobacteria bacterium
GGCATGTCTGCCCGTGAGGGCGGCCCCGCCGCCTCCGGCATGTCTGCCCGTGAGGGCGGACCCGCCGCCTCCTGTGTGTCTCCCCATGTCCAAGGCTCGATCGAAGGCGAAGTCATGTCGAATCCCCGTGTGTGTGCTCGGGGCTTCCCTGGAGCAACCCGGGTGCCAAGGCGGGCGGCCCCCAAGTCGTTGATTTCCCAGGATCATCACAAGGGGGCCTGTCCTCTCCAGGGGACACCCCCCGCCAGGGCCGTCCTGTCCACGAGACGCTGCGGGTCGCCGGGAGGTGCCGACGAGAGCGTGGGCAGGTCGGCAGCGGCTCAGGGCGTGGGCAGGGAGCCGCGCAGACGAGTCAGGAGTTCGTCGGGTGCGGCGATCGCCGGGTGGTCCTTCACCTCGAACTCGAGATAAGCGATCAGCTCGCCCAGCGCGGAGGCCAGCTGGTCCTCCCGCTGTCCCGGCAGCTTCAGGCCCCGGGACACGAGGACATCGACGTCGAGGCTCGCGCCCGGGCGGAGCTCGACGCCTGTCAGCAGAGCGGGGAAGCGACCCGTGGTGTCGTCGAGCACGCGACCCAGCCGCTCGAGGACGCCGGCCCACCCCCCATCCGCCTGCGCGACCAGAGAGGCCAGCTCGTTGATCCACTTCGTGAGGCCCGAGACCCGCTCCTGCAGCGAGTCACGATCCACGAGGGCGAAGGACTCGTCCTCGGTGAGACCTCCGGCCTCGGGCAGTCGCATCAGCTTCACGGCACCGACCAGCCGGAGGAGCTGGATGCTGCGCGCCGCGGATGCGAAATCGAAGTCGAGGACCCGACAGACGTCCTCGAAGTCCCGGCCTGCGCCGATCGCATCGGCCAATGCGCGCTCGTTGCCGGCCAGCTCGGCGCTGCATCCCTCGACCCGGGCCAGGCTCACGCGCGGGTCCCTCAGCACGGCGAGGAACTTCGCCAGCTCGGCACTGCGCTGCAGGCCTTCCTCGACCAGGCGCGCCGTCGGGAGGGAGAGACGCACGACGTTGTCGGGCTCGATGTCGCCCTCCCAGAAGGACACGGTGCCGCTGCCGTAGGCGAACAGCGAGCGCACCACTTCCTCGACCTGGTACTTGACCCCGTTCCAGAGCTCGCGCGGCGTGAGGAAGCCGCGCTCGACGAGGACCTTCCCGAAGCGATCCCCGGGGCCCACGACCTGGAAGCTGCGCTCCGCCTCCCGGAGCATGCCGAGCTGGATCACTCCGGCACGGAGCAGGCATTCGCCGAGCCGGTCCACCCGCTGGTTCGAGGTCGCGAAGACCACCTCGCCGCGCCGGATCCACACGCTCTTGCGGTGGTCGCGGTAGCGGAAGCGGAGCAGGCCCGACTGGCCGGATCCATGGATGGCGCGCAGGACGAAGGCCAGGGGAAAGGTCTCGACCTCGGCATGAAGGGCCGGCGGGGCGACGGGCAGCCCTTCCTCCTCGGGCCGACGGCGAACCAGGGTGACCGTGGTCGGTGCGACCTGGAGGAGGTCCAGCTGCTCCCCTTCGGGTAGTCCGAGCGCTTCGCACAGCGCTTCGGACCCGATCTCCGGTGACTCGGACACGGTGGCTCCCTCCCCGGCCCCGGGGCCGCGGCAAGGGAACCATCGGCCGGGAATCCCGCGGCCTTGAGGCCTTCCGACTCAAGCTGCACCCCCGTGAGGGCGATGGCAGGAGGGGGGGAGCCAGCATGCCGAACGACTTCGAATCCAGCCGCCGCCACGAACGTGTCGCCGTGCACGTGCCCGTCCGGGTTTCGACGATCGACGCGGAGACCGACCCTCGAACGGGCCGGCCCTACTTCCGCGACACCCGGGAGTACGTCGCCAACCTCTCCCGGGGGGGCGCCTTCATCCGCACCAACGATCCGCCTTCGCCCGGCAGACGCGTGCTGGTCCAGATCCACGTGCCCGACGCCGAGCCGATCGAGACGATCGGCCGCATCGCGTGGTCGAGGACGGTTCTCGCGCCCAGCGGAGAGAGCGAGGACGGCGGGGCGGGGGTCGAGTTCCTCGCCGGCCAGCCCCTCCTGGAGCAGATCAGCCAGGCCCTGGACCTGCCCGAAGACCAAGAGGAATAGGGAGCCCACCGCCGGCCATCGACACGAGGCCGGCAGGTGCCCGGGGCAGGACTCGAACCTGCACGGCCAATGGCCAGACGATTTTAAGTCGTCCGCGTCTACCCGTTTCGCCACCCGGGCGGGATCACGTTGCGATCTCGATCTGCTCGCGCAGGCCGTCCTGCGCCAGGAGCTCCTCGAGCGCATCGCGATCGAGCAGGGTCGTGCGCTGGTAGCCCCAGGAGGGTGCCTCGATCTCGAGGCGGAAGATCTCGCGGGGCTGCTCGAAGACGCGTCGGACCCGGACCCGGGTCGCCTCCCCCGCGATCTCGGTTCGCAGGGAATCCAGGATTCGCTCGACGCGCCGCGCGGCCCGCAGCGCAGGATGCAGGTGCGCCTCGTAGGCGCGGTTGCGGCTGGGGACACGGAAACGACCCGACGTGGACATCCCAGGGAGCATGGCGCCCGGGGAGCGCGGGATCAACCGCTACACCGATTCGGCCGTCCCCGGCCCGGAAGCAGGGAGCGCCGCGACCCTCAATGCACGGCGACGGGAATCTGGCGGGGCTTGCGGCGCTCGGTCTTCGGCACCGTCACGGTGAGCACTCCGTCCCTGAAGGAAGCGCCGATCTCGTCGACCGCGACCTCCTCCCGGAAGACGACGCTGCGCCCGAAGCGACCGGCGCTGCGCTCGGAGCGCAGGAGACGCCCGTCTTCGGGCGCCCGCGCGGCGCGTTCGCCACGGATGGTGAGCGTCCCTTCCTTGAAGGCCACGTCGACCTTCGACTGATCGACGCCGGGCAGGTCCACGGCGACCTCGTAGCGATCACTGTATTCGAAGAGGTCGAGGGCCGGCGTGAAGGCCTGACCCGCGGAACGCCCTCGAAGGGAAGCTCCGTCGTCCTGGATGAGGCGATCGAAGAGTGTAGGAACGGCGAGAGTGGGCATCGGTTTCCTCCTCGCACCGATGTCTCGTCACCAATCCGCGGGAGTCAAGTGCCGCGCGCGGCCGAAGGAGGTCCGTGGGGAACGGATGGCCAGACCTACTCGTGCCGCTCCCCGGCGCGCAGCAATGCGGCGGCGAAGAGCTGCAGCTCGCGATCGAGCGCTTCATCCGAAACCCCCGGGCGGAGCTCCGCCGAGACGCGTCGGACCTCGGGCAGGGCCGCGAGGGCAAACACGACCGGGGCCATGCGTCCCGGGTCCAGCGCCCGCGACGTCCGCAGGAGATAGCCGCGCGCGTCGGCGAGCCGGACCGAGAAGCCCGCCATGGGTGAGGCGCCGTCACTGGCCAGCCAGGACGCGGCCAGTGCATCAGCGGCCGGGTGCTCGGGGGCGGGACCGCGCGCGGCGAGGACCCAGGCGTCGGCGACCGCCTCGAGCAGGTTGGCCACGGTGACGTCGGCAATGGGAGTGGCCGCGAGCTGCAAGGTCACTGCGTTCGAGGCGGCGGCGAGGACCCAGAGCGTGGCCGCGACGTCGTCCTTGCGCAGCTCGTCCCAGTGCCGGGCCGCGAGCTGCTGCAGCGCACCGGGGCAGGCGGTCTGCAGCTCCTGGATGCGCGTGAGGGCGGGCACTCCGAACAGGCCCGGCGACTCGAAGGCAAAGACGCGATAGACGTGGCTCTGCATCCAGCGCGCCTGCAGCAGGAACTCGAGCGTTCCCGACATCGACTCCTCGAGCGGCGCGTGGCTCAGGTCGGCCAGACGCCGGGCCACCACCTCGTCCTCCCGGGTCACCACCTCGTCGATCAATGTGCGGACCACCGACTCCTTGTCGGCGAAATACTGGTAGAGGGAGCCCACGCTGTAGCCGGCCACTTGCGCGATGCGATTCGTCGAGGTCGCCTCGTAGCCGTCCCTCCGCAGGACCCGATCGGTGGCCTCGAGGATGGCTTCGACGGTGCGACGGGATCGGGCCTGGATGGGCTTCTTGCGGAGGTGGGAATCGGCGTGGGTGGCCAACAAATCGATCTCCTGGCAGAGCCGCCGGGAATCTCCGGCGCCTAGTGGGTGATCGAGGGGTTCGCCCTGGTTCCGCTTTGGCTTCAGATTTCCGGGAACCCGATCGTGGAGAGCGGGCCACTCACGAGTGGCAGGTGGGGTTCGCCTGCCCCGCGGGGAGCAGAGTTGCTCTCGCGTGGATCCCCACGGTGGTACGGTCGCCGGGAGGAACATGCTGATCGCGCGCGCCCATCGCCGTTGGAGCCTCCTCGCGGGCACTCTCCTCGGAGCCGTGCTCGCGACGAGCGCCCTCGCCCAGGACGACCTGCGCCAGCGCGCCCTCGCCCTCGCTTCGGAGGGACGCTGTCCGGCGGCGCTTCCCTTGTTGAGGGACCCGAGCGTGGCTCCGGACGCGGAGACCCACCTGGCCCTGGCCCTGTGCGAGAACGCCGAGGGCCGCCCGGCGGCCGCCCTGGAGGCCATCCTGGCCGCCCGAGACGCCGGCTTCGAGAGCGCCCCGCTGGCGCTGCAGGAGGGCATTGCGCAGTTCCACCTCGGCGATCCGGCCGCGGCCGAATCCGCTCTGGCCCGTGCCGAGGCGGGCGGGGCCCACCTCCCGGAGACCCTCCTCTACAAGGGGCTCGTGGCCCTCGCCCTGCGCCGGTCGGCGGCCGCCGCGGACGCCCTGGAAACCGCCCGGCATCTGGACCCGGATCACGTGGAGCCGGTGGCGTCCTACTACGCAGGCCTTGCGCGCCGCCAGCTCGGCCAGGCGAGCCGGGCGCGCGAAGCCCTCGAACGCGTACAGCGAGAGTGGCCCGGAACGCCCTGGTCCGCCGAGGCCGAGCGCGCCCTGGCGGGCGGCGGCGGTCCGATCGCACCGTGGCTGTGGGTGGAGCTCGGCACCGAGTACGACGACAACGTGGTGCTGCGCGGAGCAGGTGTCCGACTCCCCGAGGAGCTCCACGGTCAGCGGGACACGCGCTTCGTCTGGAGGCTCGAGACCGGCTCGACGCTCTGGACGGAAGGCCCCTGGGCCCTGGGGGGACTCTTCCACGTGGATGGCTCCATCCACGACGACCTCCACGACTTCGACGTCACCCAGCCCGCGGTCTCCCTGTGGTTGGACCGCACCCTCGATGCGGACACCCTACTCCGCGCGGAGCTCACCTCGAGCTACGCCTGGGTCGACAGCGATCCCTTCCGGCTCTCCCAGACGGGCGCCCTCTCCGTGCACCGCGTCTGGGACGGTTCCCAGGCCACGACCCTGCGCGCCGGCTTTCATCGCGACGACTACAAGTTCACGGACGGCGACGTCCCGGATGGACCTGGGGCCACGGGGGCCTTCTCCCTGGACCCCGGCGATCTCGTGTGCAGCCCGCCCGGCGTGGACGAGAGCCGGGCGCGAAACCGGGATGGCAACGGTCTGTGGGTAGGGCTGCTCCACCAGGTCCAGCTCGGCAGGGACGCCACCGCCTGGGGGGCTCTTCGCCTGCGTCGTTTCTCCGCACGGGGCCGCGAGTACTCCTTCGGCTCCCAGGAGCTCGAGCTCGGCGTCCAGGTGGGCCTCCCGGCGTCCTTCGATCTGGAGCTATCGGGTCGCTACGCCCGACGGAGCTTCCGCCATCCGACCACCTTTCCCGAGCCGGATGAGATCTTCGCCGGCGTCGAGTACGGTCTGCGTTCGAGCGACCGCCGGGAGCGCGACCTGCGCACCCGGGTCGTCCTCGGCCGACCCCTTGGCCGCCGCCTGCGCGTCGAGGCTCGTTGGATCCACGAGCGCGTGCGGTCGACCGCGCAGGTCTTCGACTACCGCCGGGACTTCTTCGGCGGCTACCTGATCCTCGCCCTCGGAAGCTCCGAGAGCGGCGATTCCTGAGGAACACCCCATGCGAACGCTTCTCTCCCTGACGCTCCTGTTCGGCCTTGCAGGTACGGCTCACGCCGCAGTCATCGCCGGTGCCGGCGAGTGCGCACGATCGGATGATGAGAGCCTGCGCATCGGCGTCGACGAAGGCGAAGCGGAGAGCGGCGACAGCGGTGCTGCGGGCCCCCTGGCGGGCGGCCCGGCGGGACCGGCGCGCCATCGCTTCCTCCCCACGACGGTCGGCGCCGGCGGTGGCGGGCCCAGCCTCGGACCGCCGAGCCCGGGAGCCCCGGCCAGTCCGGGCGCGTGCAGCTCGGCCGGAAGCGTCTGCGTGGGCGCCGTCCAGCCGAATCCGAACCCCCCGGTCGTGACCCGGACGGTCCGGCCCCGGTCCCGACCTTCGGTACCGATACTGGTCGATCCGAAGCCGGACGGTGGCTGCGGCCCCGGGGTTCCCTGCAGCAACCTCCAGACCCCCGTGGGAGGAAAGCCGTGAACGCCGACCGAGCCGATCGCGTGCTGCTGTCCCGGGTCGCCGGGCGGGACGAGGTCGCCTTCCGAGACCTGTTCCAGCGCTTCTACCCCCGCGTCTTCGCCTTCGTCCATCGACGCCTGCGCGATCCGGACACCGCCGAGGAAGTCGTTGCCGACACCTTCTTCGAGGTATGGCGGGGCGCGGCGGGCTTCGAGGGAAAGTCCCGGGTATCGACCTGGGTGCTGGGCATCGCGACCTTCAAGTGCCGCGAGGCCCATCGTGCCCGCGGGCGTTTGAAGCGGTCTTCCGTCGCCGCCACGCCGACGGAGCAGCTTGCGGCCTACCCCGACGAACGCGACCTGGAGGCGCAGCTCATCGCCCGCGACGAGCTGCGCTGGACCAAGCATCGAATCGACCAGCTCCCCGAGAGCCAGCGCAAGGTCGTGGAGCTCGCCGCCGTCGACGGTGAGAGCACGGAGGTCGTCGCCAGGCGGCTTCGCGTCTCGGGCGGCACCGTGAAGTCGCGGCTGTCCCGAGCCCGCCGCCAGCTGCGCCCGCCGGCCCAGCCCGGTAACGGAAAGGAAGTCTGACCATGGCCACCCTTCGACCCGAATCGACCTGCCCTGCCGAGGTGCTCGACTGGATCGCGTGGTACGGGGAGCCGGACCTTCCCCCCGAGATCCGCAGCGCCATCGACCGCCACGCCGCCGAATGCCTGGGATGCCGCAAGGAGCTCGCCCAGGTCAGTGGCGAGGCCGAGGCCGACGGCGACGTCCCGGACGGCGACAGGACCCTGGAACGGGTGCTCCGCCGAACCCGGGCCTCCCAGACCCCTTCTGCCGGACCCGGAACCGATCGCGGCCCCCGTGCGAGCCTTCACCGGCGCCTGAAGGCACAGCTGGCCGCGGCCGCCGCCCTGCTTCTGCTGGCCGGCGGGGCATGGTTCGCAACGGACATCACAGCCGGGCCCCAGCCGCTCCGTACGGCCACGGCCGCGACACCCGGGGTGGGGGATCGTCCGGCCCTGGAGGTCATCTTCCGGGACGACGTCGCCTGGGCCCAGGTGCGCGAGCTGCTGGCCGAGTTGGGCGCCGAGATGGGCCCCAGCCCCGCGGCCAGCACCACCGGTCGGGTACGCCTGGCCCTCGCCCGAGGGGTCGATCCCCACGCCGCCCTGGGGGCGGTGCGTGAGAGCGGCCTCTCGGTGTTCGCCGAACCCGCCGGCCGCTGACCCGGAGCTCGACCCGCCTACCTTTCGCCCATGCACCTGCGCCGCCGACAGCTGCTCGCCGTTCCCATCTTCCTCCTGCTCTCTGCGCTCGCCCACGGAGAGGAGGAGCTGGAGGGGTGCGCGCCGCTGCCGGAAGCGAGCCCGCGCATCACCCAGCAGCTCGCGAACCCTCCCGAGCCGGGTGACGCTCGCGCCGCCCTGATGCTCCTGCCCAAGGCCGCCCTGGCCCAGCTCGGCTCCCCGTCGGAGATCCTGGCGGACGGCGTCGAGATCGTGTCTTCGTACTGGAGCCCCGTGCTCTGCGCATCGGTCACGCGAGTGCGAGGGCCGGCGGACATGGCCCCGGTGCAGTGGGCGCCGGGCCTTCCCGAATCAGGCACCCTGGTTCCGGACGACACCTACCACACCGGGGCGACCGCGGCGGCCCGCGGCCCCGAAGCCGGGACCGCGGCAGAGGACGCGGCCGCTGTCCCCGACCCCTACCGCCCGCTGCAGTTCGCCCTCGATGAGCTCGGAGTCGACGCTTCGCTGCCGGTCACCCGTGGCGGTGGGACGCGCATCGCCGTCCTCGACTCGACGCCCCAGCTCGATCATCCGGACCTGGGCACGGTGGAGATCGCGGCGCGCTTCGTCCCCGAGGAGCCGGCGCGACATGGGACGCTGGTCACCGGGATCCTCGCGGCCCGTCCCGGCAATGGCTTTGGCATTGTGGGCCTGGTGCCCGAGGCCTCCGTCCTGGCCATCCCGGTCTGCCAGCCCGGACCGGATCGATCCGAACGCGGCGACGTCTGTGCGCTCTTCGACGTCCTTCAGGGCCTCGACGTCGCCTGGACCCGGCGGGTGCACATCGTGAACCTGTCCCTCGCGGGCCCCTCCAACCCGCTCCTCCAGGGCGCAACCGATCGGCTCGAGGGCCTGGGCGTCACCCTGGTCGCGGCGGCGGGCAACGACGGTGGCGAGGAGGCTCTCTACCCTGCCGCCTACGCCAGCGTGATCGGTGTCGGGGCGACCGGACGCGGCGGCAAGGCCTTCGCCCAGGGCAACCGCGGCCCGGGCAACGAGCTCTCGGCCCCTGGCGTGGACATCGTCTCGACCGCTCCGGGCGGGGGCTTCGCCTTCGCCGACGGCACCAGCCTGGCGACCGCCCACGTGAGCGGTGTCCTCGCGCTCGTCGCGTCGGCAGGGGGCGACCTGGCTGCGGCCCGCCGTGCCGTGTTCCAGGCGGCGCGACGTCACCCTCGGGCCACCCGCAGCGTCGCCGTGCTCGTCCCGGTCTGCGAGGCCCTCACCGCCGTCGGCCAGCCCTGCCCTCCAAGCCCGTAGCCGAGCCCGGCAGCGGTCCCGCGATCCGCAGCTGCGATAGACTGCGCGGCTTCGAGGAGGAACCATGGGACGAGCCACCGTGACCCAGGCGATGAACGCACCGGCCGACGCCGTCTGGCAGCTGATCTCGGATTTCGGAGACACGAGCTGGATGCCGGGCGGGACGCCGGTCGAGCTCGAGGGCGAGGGCCCGGGCATGGCGCGGATCATCGTCGCCGGACCCGACACGAGGATCCGGGAGCAGCTCGAGTCCCTGGATCCTGCCAGCCGCACACTCGTCTACACGATTCCCGAGGGAGTGCCCTTCCCCGTGACGGGGTATCGCTCCACGATGGTCGTCGAGCCGACCGACGAAGGCAGCAACCTCACCTGGAGCTGCGAGTTCGAGGCCGACGGCGTCAGCGAGGCCGAGGCGCAAGCGGCGATCGAGCAGATGTACGGCGTCATGGCCGGTTGGGTGCGCGACAGGGTCGTGTAGCCGCCGCAGCCCTCTGGTGTGTCGTCGTGGTGGGTCAGGGCGTGCCCCTGATGCAGGTCGACCCCTTCGAGCTGATGATCGAGGTGACGCGCTCGGTGCGCGTGCTCGTGACGCTTCCGTGGCTCGCGCTCCCGCCCGGCCTGGGCTCGCGCTCCCGCCCGGCCTGGCCACCCTGGTGCTGGTGTGGCGGGCGTTCGCGAGGGCGAATCGTCGCCGCTGGCCCGGGGTTGGCCTTTTCGCGACGAGCCACCATCCTGCCCGCCAGGAGGTGAGCCGTGGACGCGACGATCATGAGCCTGATGCGGCCGGACATCCGCCTGGCCGAAGGGGGCCGCTCCGAGTTGCGCTTCGAGGCGCGGCCGGAGTTCACGATCCCCGGCGGCTCGGTCCAGGGGGGCATCGTCGCGGTCTGGCTCGACATGGCCATGGCCGTGGCGGGCGAGGGCAGCTTCTCCACCGCCGACCTCCAGCTCCAGATCCTGAGGCCGGTTCGCGAGGGCCCCTTCGACGCCCTGGGCTCGATCGTGCGTGAGGGGCGGCGGATCGTGTTCGCAGAGGCCGAGCTGCGGGCACCGGACGGCACCGTCCTCGCGCGAGGCCGACAGACGGCGGTTCCCGTGGCGCAGACCCCCGCGCCGTAAACGCTTCGCCTCCCGCAGCCCGGTCGCGCCGAGCTCCCGCGCGCGGGCGCTCAGCTCAGGATGCCGCGAGCCGCCCAATCGGCGATCTGCTCGGCGCTGTGGCCGAGCACGCCCTCGAGCACGGCCCGGTTGTCGACACCCATGGCGCGTGCCTCGGTCGGGAGCCGAGCCGGCGTCTCCGAGAGCAGGAGACGCGAGCTCTCGACCCAGGAGCTTCCGTAGATCTCGTGGCTCACCTCCTGGAAGTGGCCCCGATCCAGGAGGGACGCCTCGCCGAACAGGTCGGGCGTGTCGAGGACGGCGTGAGCGGGCACGCCCTTCTCCTGGAGCCGCGCCTCGAGGTCCGCGGCATCCAGCGGCTCGATCCAGCTGGCCAGAGCCTCCTCCACGGCGGCGGTGTCGTCGCGCCGCGAGATCCAGGTGCGCCGCCCCAGGGCCTCGCACAGGGCACGCCACTCCGCATCGCTTCGCACGGCAATGGCAATCCAGCGGTCCTGCCCGGCGCAGCGGTAGACACCGTGGGGGTGCGCATGCCAATCGGTGTTCGCCCGCGGCACGGAGGCTCTTCCATTCACCGTGAAGTCGAGGAAGGCGGGCGTGAGGAAGTGCAGGGCCGCCTCGGCCTGGGACTGGTCGATGAGCTGGCCCTCGCCCGTGCGGTCCCGGTGCTCGAGTGCGGCCAGGATCGCGATCGCGTTGAAGCGCGCGGAGAGGAAATCGGTGTAGGCACCGTAGGGGCCGGAGGGGGGCTCACCGGGCCAGCTGGCCAGCTGCTGGAAGCCCGTCACGCTGGCGGCCAGATTCCCGAAGCCCGTGAAGTCCCGCCAGGGCCCGCTCTGCCCCATCAGCGTGCTCGAGATCTGGATGAGCTCCGGGTTGACCTCGAGCAGCGCGTCGGCCCCCAGGCCGTACTGCTCCATGACCCCCGGCGAGAACGACTCGGTGGACACGTCCGCCCAGCGAACCAGGTCGAGGGCGATCTCCCGGCCTTCGGGATGGGTCAGGTCGAGGCTGACCATCTGCTTGTTGACGTTGGCCGAGTGGAAGGCGCCCGATCCCTCGGGGTGGGGATTGTTGAACTGGTATGGAGGGATCACCCGTAAGGTATCGATCTTCTTGGTAGATTCGACGCGGATCACGTGGGCGCCGTAGTCCGCCAGGAGGCGGGTCGCGCCGGGTCCGGCCAGCACCCAGAAGAAGTCGACGATCTTCACCCCGGCCAGCGGGAGCTCGGGCAGGGCCTCCTGCGGGCCTTCGACAGGGGCCGCATAGGCCGGTGAGCGCTGAAGCTCCCGGCGCACCTCGTCGTCGTGCTCACCCCGTCGCGGTGCGGAGCGCTCGATGTGCAAGGGCGACTCGCTGAAACGCGCAAAGGGCCCCGGGTAGTGCGCCCTCCCCTCGCCGTCGGGTCGGGCAACGGAGCACATGAAGTCGCGCTCGGCGAGCTGGGGGCTGGCAATCAGCTCGTCCAACCCGAAGATCGGGGCCAGCAGGAGCTTGCGCTTCACGGCCTCCGCCATCAGCTCGGCCTTCGTGCGCGTGCGGAAGAAGCGGTCGAGAAGCGTCTCCGCCCGCAGCCAGTCGCCCTTCTCACGCTCTCCACGGATCAGGTTCAAGGCGAAGAGACCCCAGTTCTCTTCCAGCAGCCCGGGATCGACGTCGTGGTCTTCACCGATCCAGGCCAGGAGGCGGTTCATGAAGTGGCCGGTGGAGGGGAGGAAGCACGGCCCGAGGGTCACCCAGCCATCCGCGGCTTCGTAGCGGGTGCGCAGCAGCACGCCGCCCGCGATCGCGCCGCCGGAGACGCGCCGCGCGCTGGCCTCGGCGAGGGGCGCATCGAGGGACCGGAACATGGTGGCCAGCGTGACCGATTGCTGGGTCGAGACATCCACGTGCTGACCGCGCCCGGTCCGCTTGCGGGCGAAGTGGGCGAGCAGGGCCCCGGCGGCGGCATCCGCCCCCGCATGGGCGTGCGCCTGGGGCACCTGCACGCGCAGCGGAGGGGAGTCGGTCTCGCCCGAGAGATAGAGGGCCCCCCCGGAAGCCATGGCCGTGAGATCCGAGGAGGCGTAGCCGGCCTTGGGACCTGTCTGTCCGAAGGGCGAGATCGAGACGTAGACCAGGGAGGGGTTCAGCGCGGTCAGATCTTCGTAGCCGAGGCCGAGGGCGGCCAGACGCCCCGGCGTGTCCGACTCCAGCCAGAAGTCGGCGCCCCGTGCCAGCCGAAGGAGGGTCTCGCGGTCGTCCTCGTCCTCGACGTCGAGGACGACGCTCCGCTTGCCCCGGGCGTAGGCCCACCAGAACAGCGAGCGCTCGCTCCCGGGCCGGCCCTCAAGCCAGGGCCCCTCGAGGCGTGCGCTGGATCCGCCGGGCGGCTCCACCTGGATCACGTCGGCCCCCAGATCGGCGAGGATCTGGCCACACAGCAGGCCTCCCTCGTCGGTCAGGTCGATGACGCGGGCCGGGCCGAGCACGGGCGACATCCTATCCCTACTGGTTCCCATCGGGTGTCGCTTTCTGTTCCGCGATGATCGCCTCGAGCTCCGCGCGCTGCCCCTCCATCGAGGCGAGCATCTGCAGCTGCACCCGAATGCGGCGCAGATTGTGCTGGTCGTCGCGGGTCCGAAAGTAGCGATCCCCTTCGAGGAAGTCGGTGGCGAAGCGCAGGGCGAGCTCGTAGGTCATGACCAGACCTCCGGGTACCAGCGACCTGTGCTCGTCAGGGGTCATCAGCGGGCCGGCGCCCTCGAACCAGCCCCGGGCCAGGGCCGCGAAGAGATCGCAGCGCAGGGTGGCCCGGCCCGGGTCGGGGGAATCCTCGGCCACCGGATTCGTGGCCGAGCGAACCAGGTCTCCGAAGTCCCAGGCGAGGAGCCCCGGCGTCACCGTGTCGAGATCGACGACCGCGACCGCGCGACGGGTCCCCTTCTCGAAGAGCACGTTGTTGATCTTGGTGTCGTTGTGGGTGACCCGAAGGGGCAGCTCGCCCGGGACGAGGAGCTCGGTCAGCTCGCCGCGCTCCCGCAGGGCCGCGATCTCGGGCCGAAGCGGGCCGGCGCGCCCGAAGGAGTCCCGCGCCACCGCGGCCTCGAAGGCGGCGTAGCGGGCCCTGGTGTCGTGGAAGCCCGGAAGCGGCTCGCGCAGCGGCGGGCCGGCGAGGGTCGCGAGGCGCTGAACGAACTCCCCGAAGGCCCGGGCCGCCGCCCGCACCAGCTCCGGATCGTCGACCTCGTCGAAGCTGACCGTCCCGGTGATGCGATCGAAGGCACGCCAGGGCCGCCCGCCCTCGTCGTGCACCACGCTTTCGCCCTCGGCTGTCCTGAGCAAGGCGGGTACGAAACCGGCCAGGTCCGGATGGGCGGCGATCCTCTCCAGATTCTCCATCACGGCGCCGAGATCCGGGAAGACGGTCTCGTTCATGCGCTGGAGGACCAGCTCCCTCTCCTCACCCCCGGCAGTGCGGAGCCGTGCGAAGAAGGTCTCGTGGATGTGCCCGCTTCCGAGCGGGCCCCAGGCAGCGAGCTCCCCGGCGCGATAGCGCGCGGCCACGGCGGCGATCGTCGCCGCTTCGGATCGGGGTTCTTCCACTAGGCCATCCACCGCAGGGCAGCCCAGGCTCCGAGGCAGGAGAGGCCCGCCAGCACGAGCAGGGCGACCCACACCACGCGTCGGCCCGAACGCCAGGCGCGCACACCCTCGCGGCCCAGGACGACCACCACCACGGCGACGGCCGCCATCGCGAAGACATTGCGGTCGCCGAGGGCGAGCACCAGCAGCGCCGCGCCGATCGTCGAGAAGCTCCCCAGCGCCGCGAGCAGGACGGGCCACAGGGTGGACTCCCGAACGAAGCTCCGCATCCACTCGTCGAAGTCGCGCGGTGACTGGTCTTCCCTGTCTCTCTCCAACGAGCGCCTCACTATCGTGCGGTGTAGCTGGGGGCCACCCCTCCGCGTAGCTCATCCGTGGCTCTCCCCCGGCCCCAGGGTACCGCGGAGGGCGAGGCAATCCGTGCCATCTGTGGGAGAATCGGCGACTCACCACGGAGGACCGCCGTGAGTCCGATCCCCACTCTTCCCTTTGGCCGCACGGGGCACCAGAGCACGCGCATCGTGTTCGGCGCGGCGGCGCTGGGCGGCATGCGCCAGGACAAGGCGGATGCCGTGCTCGAGCAGCTCCTCGAGGCCGGCATCAACCACCTGGACACGGCCGCCTCCTACGGAGACTCGGAGCTTCGCATCGGCCCCTGGATGCGCGAGTACCGCGGGCGCTTCTTCCTCGCGACCAAGACGGGCGAGCGTACCGCGGAGGGCGCGCGGGAGAGCCTGCACCGCTCCCTCGAGCGGCTGCGGGTCGAATCCGTGGATCTGATCCAGCTGCACAATCTGGTGGATGAAGAGGGCTGGCAGACGGCCATGGGGCCGGGCGGGGCCGTGGAGGCCCTGCACGAGGCTCGCGACCAGGGCCTGGTCCGCCACCTGGGCGTCACCGGGCACGGCACCCGGGTCGCCGCCATGCACCTACGCAGCCTGGCAGCCCATCCCTTCGCCTCGGTGCTCCTTCCCTTCAACTTCACCATGCTGGCCCAGGAGCCCTACGCCGCCGATGTGGCTGCGCTGCGCGCCCGCTGCCGCGAGCAGGGCGTTGCCGTGCAGACGATCAAGGCCGTGGCGCGCCGGCGTTGGACCGACGACGGAGCCCGGAAGTTCAGCTGGTACGAGCCCCTGCTCGACCCGGAGGCCGTGCGCCGGGCGGTGCACTACGTGCTCGCCGAGACCGACCTCTTCCTCAACACCTCGAGCGATGCGCGCCTGCTCCCCATGATCGTGGAGGCCGCGCGGGAGCCGGCGGAGGCCCCGACCGAGCAAGCCCTCGCGGGGGACGTGACGCGCTTCGGCATCGAGCCCCTCTTCGTGCGCGGGATCTCCGAGTCGGTCTAGGAACGAGGCCTTGGGCTGCGCCTAGGCGCCCGCCTCCGGGTCGGCGAAGACCTCGGGATCGAGCTGGCCTTCGCCCTTCGCCACGATGCAGGTGACGGCGGCGTCCCCGGTGATGTTCACGGCCGTGCGCACCATGTCGAGGAGCCGGTCGATGCCCAGGATCAGGCCGATGCCCTCGACGGGCAGGTTCACCTGGCGAAGCACCATCGCCAGCATGATCAGGCCCACGCCGGGGACGCCCGCGGTGCCGATCGACGCGAGGGTCGCGGCCAACACCACGGTGAGGTAGCCGCCGATTCCGATGTCGATGCCATAGGCCTGGGCGATGAAGACCGTGGCGACGCCCTGCATGATCGCGGTGCCGTCCATGTTGATCGTCGCTCCGAGCGGAATCGTGAACGATGCCACCTGGTTGTCAACGCCCAGGCGCCGCTCCACGGTGCGCAGGGTGACCGGAATGGTGGCGCCCGAGCTCGCCGTGCTGAAGGCGACCACCTGAGGCGCGCGCATCTTGCGAAAGAAGCGGATCGGGTCGAGGCGGGCGAAGAGGGTCAGGAGCCCCGGATAGACCAGCACCGCGTGGGTGATCAGCACCCCGAGCACCACGAAGAAGTACTTGAGCAGGGGCTGGAAGGCCTCGAAGCCCTGCTGGGCGAAGACCTTGGCGATCAGACAGAACACCCCGTAGGGCGCGAAGCGCATCAGCAGGGCGACCAGCCGCATGATCACCGCGTTGAAGTCCTCGAAGATGGCGAGGGCGCGCTTGCCGGGCTCTCCCGCCATGGTCATGGCCAGGCCGAGAAGCACGGCGAAGACGATGATCTGCAGCATGTTGCCGTCGGCCAACGCCTTGATCGGGTTGGTCGGGAAGAGCTGGATCAAGGTGTCCGAGAGCGGCGGCGCCGTCCGCCCCTCGTAGGCCAGGTCGGTGGGCAGGTCGAAGCCCGCACCGGGCTGGATCAGCACGGCCGCGGTGATGGCGAGACTGATCGCCACGGCGGTGGTCAGCAGGTAGAGCGCCAGGGTGCGCCCGCCCAGCCGACCGAGCCGACTGAGGTCGTCCAGCGCCGCCGTCCCACACACCAGGGAGACCAGGACCAGGGGGACGACCAGCAGCTTCAGACTCGCCAGGAAGATCTCGCCGCCCACGTGCAGGAGCCCCGCAACGACGAAGTCCGCGAGCTCTCCGGTGAGTGCGAGCAGGTTCACGACCAGCCCGACCGCCAGGCCTGCGGCCATGCCGACCAGGATGCGCCGGGTCAGCCCGCTCCCGCCGATCTCGTGCGATTGGTCTTCCGGCTGATCCGCTGACATCGCTCCCCCCCGTCCGCTGCAGCATAGGAGATGCCGCGGCTCGGGGGCGATCCTCAGCCGACGATGACCAGGTGCTCGTCCAGGTCGTCCAGGGAAACCCCACCGGGCTGCATGAGCGGGAGGATCGTCGGAATGCTGCGCGGGTCGAGGGCCTGCTTGGCGGCGACGAGCGCATCCGCGGAAGCGAAGCCGCAAAGCTCCTCGAGGTTCTTCAAGGTGGGCGAGATCATGGCCATGGCTCCGTCCCGGTGGCGCTCGAGCGCCTCCTCGGGACGAATCCACTCGCTCTCGATCGCCTCGTGGCCATCGTGAAGGGCTTCCTGGTGCTCGGGTGCACGGGCCACGAAGAAGCGCGTGTCGTAGCGAGTGGCGTTGCCGATCGGAGTGATCCAGTGCGCGACGTAGGCGAGCCGATCGGTGGCGAGCTGCAGCCGCTCCCGCTCGCACAGGTCCTCGAGGGCGCCTTTGGCGCCCGAATTCAGCCGATCCCGGTCCGCGGCGAGGCGCTCCCGCAGGGTCCGATCGCGCAGCTCGAGCAGGGAGCCGTCCTCGCGGAGGGCCAACAGGAGACCGGCCTCTTCGAAGCACTCGCGAAGGGCCGCGACCCAGTAGCCGAGCCCACCGGCCGGGAGGTTCAGGATGCGGTTCGCGTCTCCGGCCCCTGGCGTGCGGCAGAGCGCCGCCGCCCGAGCGCTGTCGTCGGCCGGGTCGACCTTTCCTCCCGGGAAGACGTGCAGACCCCCGAAGTCGCCGAAGGCACTGCGCTCCATCATGAAGACCTCGACGCCGCGGTCGGCGTCCCGGACCAGCACCACGGTGGCGGCGGGCTTGGGTACGACCTGCGGAGTCCTGGAGGGCGTCATCTCGGGAGCTGGACGAGGTGACGCGCGATGATCATGCGCTGGACCTGTCCCGTGCCCTCCACGATGTCCATGGCCTTCACGTCCCGGTGGAGCTTCTCGATCAGGTGGTCGCCGCGGGCCGCGCGACTGCCGAGCAGCTCCATTCCCAGCGTGGTCGCCTCCTGGCCCACCCCGGCGGCCATGGCCTTCGACATCGAGGCCTCGACGATGTTGGGCTGCTCGCGATCGGCCAGCCAGCCAGCGCGCAGGCAGACGAGCCGTGCCATGCGCAGCTTGCGCGCCATCGCCTCGATGCGGTCGCGCACCCGGGGGTCGTCGAGACGATCCTGCTCTCGCGCGAAGGCCAACGCCTCGTCGAGGGCCGCGCGCCCGATGCCGACGGCATTGGCGGCGATCACCGGCCGGCCGGCGTTGAAGGTCCGCATCGCGGTCTTGAAGCCCGCGCGGGACGTATCGCGCACCTCGCCGCCGAGCAGGTGATCGCCCGAGACCCGGCAGTCCTCGAGGGTGAAGGAGGTCGACTCGTAGGCCTTGAGACCCATCTTCTTCTCGATCTTGAAGCCCCCGAGACCGGGCGTGCCCTGCGGCACGAAGAAGGCGCGCTGGGCCGCCCTGCCCTTCGTCGGATCGAGGGTCGCCTGCACCAGGATCCAGTCGGAGCGGCTGGCATTGCCGATGAAGCACTTGGCGCCGTTCAGGATCCAGCCCTCGCCGTCCTTGCGCCCGGAGGTCCGAATCGCGGCCGCGTCGGAGCCGGCTCCCGGCTCGGTCATCGCAAAGCAGGCCCAGCGGGGCCGATCCAGCTCGAGGAAGGGGCCGAGGAAGCGCTCCTTCTGGGCTTCGCTGCCCAGCGCGAGCACGTTGCCCTCGGGCAGGCCGACCCCCGGGTTCGCCACCATGATGCCGCGGTCCCAGTAGGCGTACTCTTCGGCGAGCAGGAGCATCTGGACCGTCGCCGGGCGGGCGGCCGCGGCACGCTGCCCACCCTCGGGGCCGGGCCAGCGCGTGCGCCCCTCGCCCCGCGCCACGAAACGCGCAAAGTAGGGGTGGTCCGGCGGTAGCGGCGCCCCCGCGCGGTCGGCCTCGAGGCCGGCGGGACGCACCTCTCTGCGTCCCAGCTCCCGAGCCTCTTCGAGCAGCTTGCGGGTCTCGGGGTCGATCGAGAAGTCCAGGCTCATGGCTCGCCCACGGACAGCGCGATCGCGCCGCTGCTCGCGCACAGCTCGCGGCCGGCGTCCTCGCGTGCGGCATCGAGACCGCCCACCCACGACGCGAGTGCCCGCGACTCGCGCATGAACTTCTCCACGGGGTAGTCCGCCATGAAGCCATGACCCCCGAGGATCTGGACGCCCGCCGGCCCGATCAGGCGCGTCGCCTCGATCGTCTCGGCAAAGGCGGCCGCGGCGGCGCCGGTCGCTTCGAGCCCCGCATCCAGGCGCCAGGCCGCGTCGTGCACCAGCAGACGGGCTCCGTCGAGGGCCATCTGCATGTCGGTGATCAGGAAGGCCAGTGCCTGGTGATGGGCGATCGGGCGGCCGAAGGCCTGGCGTTCGAGAGCGTAGGCCCGCGAGAACTCGCAGGACGCGCGCAGCACGCCGAGCAGGAGAGAGGCCACGTACACGCGCGCCCGGGCCCGCGCCCGGACCGCGGCCTTCGGGTCGGTCCAGCGCGCCGCGAGCGGCGCATCGGTGATCGAGACACTCGACGCCCCCGCCGCGCGCAGGCCGGCGCCGCGCAGCGATTCGAAGTGCATTCCCTCACTCACCACCAGCGCGCCTTCGCGGCCGAGCCCCACCAGCAGGGCGGCGCGATCGGCGGGCACGAAGGGCACGTGGCCCGCCACGCGGTCGCCCTCGACGCGAAGATCGGAGTCATCCAGATCGATGAGCACCGCGCGGGCTTCGCTTCCCTGGCTGTAGAGCGGCGACGCCAGGGTGGCGAGCGCCTCCTCGCCGCCGAGCTCTTCCAGCACCGGCAAGGCCGGGCCCAGGGGATCGAGCGCGAGAGCGGCGCCCGGATCGGCGGCGCCGAGCTCCTCGTTGACGAGGGCCCGGGCCACACTGCCCAGGGCCACGCCGCCCAGCGCCTCGGGCAGCTCGAGACCGGCCAGCCCGATCTGCGCAAAGGAAGCGCGCACGGCGGGATCGACCGCCCGGGCCGCCTCGGCCTCGCGCAAGGCAGGGGTCAGCGCCTCCGCGGCAAAGCTCCGGGTCGTTTCGACGAGGAGGCGCAGCTCCTCACCGGGGTCGAGGTCGAACATGGATCGGAGGGTATCGCGCCTGGGCGCAGGTCGGCGTGCTATCGGTGCCCCATGGAATCCGAGACCCCCGCGTACCCGAAGCCCTCTGGCGAGGTCTCCCAGTGAAGCTCGCCAAGCCCTGCCTGGACGTGGCCCTGTTCACGGATGCGGCGGATCCGGGCCCGATGCTGGCCTACTGGAAGCAGGCGGTGGGGCTCCCCTTCGAGGAGGCGCTTCCGACGGGCGGCGGCAACCTGCAGCATCGCCACGGACTGAACGGCTCGGTGCTGAAGCTCAACCACTCGCGCCATCCGCTGCCCCAGGCACCGCCCTCGGGCTACCGCGAGCTGTGGATCGCGCGCGAGGGCCTGAGCGCGCCGCGGGAGTTGACGGACCCCGACGGCAATCGGGTGGTCCTCGTGCCGCCGGGCACCGAGGGCATCGACCAGATCGGCGTCCGGATGGCGGTACGCAACGCCGACGCCTTCGAGCACTGGTTCGGAGAGGTGCTCGGCCTTGCGAGGATCAACGGAGGCTACGCTTGCGGCCGAACCCGTCTCTTCTTCGAGGAGAGCCCGGATGCCGTTGCGGGTACAGAGATCCGCGGCCCGGGCTTTCGCTACCTCACCATCCAGGTCCAGAGCTGCGACGAAGAGCATGCCGGCATCCTGGCACGCGGCGGGCGCGAGGGCGCCCCGCCCCGCACCCACGGCGAGATCGCCCGCTACTCGATGGTGACCGACCCCGACGGCAACTGGCTGGAGATCTCCCAGCGCGCCTCGCTGACCGGCTCCCTCGACTAGAGCCCGTCTCAGAAATATCCAGCGTGCCCGGCCCTCCGACGAAGGCCGACACGCGTTTCACATTTCTGAGACCGGCTCTAGCGGCGATCCCCAGGCCCTTCTTCCGGTGCGCGCCGCTCGACGCGTGCGTTGCGCAGGGGCGCGAGAGCCGTCCGCGGGTTCCAGGAGGCCGCCAGGTTCGAAGGCCCCTGCAGCGGCGGCAGATCGGTCACGGCGGCGTAGTCCTCCGGCCAGGTGGCCGGCAGGGTGCGGAAGATCCGGTCCCAGAGCCTCGTGGTCACGCCGTGGTAGACCTTGGGGTTGCGGAAGTGGTGCGCCAGGTGATGGGCGCGCAGCCGGCGCTCTCGCTCGCTGCGCGGCGCGCGGAAGTGGAAGCGCCAATGGGACCGCTCGTAGTGCGCGAAGCCGGCCAGCAGGCCCAGCAGGAAGCACCCCCCGACGAAGGGCCCCGCCAGCAACGCCGCCAGGAGGTAGAGAAGCCCCGCGACCGGGACCCAGGCGACCGGCGACGTGAAGACCGCTCGCGGCTCGCGATGGTGGCTCCAGTGGAGGGGCGACACGAAGGTCCGGAAGCGGTGGGAGAGGATGCCGTGGATCAGGTACTCGACGAAGCCCCAGGACGCGAGGCCGAGGCCCGCCGCAACGAGAGCCGCGATGGTGTCGGGAGCATCCACGAAGAGAGCCTACTGCCCGGCGCCCCGTCGAGTCCAGGAAGGCCCCTTCACTAGGGGGACCAACGCCGGCTCGCATGCTCGCGGCGCCGCGCGATCTCGAGTGCTCGCTGCTGCGGCGTCACCTCGGGTGTGTCCTCGGGGAGGGTCTGGCGGAGCTCGGCGAGGGGCACCCGACGGGCCTTCGGAACCGGCGCGTTCCGCGCCTGCTGGTACCGATAGAGCACCATGCCCTCGGGATGACCGGAGGGATCGAGCCAATTCGGCACCCCCGGATCCTCCTGGCTGATCACGAGCCGGTAGCGCCCGTCGCTGCTCGCCACGGCCTGGTGCCCGTTCAGGCTGCCGGTGTGGTTCACGTAGTCGAGGGATTCCCACCAGGTGTTGCCCAGCTGGAAGCTCCACAGCAGCGCGTCGGGGGCGTCGAGCTCGATCACGAGGGCCGAGCCCTCGGGTACCTGGAACCAGCCCTGACCGTATACGTTGTCCTTCAGCCCCTGCGAGGCCTGGTTCGGCGGCCGCGTGAAGCGATTGACCAGGTGCTCCCGGGTCTGGGCCGCGCGGGGCAGCCAGAGCGCGGCGCGCCCGCCGAAGGCCGCCGCGATGCGCGCGAGCCGCCCCGCCGCCGGATCCCCGGTCCGGGGTTCGGGTGCATCAAGGCGCTCGAGCACGAGCCTCGAGACCTCCTCCCGCTCCCAGTCGTTGAAGTACTCGCGCACCAGGAGATTCGTGGCGGCGGGTGCGAGCCTCAGCCAGGGGCCCGTCCAACCTTCGGGCCGGGTGGCCGAGATCCGGAGGTCCACCCGTCGGTCGGCGTCCGCGCCGAAAGCCTCGCCCGACATCGAGTCGAAGGCCTGGAAGCCGCCGGCCATCGTGAAGGACTGCATTGCGATGAGCCTGGCCGTCCCCAGCGTGCCGTGGAGCCGGTATACCCCATCGCCTCGGATCCGCGCGGCGAGGTACCGGGCGTCGGCGCCGTCGAGACCCCACTTGTCGATCGTGGTCGCCCCGAGCCGGAGCAGCGGAAAGCCCCGCTCCTCGGCGATCAGTTCGTCGCCGA
>NYZB01000126.1 GCA_002687015.1 Deltaproteobacteria bacterium
CCCCCCGTAGGGGGGCGCCAGGGGCCGCGCAGCGGCCCCGTCCAGCCGCTTTGAGCGGCTCACCTGATGCCCCCGGCTTTGCCGGGGGAGCAGTCACCCCGGTGCGTGCGCCCGCGCAGTGGGGGCTTGTGGTGCTCGTGGAGGCAGCGTCACAATTGGCCTTCGGGGGAAGACGATCGTCCAGGAGGATCCCGCATGACAGCCCGGCAGAAGAGCACCCGCAGTCGAACGAAGAAGAAGAGCTCCCGCAAGCGGCCCGCCAGTGCCGCCGACACCCTCGCCCAGCTGGAACGCCAGCTGCCCAAGAACCTCCGCGGGTTGGTCAAGGACCTGCGGAGGAATCTGGGCGATCTCCAGAAGCAGATCGACAAGGCGCGCGCGGAGCGCGACGAGCGCTGGCGCAAGGTCGAGAACCAGGTGCGCACGGACACGGTGCGGCTGCTGAAGCGCATCGAGAAGGCGGTCGCGCCGCCCAAGCCCGCGAAGAAGGCGCGCAAGGCGAGCCGCAAGAAGGCGACCCGGAAGAAGGCCGCCGGCAAGAAGAAGACCGCGCGCAAGAAGGCCGTTCGCAAGAAGACGACCCGCAAGAAGGCCACGGCCAAGAAGGCAGCGCGAAAGAAGAGCGGACGTCGCTAGCGCGTGCACTCGGACGCCATCGATCAGCTCATCGGCAGCTACCTCAAGCAGCCGGTGAGGGTGGGCTGGGAGGGCGGGACGGCGGACACCCTGCGAGGGAGCTTCGACTCACCGAGCATCGAGTTCGCCGGGCTCGCCACCGCCTGGCTCCCCCTCGAACGCGTGGTCGTGAAGGCGGCCCACGCCAGCCTCGTGCCCGGGGTTCCGGCCCGGCTCGAGGTCGAGGGGTCCGAGGTGGAGATCACCCTCGGGCAGGCCGAGCTGGACAAATGGCTGTCGCGCTTCGAGTTGCCCTTTCGCCTCGCGCTCGGCGCCAAGGGGATGACCCTCCACACGGAGATCGCCGGCTTCCCCATCGGAGAGCTCGAGGCGCGGCTCGAGGTGGTCGGTGGCTGGTTCGTCTTGAGCCCGCGCCGTGCGTCGATCCTCGGGGTTCCGGGCTACGTCTCGTCGCTCTTCCGCACCTACCTGCCGGTGCCGCCGCTCTCACGGGACACGCGGTTGATCGACGTCGGCCACCGGCAGGGCGAGCTTCGTTTGAGCTTCGAGGTGGGCGACCTGGTCGAGGACATCACGCCCGGGCTGGTGGCGCGGCTCCAGCGGCGCTTGCTTCCCTTCGGCCGCTAGCCGGAGGGCGGTTCCGGCCCCAGCCCCCGGAGGAGCAGAGCCCCTACTCCGCGGCGCGCGCGTCGTACCAGATCGGCGAGGTCCAGGCCCGCTCCTGGAGGGTCGGCTTGTAGAAGGGCTCTTCTTCCTCCGCGAGGCAACACCTGCCATAGACGTCACCCACGGCTCCGCGCTCCTGGGCGGCTGCGGTCTGGACCGCGGCCTGCTCCTCGCAGTCCTCGGCGAAGGGGTTCACCCCGGCCGCCTGGCACTGCAGGGTGCTCCAGCGGCAGGTCGGGTTCTCGAGAACGCGCAGGTAGTAGAAGGCATCCTGGCTGGCATCGAAGTCCGGGTCCGTCCAGACGACGCAGAGCTCGGCCGCACCGGAGCCCGTCGGTGTGCAGGTCTCCGGATCCACGGAGGCGCCGTTGTTCGCGTCGCCAGCGACGTCGACCACGCGCTCGTGGGTCCTGCCCTCCGCGTCGATCCAGCCCTTGATGATCTGCGCCCGCTGCAGATCCGTGCCCGGGTGTCCCTCGATGCCGGGGTCCTTGAGGGCGCTCACGAGGAAGCGAGGGGCGCCCGCTTCGGGTCCCCCGATCAAGCGACCGCCCATCGGCGTACCTCGCTCATAGGCCTCGGCCACCATTCGGGGGGAGCCGCACGCGGCCGGGTCGAGATCCGCGCCGCCGAAGAAGCGCACCACCGGGCGGGTTCCGCTGGTGGCGTAGGTCTCCTTGCGCCGCATGCCCAGGAAGATCGCGTCCCTCGAGTTCTCCTCGGCCCACACGACCGCGTGGCCGCCCGGGTTGGAGAAGAAGTGATCCTGGACGTTGCGGTAGCCCGCGTCGCGTCGACCGAGGTGCCCGAGGTAGTTGTCCTCTTCGGCGCCCCCGGGCGTCGCACTGTGGGTGTCGGTGCTGCCGATGAAGCCCATCGTGAAGGGGTTGGTGCCGGTCTTGCGGCCGAGTGCCAGCCCGTCCTTCAGGACGTTGCGCACCATGTTGCGGCGCGCGAATCGGTCGATCGGAACCGGAGCTGCCTGCTCGGTCCTGACCTCACCATGAACCGAGCCCAGCATGCTCAGGTTGTCCGCGACCACCTGCTCGAAGTCGCAGAGCTCGTCCTCGGTGTCCAGGCCGCGCCCGGCGAGCCGATCGAAACGGCACTCCGAGCTCGCCTTGTGCTGGGTCAGCTCGACCAGGGGTTCGAAGAAGACGCGGTCGCTCGCCTCTTCGGCCGTCTCGGGATCCCGGAACATGAGACCGCCCGCGAGGTTCGGATTGTGGGGAATCGCGAGCACGTCGCAGCCCTGACCCGCGTCGATGCAATCCCGGCGCAGCAGGGTCCAGAGCTTCGGGAAGTTGTAGGAGCCGGTCTCGTAGGTGGAGATCGGCTTCGGGACGACCTTCTCGTTCCGGAAGATCACGTTGCGGTGCATGTTGAAGGCGTCGGGTGCGTCCGTGTACTCGTAGCCGACGAAGGAGGTGAAGCGGCAATCCGAGGAGCGGTCGTAGGCGGCCTCTGCCGCCGCCTGGATCTGCTCCCAGGCCTCGCTCTCGGCCTCCTCGCAGTCGGAGAGGGTGCACGCAAAGGAGTGGTCGATCGAGCCGCCGCCCATCACGCCGAGGGAGGTCCACCAGCTGGCGGCCAGGAGCTGTGTCCAGAAGTGGGAGGCGCGGGTCATGACGCAGTGGGGCCACCAGTAGCCGAGCTTCCAGGGGTCGATGGTGCAGATGTTGATCTGGCCCAGGTACTCGGAGTGGTCCGTCACCGATGCGAAGTCGAGGGGACGCTGGATCTGGGCCCGGACCCTCGGCTCGCCGTCCTCGTCGGGCAGCAGGATGGCTTCGCCCCGTGCGTAGCGGTAGGCCGCCGCCGGGTCGTTGCGCTGGCTCGAGATGTAGGAGTCGAAGGAGAGGCTGGTATGGACGTGCAGGTCGCCGAAGAAGGGCCGCCGCAGCGGGTCGTGGTCGTTGCAGGGCTCCCGGGTCTCGCTGCGCTCGAAGGGCAGGTCCCGAGCGCGCGAGACGCTCGGGGAGAGGAGGCTCGCAACACAGAGGGCCGCGCATGCCAGAGCCCCGATCCACCTGAGATCCACCATCGCTTCCCCTCCTGGCCCTTCGATGAAGCCAGCTTGCCACAGGGAAGGAATGGATCGAAGCGCTAGATCCCAGGTGCCGGGGGACCTACGATCCCGGCCCTGGCAGGGCCGGGATCCGAGAGGGATGGCCAAGGTGAGCAGCGAGTACGGCGTGACGCCGGCCAGCGAGATCGAGGCCTGGGACGACGAAGCCGACGTGCTCGTGGTCGGCCTCGGCGCCGCGGGAAGCTGCGCCGCCATCGAGGCCCGCGAGGCCGGCGCCAGTGTGCTCGTGCTCGAGCGGGCCAGCGGTGGCGGCGGCCTCACGGCTTCGGCGGCGGGTCACCTCTACCTCGGCGGTGGGACCCGGGTGCAGAAGAGCGTGGGTGTCAAGGACACGGTGGACGACATGGTCGCCTACCTGATGGCGGTCACGCCCGAGCCCGACGAGGCGAAGATCCGCCTCTACTGCGAGCAGAGCGTGGCCCACTTCGACTGGCTCGTGGAGCGGGGTGTCCCCTTCGAGGACAGCTACCACCGCGAGAAGAACGTGGTGCAGATGACCGACGAGTGCCTGATCGAGTCGGGCAACGAGGCTGCCTGGCCCTTCTCGGAGATGGCCCGGCCTGCGGCCCGCGGCCACAAGGTCGCGATGGAGGGCGAAGCGGGCGGGGCCAAGCTGATCGAGAAGCTGGTCGACCATGCGACGAAGATCGGAGTCGACATCGAGGTGGACTGCGCCGTGCGCTCCCTGATCCGCGATGGAGATCGCATCGTCGGGGTGGGCTACCGCTGCAGCGAGGGCGACCGGGTGGCGGGTGCCCGAAGGGGCGTGATCCTCGCCGCCGGCCAGTTCGGCATGAACCCGGAGATGGTCCAGCGCTACTGCAAGGACCTCTCGGACGAGCGCATCGAGAAGCAGGGCTCCACCTTCGACGACGGCGCCGGCCACCAGCTCGGCGAGGCCGCGGGAGGGGTGCTCGACCACATGGACGGCAATCTGGTCACCTCGCCCTTCTACCCACCCGAGAAGCTGATCCATGGGATCCTCGTCAACAAGATGGGCGAGCGTTTCGTCAACGAGGATTCGTACCACTCGAAGAGCAGCATCCGCTGCCTCGCGCAGCCCGGAGGCGAGGCCTATCTGATCGCCGACGACTCCTTCTACGAGCGCCCCCTCTTCCAGTGGCAGGAGCTCGTCGACGCCTGGGACGACGTGGCCAGCATGGAGAGGGATCTCGGCATGCCCGAGGGCTCCCTCCAGGCGACCCTTGCCGCCTACAACGAGAACGCGGAGAAGGGGCGGGACCCGACCTTCCACAAGGCGGCGAAGTGGCTGAAGGCGCTCGACCATCCTCCCTACGCAGCCCTCGACATGTCCGTGGGCCGGGCGAACTACGTGGGCTTTCCTCTGGGCGGGTTGCGGGTCACGGTCGACGGCCGGGTGCTTCGAGAGGATGGGTCGACCATCGCGGGCCTCTACGCGGCGGGAGGCTGCGCCTCGAACATCGCCCAGGACGGCCTCGGCTACTCGAGCGGCACCTGCATCGGCGAGTCCACCTTCTTCGGCAGGCGCGCGGGAGCGCACGCGGCGGGCAGGTAGGAGAGCCTCAGCTTCAGTCGAACCAGTCGAGCAGGCCGCCGCTGCCCTGGTTGTTCTCGAAGAAGTCGAAGTCGATGCTGATCGCCGCGGCGAAGACCACGGCCCGCTCGTTCGCGCTCCAGTGCCCCGACGCGTAGTCGACGAGGAAGGTGTCGGCGTCGGCGAAGACCTCGCGCAGGGCACCTCCCCACCGCTTGGTGATCACGGCGTCCCCCGTGCCACGGGCGCTCTCGACCGGAAAGGTCCAGAGCCGCCAGAGCGGGCTCTTCACCCGGGCGAAGGTCTGGCCCGCGGCATCGCGCAGGTCGTAGCGCTTGTAGAGAAGGCCGAAGCGCCGGTGCACGCTGCCCAGCTCCTCCCCGCCCGGGCCGGTCACCTGGAGGTCCGAGAACAGGAAGAAGAAGGAGCGGGAGAGCTCGAGGAGAGGCTCACCCTCGGGGTCGAGAACCCGGATCTGGAAGCCGCGGTGGGAGCGCAGGAAGAAGCGCTTGGCCACGTCCGCCGCGCCACCCGCGCGTTCGGCGATGGTGCCGAGCGGGTTCTTGCCTTCGTCCATCACGTCATACTGATTGCGGGTCTCCCAGTCGATCAGGATCTCGGTCATTTCGCGGCGCTGCCGCACGAAGATCTGGCGGTGGCCGTCGAAGATCGGCTCGTTCATGGTCTCCCCCCAAGGACAATCTACGATGCCCCCCTCCCCTTGGCGCGCCCTTCTCGCTGGAAGGAAGCCCCGGGGGCCTGGCGGGGATTCGACCCACCCTATCTGAGTGGTTTGCAAGTCCAGCGTTCGGGTACGCCCGCCGATACCGACTCCATGGCCAGGTCACCCGCCATGCGTGCTGGTTCGGCGACGGAGATGCTCGAGTTCCTGGAGGCTACGGAGCCCGGAAGTCGGGAGAGGATCTGGGCGCGCGTGCCCGAGGCTTCCCGCGCCGTGCTCGAAGGCGCCGGTCTGTGGATCCCGCTCGAGCACGACGGCGAGCTCGCGGAGGCGATCTTCGAGGAGCTCGGCGACCAGAAGACCAAGGCCCTCTACCGCCAGTCGATCCACACCATGGTGAAGAAGCCCCTGCTCGAGCCGCTGGTGTTCGGAATGCTCCGGGTGCTCGGCTATCGCAGCCTGCGCCTGGTGACGATCGTGCCCAAGGGCTGGGGCCTGATCTTCCGCGACTTCTGCGAGCCGCGCATCGAGAACGCGAGCGAGAGCGAGGTGACCCTGGTGCTCGACCAGGTCCATCCCGAGGTCGCCGCGCGCCCGGTCTACTTCCGCATGTGGGAGGGCATCTTCCTGGGGATGCTCGACATGGTCTGCGCCGACGGAAGCCTGGACTTCGAGGTCGCGCCCGACGGATCGCGGGTCACGGGGCACTTCACGGCCCCCTAGCGGCGACCCGTGAGGGGCAAGGGCGCGCCTCGGGTGTTCATGGGTTTCCGCGATCGTCCCGCAGGCCGCGGCTCTGGAGCACCACGATCCCCATCAAGAGGCCGGCCAACCAGAAGGGCCAGGCCAGGTTCAGGTCGTAGAGGAAGCCCGCCACGGCAGGTCCGAAGATGCGGGCCAGGGAGGCCATCGACTGGTAGGTCCCCATCACGGCGCCGCGGGTGTCCTGACCGGCCTCGAAGGAGACCAGGCTCATCAGTGAGGGCTGGGCGATGGCGCGGCCCACCGCCGACACGGCCAGGGGAATGAGCAGGAGCGCGACCGTGGGCGCGAGGGGAACGAAGAGGAAGGCCGTCGCGAGAAGCACCGACCCCGTCAGGACCAGCGGCTTCTCGCTGAAACGGGCAGCGAGCGCGCGCATGCCACCGCCCTGGATTCCGCCCATCAAGAGGGCCATGGCGACCAGCAGGAAGGCCACACTCCGGGCATCGAAACCGAAGGCGTCCTTCATGTAGAGGGGGAACATGTTCTCGAGCTGCGTCACGGCCAGGGAGAAGAAGAGGTAGGTGATGCAGATCCGCCGCACGGCCGGCTCGCGCAGGACCTCGAGCCGACCCAGGCTCCGCTCCGGGGGGTGATGGCGGGGCGGCTCGCGAAGCAGGAAGAGCGCGAAGACGAAGTTCAGCGCGGCGAGGCCGGCTGCGGCGAGCATCGGCACGGCGTAGCCGTAGGGAGCGAGCAAGCCACCGATCGCCGGACCGAGCAGGAAGCCCACGCCGAAGCTGGCGCCGAGCATGCCCATCCACCGGGTCCGCTCCTCCTCATCCGTCACGTCGGTGATGTAGGCCGAGGCGACGCTGACGTTCGCCGCAAAGCCGCCGGCCAGGATCCGCGCGGCGAAGATGCCAGCGAGGGATTCGGCCAGGCCGAGCCAGGCGAGGGAGGCCGAGGTGCCCGCGATCGTGAAGAGCAACACCGGTCGGCGCCCGAAGCGATCCGAGACGCGCCCCCAGACCGGTGCGAGCAGGAACTGCGCCAGCGCATAGCTGCTCTGGATCAGCCCGTAGGTCCAGCCGTCGGCTCCCAGATCGATCGCCCAGAAGGGGAGGACGGGCATGACGATGCCGAATCCGATCAGGTCGACGATGACGACGCTGAACAGGATGGCCAGGGGCGCGCGGCTTCGGTCGGCGGAGATGCGGGGCCTCCCGGCGGGTGGCCGAGGATGCCGCCCCGGCCCCGGCGATGCAAGCACTGGGGCCTCTTTCGCACCCGCGCCCATCCTCGAGGCTCCCCGGCTGGCTCGCTCCCCTCGTCAGGGTGCATACTGGCAGTGGAGGAGCCGCATGAGGGTGCTGGCACTGGGCGGAAGCGGGGCCATGGGGCGTCATGCGGTGCACACGGCCATCGCCGATCCGGGGGTCGCGGAGCTGGTGGTCGCGGATCTCGACGGTGTCGCCGCGGCACGCGCCGCGGAGGCGGCTGGACCGCGTGCGCGAGGGGTCGCCGTCGACGTGCAGGACGAAGCAGCGCTCGAACGCCTGCTCCGCGAAGCCGACGTGGTGATGAACACGGTGGGGCCCTTCTTCCGCTTCGGTCCGCCGATCCTGCGCGCGGCCATCGCGGCTGGCTGTCACTACCTCGACATCTGTGACGACTGGGAGCCCACCCTGGAGATGCTCTCGCTGGACGCGCGAGCGCGGGACGCCGGGGTGATCGGCGTGATCGGTCTGGGGGCGAGCCCCGGCATCACGAATCTCCTGGCAGCCCGAGCGATCGGGGAGCTCGACCGGGTGGACGAGGTCTTCACCGTCTGGTCCCTCGACGGCGCCGCCAGTTCGCCGGGGGAGGGGGGCACGGGCCCTGAGCCCAGCGCCGCCGTGGTGCATGGCATCCACCAGATGTCCGGCCGCATTCGCACCTTCGAGGGCGGAGCGCTCGTCGATCAGAAGCCGCTGCAAAGATTCGAGCTGGAGGTTCCGGGCGTGGGACGGCACCCCGTCTGGACGATCGGCCACCCCGAGTCCGTGACCCTGCCGCGTACCTTCCGAACCCTACGGCGCAGCACGAACGCCTGCTTCACCAGGCCCTCGTCCATTGCGATCCTGAAGCTCATCACCGCGGCAGTGGACTTCGGATTCGCGTCGGTGGAGCGCGCAGCGCGCTGGGTCGAACGCCTGGAGGTGGGCGAGCAGGAAGCGCCCCTGAGCGCGACCGCGGAGCTCCCCGCGGATCGGCTCCCCCCTCTCTTCGCCCTCGCTCGGGGAACCCGGGGAGGAAGCCCTGCCAGTGCGGCCGTCGTCCTGGCAAGCGCACCCGAGGGCGGGATGGGGCCGATCACCGGAGTGCCCCTCGGGCTCGGAGTCGCCATGCTCGCGGCGGGGGAGCTCACCCAGACCGGGGTGTCCGCGCCGGAAGCCGCGGTGGCTCCCGGGGCCTTCTTCGCCCGTCTGCGAGGCTACTGCGAGCCCGTGCCCCCGCGGCCGGAGGCGCTGACGGTGACGCTCCGCTCCTGGGAGCCCGGGGACCTGAACGAGGCGTTCCGCTCCGCCTGGGCCTGAGGCCCGCATCCTGCACGAGGGCTGCCCGTGGGCTGCGTGTGCGTCGTCCGGCTACGCCCCGCGGCCCGCTCGGCCGATAGGTCCACTGGGGTCCGACTCCGGATTCCGGGACGAGGAGACCGCCATGGGGAAGGCTTTCGGCATCGTGATGGTCGCGGGACTGGTCTGGATCGGCGTCGAGGTCTACGTCGAGGGCACCCAAGGCGCCTTCGGCGGCGTCTTCGCCGAGCTCGGCATCGTCGACGGCGAGGCCACCCACGACGCGGGCTCGCCCGCACAGCGCGCGGGCGCAGCCGTGGAGCGCGCCCACGAGGAGCGGGCCGACCGCTACGACCGGGTCTACGACCAGGCCAACTAGCCGGCTCCAGCCTCCCCCGGTCTCCTGCCTTGCCGGCATGATTCTGAACGGAACGTATAGTATCGTAATCGGCCAGCAGAGCGGCGGGTTCGAGCCGACCGCTTCGCGCCAAGTCCCTGCTCCAAAAAGGGAAAAGGGAGGCCGGCGAAGGAGGCGAGCGTGCGATCCCGAGGTGAGGCGGGTGCGAGCGCAGGGCGACCCCGGAGCGAGGAGGCCCACCAGGCGATCCTCGGCGCCACCCTCGAGCTGCTGGCGGAGGTCGGCTTCTCGGCGCTCACGGTCGAGGGCGTGGCCAACCGGGCCGGGGTCGGCAAGGCGACGATCTACCGGCGTTGGCCTTCGAAGCTGCCGCTCGTGGTCGAGGCCTTCGGCCAGCTCCCTGCCTTCGAGGACGTCGATTCCGGTAGCCTCGAGGGCGACCTCAAGGCGATGCTGCGCACCTTCCTGGAGAACTTCCTGGCGACACCGCTGGCCACCGTGTACCCGAGCCTCGCGGCCGAGCGCTCCCACAACCCGGACCTCGGAGAGCTGCTCGATCCCGTGCTCAAGGGTCGGCGCCAGCCCCTCGCCCGGGCCTTCGAGCGCGCCCGCGAGCGGGGGGAGATTTCCCCGGACATCAACGCGGAGCTCGCGGCCGACCTGGTGGTGGGTCCGATCGCCGTGCGTCTGTTCTTTACCGGCATGCAGATCCACCCGGACATGGTGGAGCCGATGATCGACCTGGCCCTGTGCGGGCTGGTCGCGTCCCCTGGAGGTACGAGCTGATGGCGCGCTACGCCTACGATCGTCTCAGTCACGAGAGCGCTGCGCTGCTCGAGCGGGAGACCTCCCGCAGCTACCAGCACTCGGGCGCGACCCTGCTCTTCGAGTCGGGACCCCTGGCCACGCCGGACGGGGGCGTCGACTTCGCCGCGATCCGGGCCGCCGTCGAGTCGCGGCTGCATCGGGTCCCCCAATACCGGCGGATGCTGCGCTGGATCCCCTTCGAGAACCACCCGGTCTGGGTCGACGATGCCGAGTTCAATCTCGACTACCACCTGCGGCACACCAGCCTCGCGCGGCCCGGCGGCGACCCCCAGCTGCGCAAGCTGGTGGCACGGGTGCAGTCCCAGCGCCTCGACCGCTCGCGCCCGCTCTGGGAGTGCTGGGTGCTCGAAGGCATGGAGGGGGGCCGTTTCGCCGTCGTCGTGAAGACCCACAACGCGATGGTCGACGGTGCGGGCTCCGACCTCCTGCAGGTGCTGCTCTCGCCCGATCCCGACGAAGTGTACGCCCCGCCGCCCCCCCACCGTCCCCGCCCGGTGCCGACTTCGGCCGAGCTGGTGCGCGACGAGGTGGTCCGCCAGTTCCGCCTGCCGCGCCGCGCCCTGCGCCGCTTCCAGAACTTCGTGAACGAGACCGACGACCTCGGGGAGGAGATCCGCTCCCGGGCCGACGGCCTGGCGCAGATGCTCGGCTACACGCTCAAGCGCCTGCCCGAGACCCCGCTCAACGGCGAGATCGGGCCCCACCGGCACTGCGACATGCTCACCCTCCCCCTCGACGAGGCGAAGGCGGTGCGCCGGGAGCTGGGCGGGACCGTCCACGACGTGATCCTCACGAGCGTGGCGGGCGCCGTGTCGCGCTACCTGCGCGAGCATCACGTGAACCCCGCGATCCTCGACTTCCGGGCCGGAGTGCCCGTGAGCCTGCGGCGAGGCGAGGTGAACGAGGGCGTGGGCGAGTGGATCCTCGAGCTGCCCGTCTGGGAGAAGGACCCCGTGCGCCGCCTCCAGCTCGTGCAGGAGCGCACGGAAGCCCAGAACCGCTTGAACCCCGCGCTCGGGGCCAAGACCCTGTTCAGCATGGCGGGTTGGACCTCCTCCCGCATGCTGGCCCAGGCGGCCCGCTCGCTCTCGGGCAACGCCGCGGTCCACCTGACGGTGACCAACGTCCCGGGCCCGCAGACACCGCTCTACCTGGGAGGTGCGCGCCTGGTCGAGACCTTCGGGAGCATCCCGCTGCGCAAGAACGGTGGTCTCGGCATTGCGGTCATGAGCTACGAGGGCCGCCTCTGCTTCGGCTTGAACGCGGACTTCGATCTGGTCTCCGACCTGAAGGTCTTCACCGAGGCGCTGAAGTCCTCGTTCGAGGAGCTCGTCCGCGAGGCCAATCGCCGCGGGCGGCCGATCGCGCTGGTCGGCGCCTAGAGCCGATCTCGAGAGGGACGATCGGGTCCCCGTGCCCCGGGCCCTGCGCTGGCAGCGCCTCCGAGACGGACTCCCGCCTGGCTCTCGCGCCTACTTGCGCTGGGAGGTCTTCCGCTTCCGACGTCTGCCCGACTTCGGCTTGCGATAGACCATGTCGCTCTCGCGCAGGGCCTTCTCGACGAAGGGCTCGAGGGCGCCGTTGAACACGCCCAGGACGTGCCCACCCGAGAACCACTCGATCTCCGGCTCCCCCCAGTGGCGCCACAGCGCGCGGGGTTGGGGCGGACGCACCACCCGGTCTGCGATGCCAGCCAGGATGAAGCGACGGTTCTTGGGGACCTTCGAGGAGAAGGCAAGGGGCGACACGACGTGGGTGATCTCGCGGATCATCTCCCAATCGAGATCGAAGGCCTCGTCGTAGCGCTGCATGATCCAGGGCATGTTGTCCTGGGCCGAGGTGGCGAAGTCCACCATCGGGATCGAGACGGCGACCAGCTCGAGATCGTCCTCCAGGGCCGACACCAGGGAGGAGACGTAGCCGCCCATCGAGATCCCGTAGAGCCCGATGCGCTCGCCACCGCGGTCGCGCACCCAGGAGATCACCCGGCGCAGGTCCCAGGTGGCCTGGCTGAAGAGGTGGACCATGCGCACGAAGTCGGGGCCCATCACCTCGCCGCCGCTGAAGCGGTGGTTGCCCCGCTCGCCGTGGAGGGGGAGGACGGGCAGCACCACGTTCAGCCCGAGGACCTCGTGCATCATGCGCAAGGGGAAGCCCATCAGGCTCACGAGCGGGGTTCCCATGCCGAAGCCGTGGACGCCGATCACCCAGGGGCGAGGCCGGCCCTCGTGCTCGAAGACGTAGGCCACGGCCGTGCCGTTCTTGTCGTGAGCCAACCAGCGCTCGCGGCCGGGCGAGCCCACGTGAGGCTCGTACTCGCTGTCGAAGCGCAGCTCCTCGTAGCGCCAGCGCCGCAGGCCGCCCCAGCTGCTCTGGGGATCCAGCTCGAAGTCACTGATCGGAGGCGGTACGCGGTGATAGCTGGCCGGGTCGTCGACCCAGTCTTGGCTGCGCAGGAAGTCGCGCATCTCGAGGGCTTCCTCGTTCTGCGTGCGAACCTCCTCCGGGAGCGGCACACCCAGCATCAGGCTCGTCGCCAGCGTGAAGGTGCGATCGAGCATGGCCTCGCCCACGAGGCTCAGCGAGGGCTTGAGGGGCGGAACCTCGCGGAAGCGGGAAGCACCCCGGAAGGCTGACCAAGCCTCGGTGAAGAAGGTTCCGATCTGCTCTGCAGAGAAGGTCAGCAGGGACTGGGGCACGTCGAGAAGATGCCGATTGCGGGGGAGAGCGCTACCTCTGGCCTCCATGCGGGACTTGACAGGACGGGTCGCGGCCGTCACAGGCGCCGGATCCGGGATCGGACGCGCTCTCGCCCTCGCCCTGGCTTCCGAGGGCTGTCAGCTGGCCCTCTGCGACGTGGACGAGAAGGGGCTCTCCGAAACCGGCAAGCTGCTGGAGGCTCGCAGCGCCAAGCACAGCCTGGCGCGGGTGGACGTTGCCGATCGGGAGGGGGTCTTCGGTTGGGCCGAGCAGGTGGTGGAAGACCACGGCGCGGCGCACCTGATCTTCAACAACGCAGGCGTCGCATTGGGAGCCACCGTCCAGAGGATGACGATCGAAGAGCTCGAGTGGCTGATGGCGATCAACTTCTGGGGCGTGGTCTACGGCACGAAGGCCTTCCTGCCCCACCTGGAACGGGCCGGGGAGGGGCACGTCGTCAACCTGTCGAGCGTCTTCGGGTTGATCGCCTTCCCGACCAGTGGCGCCTACAACGCCGCCAAGTTCGCGGCGCGCGGCTTCACCGAGGCCCTTTCCATCGAGCTGCGCGCGGCGGGCAGTCCGATCGTCGCGACCGTGGTGCATCCGGGCGGCATCCGCACGGCGATCGCCCGAAATGCGCGTATCGGAAGCGCCGAGCCCGATGTCATCAGCCTCGAGGAGCGGGAGCGCCTCTTCGACGAGACCGCTCGCACCACGGCCGACCAGGCCGCCCAGGTGATCCTCCGTGGGGTCAAACGCGACAAGCGGCGCGTGCTGGTCGGTCCGGATGCGCGGGTCTTCTCCGGCCTGCAGAGGCTCTTCCCGACCCTCTACCAGCGTCTCCTCGCCCTCGCCGCGAAGCGGCGCCCAACCGGTATCGTCTGAGACATGGTCACCGCGCCCGACGCTTCGAGGGTCTTCCAGGAGGACCTGCTGAAGGAGCAGGTCGCCTTCGTGACCGGAGGGGGCACGGGAATCGGCAAGGAGATCGCCCGCACGCTCGGTCGCCACGGCGCTCGCCTCGCCATCGCCAGCCGCAAGAGGGAGAGCCTGGAGCTGGCGGCCAGGGAGCTCGAGAGCGAGGGCCTCGAGTGCTTCGTGGATACCTGTGACGTGCGCGAGCCCGAAGAGGTGGAGCGCGTCGTCGCGGGCATCCTGGCGCACTACGGTCGTCTCGACGTCCTCGTGAACAACGCCGCCGGGAACTTCCCGGCGTCGGTGCGCAACATCTCGTACAACGGCTTCAAGAGCATCGTCGGTATCGATCTGATCGGTACCTACAACGTGACGAAGGCGGTCTTCGAAGCCCGTCTGAAGGACCACGGCGGCAAGGTCGTGAACATCTCGGCGCCCTTCTCCGGCATGGGGGTGGCGCTCCAGGCTCATGTCGCCGCGGCGAAGATGGGCGTCGATGCACTCACGCGCAGCTGTGCCGTCGAGTGGGCGCCGCTCGGCATCCGGGTCAACGGCGTGGCGCCTGGGCAGGTGGCGGATACCGAAGGCGTCGCCCGCTTCGAGGCCGCCACCGGAGGTGCGGCCACGGGCGGCCCGATCGTCGGGACCAAGCAGGACATCGCCAACGCCGTGCTCTTCCTCGTGAGCGATGCCGCGCGCTTCGTGAGCGGCCAGGTCTTTTCGGTCGACGGGGCTGCCTCCATCGACATGCTCAAGATCCCCGTCGAGCCCCCGGGCTGAAGAGCGATCGGGCGGGGCCTCTAGAGCTCCGGGACCGGGACGCTCATCGCGGGCGCGTTCGCCCCGCCGTCCACCTGGAAGATCTTGCCCGTGACCCACGACGAGGCCGGCGAGGCCAGGTAGAGCGCTGCAGCGGCGATGTCCTCGACCGTGCCCGGGCGACCCATGGGTGTGCCGGCGTCGAACTGCTCGCGCAGCGCATCGTTCGTGAGGACGACCGCCAGCCCCTCCGTCGCGACGCCCCCGACCGAGATCGCATTCACGCGGACCTTGGGCGCCACCTCCACGGCCAGGTTGCGCGTCATCATGTTGAGCGCAGCCTTGCCGGCCGCATAGGCGACGAAGGAGGTCTGGACCATGTCGCTCGACCGGCTCGAGATGTTCACGATCGCGCCGCCGCCGGCGGTCTCGACCATCTTCGGGATGACGAGCCTCGAGAGCAGGAAGGCCTGGGTGACGTTGAAGCGAAGCGCCATCTCGAAGTACCGCTCGCTGGTCGAGAGGGCCGGACGCGGGCCCGTGCCCCCTGCGTTGTTCACGAGGACGTCGATGCGGCCGAACCCGGCGAGAGTCGCCTCCACCAGCGCCTCGAGCTGGTCGGTCTCCAGCACGTCGGTGGGGACCGCCAGGGCACGTCGCCCGCGTTCGCGGATCGCAGCGGCGGTGGCTTCGATCTCCGCTTCGGTTCGCGCGGCGCACACGACGTCGGCACCGGCTTCGGCCAAGGCGAGGGCGATCCCCCGCCCGATCCCCTTGCCGGAACCCGTGACCAGGGCGACCCGGTCGGTGAGCTTGAAGCGGTCCAGGATGCTCATCCGTTCCCTCCGACGAAAGGTCTGCACGGGTCGCGCTTCGAGATCTTGCCCGAGGTCCTCCCCAGCAGCCCGTCGATACCCCACGGGGGAAGACCGCCAGGGAGGCGGACCTCTATGTTATCTTCCTTGCATACGATACGTATCGTATTCTAATTTGGAGCTCGCGTGCACATCCGATTCTCGGAGGAAGACGAGGCCTTCCGGAAGGAGGTCGCCGCCTGGCTGGACGACGCCCTCACGGGCGAGTTCGCGGTGCTGCGCGGCAGCGGGGCGCAGGACCAGACGGCCCACGTCGAGGAGCGGCGCGCCTGGGAGCGCAAGCTCGCCTCCGGTGGCTGGACCTGCGTCGGATGGCCCAGGGAGCACGGTGGCCGCGGGCTCTCCCTCTCGGAAGAGGTCGTCTTCCACGAGGAGTACGCCCGGGCGGGCGCCCCGGGTCGCCTCAACCACATGGGCGAGACACTGCTCGGGCCCACGCTGATCGCCTTCGGGACCGAGGCCCAGAGGAAGCGCTTCCTGCCGCCGATCGTCGCCGGTGACGAAATCTGGTGTCAGGGCTTCTCCGAGCCGAACGCGGGCAGTGACGTCGCCAACGTGCAGACCCGCGCCCGCCTGGAAGGTGGCCAATGGATCATCGACGGCCAGAAGGTCTGGACCTCCTGGGCGGCCTTCTCGGACTGGTGCTTCGTCCTGTGCCGCACCGACCCGGATTCGAAGCTGCACAAGGGCCTCACCTACCTGCTCGTGCCCATGGACCAGCCCGGCGTCGAGGTGCGGCCGATCCAGCAGATCACCGGAGACGCGGAGTTCTTCGAGGTCTTCTACAACGAGGCCCGCACCGACGAGGATCATCGGATCGCGCAGCCGGGCGACGGCTGGAAGGTCACGATGGGCACCCTCGCCTTCGAGCGAGGCGTCTCGACCCTGGGCCAGCAGATGTTGTTCCGCAACGAGCTGCAGGCGATCATCGAAGTCGCCAGGAGCAACGGCAAGGCCAGCGACCCGATCTATCGCCAACGCATCGCCGAGGCCTGGACCGGCCTCGAGATCCAGCGCTACAACGCGCTGCGCACCCTCTCGTCGAAGGACGCGACCATCGAGCCCGCCGGCATGATCACCAAGATCTACTGGTCCACCTGGCACCGAAAGCTCGGGGAGCTGGCCATGGACGTGCTGGGCGACGAGTCGGAGCTGCTCGAGGCCGGCCCCTACCAGCCGACGGCGCTGCAGACCCTCTTCCTCTTCGCGCGCTCCGATACCCTCTACGGCGGCACGAATCAGGTGCAGCGCAACCAGATCGCTGAGCGGGCCCTGGGCCTGCCCCGCGAGCCACGGCCCGCATGAGCAAGACGGCGCCTCCCTATCCCCAGGCGAAGAACCTGCTGGCGGGCAAGACCGTTCTGGTCACGGCCGCCGCCGGAACCGGCATCGGCTTCTGGGCGGCCCGTCGGGCCGCCGAAGAAGGCGCCACGGTGATGATCAGCGACATCCACGAGCGAAGGCTCGCCGAGGCCGCCGAACAGATCGAGAAGCTCACGGGGCAGAGGCCCGCGACTGCGCTCTGCGACGTGACCCGCGAGGCCGAGGTGCGGAGCGCCGTCGAAGGCGCCCTCGCCGCTCTCGGGCACCTCGACGTCCTGATCAACAACGCCGGTCTCGGCGGCTTCGGCCACGTCGTGGACCTGACGGACGAGCAGTGGGGCAAGGTGCTCGACGTCACCCTGAACGGCACCTTCCGCATGACCCGGGCGGTGTTGCCGCACATGATGGAGCGGGGTGGTGGCGCCATCGTCAACAACGCCTCCGTGCTCGGCTGGCGTGCCCAGCCCGGCCAGGCGCACTACGCCGCCGCCAAGGCCGGGGTGATGGCCTTCACCCGCTGTGTCGCCATGGAGGCCGCAGAGAGCGGCGTCCGCGTGAACGCCGTCGCGCCCAGTCTGGCGATGCACGAGTTCCTGTCGAAGGTCACCCCCGACGGCCTGCTCGAGGAGCTGACCGCCAGGGAGGCCTTCGGTCGCGCGGCGGAGCCCTTCGAGGTGGCGAACGTCATGATCTTCCTGGCCTCGGACTACGCCTCCTACCTGACCGGCGAGATCCTCTCGGTCTCCAGCCAACGCGCCTGAGGAGCCCCATGCCCACCGTCTTCGAGAACCCCGGGGAGCTGCTCGGCTCCGTTGGCAAGCAGCTCGGCGCCAGCGAGTGGCTCGTGATCGAGCAGGATCGCATCGACCAGTTCGCCGAGGCGACCGGCGACCATCAGTGGATCCACGTGGATCCCGAACGCGCCAAGGAGGGGCCCTTCGGCTCCACGATCGCCCACGGCTATCTCACGCTCTCGCTCGTCAACGCCCTGCTTCCCCAGATCCTCGTCGTGAACGGCGTGTCGATGGGCGTGAACTACGGAACGGACAAGGTCCGCTTCCCCGCCCCCGTCCCCGTCGGCTCGCGCATCCGCGGTGTCGGGGAGCTGGTGGCGGCCGAGGAAGTGAAGGGCGGCGCCGTCCAGGCCACCGTGCGCATCACCGTCGAGATCGAGGGCAGCGAGCGCCCCGGCTGCGTGGTGGACACGATCAGCCGCTTCGTCCCCGCCTAGCTCTCCACGGAGCCCAGGAGACCCCTTGAAGTTCTGGCAGGTCCTCTCCTTTGCCGAGCCGGATCAGTTGATTCCCCTGGCCACAGCCGCCGAAGAGGCCGGCTTCCACGGGGTGATGCTCTCCGACCATCTCTTCTTTCCGGGAAGGCTGGAGAGCAAGTACCCCTACTCGGAGGACGGTACGCCGGGCTTCGACGGCTCGACCGCCTGGTCCGAGCCCTGGACCACCTTTGCGGCGATGTCGTCGGTGACCGAGCGCCTCCACTTCACCACGATGGTCTACATCCTTCCGCTCCGGAACCCGATCGAGCTGGCCAAGAGTCTCGGTACGGTGGCCTTCCATTCGGGCGGGCGCGTCGCACTGGGCGCCGGTGCCGGTTGGATCCGCGAGGAGTTCGACACCCTCGGCGTCGATTTCAAGACCCGCGGCAAGCGGATGAACGAGATGATGGGGATCCTGCGCGCGCTCTGGACCGGCGAGATGATCGAGCACCACGGCGAGCACTTCGATTTCGGTCCCCTGCAGATGAGCCCCGCGCCCGGCGTCGACATCCCGATCCACATCGGCGGCATCTCCAAGATCGCCCTGCGGCGCGCCGCGAGCCTCGGCGACGGCTGGATCGGAACCGGCCAGACCCCCGAGGAGGCGACCGCCTTCTGTCGCACCCTCCGGGAGCTGCGCAAGGAGGCCGGCCGCGAGAGCGAGCCCTTCGAGACCATCATCCCCCTCGTCGTGCCCCCGGAGCTCGAGCTCCTGAAGAAGCTGGAAGGGGAGGGGATGACCGCCACCACCAGCTACCCCTTCAGCTACACGATCGGTCCGACCAGCACCCTGCAGCAGAAGCGGGACCTCATGATGCAGTTCGGCGAGAACGTGATCGCCAAGCTCGGCTAGGCGCTTGGAGCCCTGGGAGGTCGCCGCCCGCGTGGCGATCCGCGACCTGGTGGCGCGCTACAACGCGAAGGGCGATGCGGGCCGCTTCGACGAGCTGCTCGAGCTGTTCTGCGAGGACGGGGTCGTGGAGATCCCCGGACAGCCGGAGCGACGCGGGCGGGAGGCGATCCGGGGCCTCTTCGAGGGCGTTGCGCTCCGCACGGGAAGCGGCGGGGATCGGCCCGCGCGCTACATCCGGCACTTCACCTCCACCCTTCAGGTCGACTTCGATTCCCATGAGGCGGCGCGCGGGCGCGCCTACTACCAGGTCCTCACCGACCGCGGGCTCGACCACTGGGGCCGCTACGTCGATCGCTATCGGCTCGACGGCGAATCCTGGCGCTTCGCGGAGCGGCGCGTCAGCGTGGATGGCGCCGTCCCGGGTGGTTGGGGCGATTCCGGAGCCTGAGCTCCGTCACAGCTCCGCCTCGAGCTTGCGGCGGATGTCGGCGCGCAGCTCGCCCTTGGCGATCTTGCCTCCGGAGGCGCGGGGCAGCGCATCGACGACGATCAGGCGCTCCGGGAACCACTCCTTGCTGACTCCGCGGGAAGCCAGGTCGGCGCACAGGGCGTCGAGGCTCAACTCCTGTGCTCCGCTTCGGAGCTCGGCGTAGACGCAGACCCGCTCGCCGAAGATCGGATCGGGCATGGCGACGGCGGCCGCGAGGGCCACGTCCGGGTGGCCGCCTACCGCCTCCTCCACGGCCGGTCCGCTGATGTTCTTGCCGCCGCGGATGATGAAGTCCGCGGTGCGGCCGATCACGGAGAGGTAGCCGTCCCCGTCGATGCGCCCGATGTCCCCTGTGAGCATCCATCCGTCGCCCGTGTAGAGCCTGGCGTTGGCTTCCTCGTCCCCGAAGTAGCCGCGGCTCGTGAGCGGTCCGCGACACGCGGGCTGGCCTTCTCCACTCGCCGTCACGTCGCGGCCGGCATCGTCGTAGAGGCGCACCTGCATCTCGGGGATCACGCGCCCGGCCGTGCGCAGCCGCTTCTCGCGGGTGTCGGCGGTGCTCGTGTGCGAGAGCGCGCCGGTCTCGTTGGAGCCGTAGAACTGCAGCACGGGCGCACCCGTCTTCTCCTCGAATTCCGCGGCCCGCTCGTAGGGGACGGCTTCCCCTCCGGTGAACAAGACCCGTAGCGAGGAGGTATCGTGCTTCTCGAGCGCTCCACTGTTCAGCATCATGATGAACTGGGTGCTCACCGCGGCGAGCACGCTCACCCGATGGGTCTCGATCGCTCCCACCATGTCGGCGGCGTCGAAGGACTCCATCAGCACGGTGGGTGCCCCGAGGAGGGTGGGCGTGAAATGGGCCGTCCAGAGACCGAACCCGAAGGGCGCCGGCAGCGCGCTCAAGAAGACGTCCTTCGAGCTCATCTCGCCCGCAGCCACGGCAAAACGGTGGAAGTGGTGCCACCGGGCCTGGTGATGGGTGACGCACTTCGGGAGGCCGGTCGTGCCCGAGGTGGAGTTGAGGAGGAAGAGGTCTTCGGCACCCAGCCGACGGTCGCGTTCCGCCTCGCCAGGCGGCCTTGCGTTGCGGAGGGTCGGCTCCGACTCCTCGAGCTGTCCCTGGACCGGAACGAAGTGCTCGAGGGGCTGCCCCTGCCCTCGCAGCTCGTCGCAGAGTGCGGCCATGTCGGTTCCGCGGTGATGGGGCCGCGCGAGCAGGGCGCGCGCCTCCGAGCGAGCCAGCAGGTGACGGATCTCGTCTTCGCCGGCTCGCGGGCCGATGCCCATGACCACGAGGCCCGCCTTCTCGCAGCCCACGAAGGCCACATGGACGCCGGGCCCGTCCGGGAGCACGACGGCGACACGCTCACCGGGCAGGAGGCCCAGGGCGATGAGATGTCCGGCAAGGAGATTCGACCTTTCGGCGTAGCCGGACCAGGAGAGGGTCGTGCGGTGGGCCAGGAAGGCCGGCGCATCGGGCTGCGCCCGTGCATGGCCGTCGATCACCTGGGCAAGGGGCCACATGGCGGCATCGTCACGGCTTTGGACGCGGCTCGCCAGCCCGCAGCTACCATGGCAGCCCGAAACCCCCGTGGAGGAGAATGCTCATGGGCCTGCCCGAGACCCTGCTCGCCGAGGCGCGGAAGCTACAGCCCGAGGTCGTCGACCTGCGCCGCCGCATCCACGCGGAGCCGGAGCTGGGTCTCGAGCTGCCTGCGACCCGCGAGAAGGTGCTGCGGGCGATCGACGACCTGGGCCTCGAGCTGACCCTGCACGAGAAGACCAGCGGCATCGTCGCGACCTTGCGGGGTGCGAAGCCGGGCCGCCGCGTGCTCTTGCGGGGCGACATGGACGCGCTGCCCATGCCCGAGGACACCGAGCTGGAGTTCCGTTCCACTCGCGAGGGGGTCATGCACGCCTGCGGTCACGACGCCCACACCGCCATGCTCGCCGGGGCCGCGCGGCTCCTCGCCCCGTACCGGGATCGCATGGAGGGTGAGATCGTCTTCATGTTCCAGCCCGGCGAAGAGGGCATGTTCGGCGCGCGCTTCATGATCGAGGAGGGAGCCCTGGAGGGCTGCGACGCCGCCTTCGCGCTCCATATCACGCCCCTGCTGCCCCCTGGCTGCCTCGGCACGCGCATCGGGCCCGTGCTCGCCTCGGCCGACGTCTTCCAGGTGACGGTGGCCGGAAAGGGCGGCCACGCCTCGATGCCGCACGATTGCATCGACCCGATCCCGGTCGCCTGCGAGATCGTGCAGGCCCTCCAGACCTTCACGACCCGGCGCATCCCCGCCCTCGATCCGATCGTCCTGACGATTGCCAGGATCGCGGCCGGTACCACGAGCAACGTGATCCCCGAGAAGGCAGAGCTCACGGGCACGCTGCGCGCCCTCTCGGAGAAATCGCGGGAGCAGGCACAGGAGGGCATCTTCCGGGTGGCCGAGCACGTGGCACGGGCCCACGACACCGAAGCCACCGTCCAGCTCTTCCCGGGCTACCCGGTGACCGTGAACGATGCGGCCGCGACGCGGCTGATGCTCGACGTGGCGGGCGAGCTCACGGAAGGGCGAGCGGTCGAGATGCCCGCGCCGGTGATGGGGGCCGAGGACTTCTCCTACGTCCTGAAGGAGATCCCCGGAGCCCTGGGCTTCCTGGGCGTGCGACCCGGGGGCAGCGGAACACCGGAGCCCTGCCACTCGAATCGCATGGTCCTCGACGAGGAGGGCCTCGTCTACGGCACGGCGTTCCACGCCGCCGTCGCACTGCGAATGCTGGAGGGAGGCCTGCCCACCTGATCGGGACAGACCGCCCTTCCTCCCATCCCGGCCTCCACGCAGCCCCGCATCCCAACCTCGACGGGGTATTTCCTCGCGATCCGACCCGCTTCGTGGGGGCCGCTTCGCTTCTCCTCTTGGGATCGCGGGGCGGCGGGCACCCTACGCTCATGGCTCGGCCGGGACGCTCTACTTCCGGCGTTGCGTGGACGCAG
>NYZB01000127.1 GCA_002687015.1 Deltaproteobacteria bacterium
AAGTAAAGCGCAGGCAGGCTCGCAGGCCGCTGGGCCAGGTCGCCTGCGGCGAAAGCCGCGGAGGCGACACTGCGTCCACGCAACGCCGGAAGCAGAGCGTCCCGGCCGAGCCATGAGCGTAGGGTGCCCGCCGCCCCGCGATCCCAAGAGGAGGAGCGAAGCGGCCTCCCGCCGGATGGGCACCCGAAAGGGGCACTCCCAGGAGAAGGGCTGCCTAGAGCACCTCGTCGATCACCAGCTCGATGTCGCGGGCGCCGGGCTCGTAGGTGCCGTCGGCTTCGCCGGCGAGGTCGCCGGGATTGCGGGTCATGGCGTTGCGGTCGGCGTCGATGCGCGCGCTCAGGCGGAAGGGCCCCTGGAAGGGGAGGCTCTGGATCATGCGGTCGTCCGGGCCCAGCTCGAAGTCCAGGGGGAAGCTCGGGTCCACCACGCGCTGGACGGCGGTGGGCGGGCCGCCGGGGCCGGTGCGGGCGATCAGGAAGAGGATGGCTCCGGGGGGGACGCGGCCCTCCAGGGCATTGGCCACGCGGATCGTGCCGCGCAGCGGGGGAGCGTCCGAGCCCGCTCCGGCCTCGGCTCCCCGTGCGGGCGCGGGCGGAGGCGCGGGGCCCGCGCTGCCGGCGAGCCCCCCTTCGGGGTTGTCCGCGGCCCGTTCGGCACCCTCGGGGAAGATCCTGGAGAGGTCCGGCTGCACGACCTTCTCGTCCGGATCGAAGGGCTCGGTGTTGCGATGGCAGCCGCCCGCCAGCCCTGCCGCGAGGGCCAGGACGAGTGTCCAGCCGAGGAATCGGGCGGCTCGGGTCGAATGCATGGCCGCGGAGGCTAGCAACCCCGCCAGCTCTGCTAGCCTTCCAGCAGAGCCTAGGGGTGGTTCGCAAGAAGCGAACCTGAGAAGAGACCCTCGGAACCTGATCTCGTTCGCGCGAGCGTAGGGAAGGCTCGGGGCCGCGGGCCCGGCGCCTCCCTGCACACCGTGCATTGCAAGGAGCGTCGCGATGGCCAGCCTTCCGCTTCCGCCGTTGGGCAACAACCCGTCTTCCACCGCGCAGGGAACCACGCCGGGAAGCTTCGCCAACCGGCCCGACCTCGGCGGCCCCCTCTCCTTCAGCTCGCCCGACACGCCCGGCATGCCGCAGCCCTCGGAGAAGACCGCCTGGGACTTCCTCCCCGATGGGTGGCGGCGCGACGAGGACACGGGCTTCGCGGTGGCTCCGGCGGGCTTCGAGCCCGTCACCCAGCTCGAGCATGCGCGCCTCGGTCGCGTCACGCCCGAGATGAGCCGGGTGGCCGAGCGGGAGCCCCACCTCACGGCGGAGCAGGTGCGCGCCGAGGTGGCCGCGGGGCGCATGGTGATTCCCGCCAACCGGGTGCACCTCGGCCACGGCCTCGACCCGATGGCGATCGGTCGCGCGAGCGCGACCAAGGTCAACGCCAACATGGGTGCCTCTCCGATCTCGAGCGGCACGGGCGAGGAGGTGGAGAAGCTCCGCTGGGCCGAGCGGTGGGCGGCCGACACCGTGATGGATCTCTCGACGGGGGGCGATCTCGACCGCACCCGCGAGGCGATCCTCCAGAGCTCTCGGGTTCCGATCGGAACGGTGCCGATCTACTCGATGATCCAGGACCGCAAGATCGAGGAGCTCGACGGGCCGACGATCCTCGCCTCTCTCGAGCACCAGGCAAGACAGGGCGTGGACTACTTCACGATCCACGCAGGGGTGCTGCAGGAACACCTCCCCTTCGTGGAGAAGCGCCTGATCGGCATCGTGAGCCGAGGTGGGTCGCTCCTTGCCAAGTGGATGATCCACCACGGCAAGCAGAACCCGATGAACACCCTGTGGGAGGACATCTGCCAGGTCCTGCGCCGCTACGACGTGACCTTCTCGATCGGTGACGGCCTGCGCCCGGGCGGCCTGGCCGACGCCAGCGATGCGGCCCAGCTAGGCGAGCTCGAGGCGCTCGGCGAGCTGACGGAGCGGGCCTGGCGCCAGGGCTGCCAGGTGATGATCGAGGGCCCCGGCCACATGCCCTTCGACCAGATCGAGTACAACATGAAGCTGCAGCGCCGGCTCTGTCACGGTGCGCCCTTCTACGTGCTCGGGCCCCTCGTGACCGACATCTTTCCCGGCTACGACCACATCACGAGCAGCATCGGCGCCACGGCAGCGGCCTATCACGGCGCTGCGATGCTCTGCTACGTCACGCCGAAGGAGCACCTCGGCCTCCCCAAGCGCGACGACGTGAAGCAGGGCTGCGTCGCCTACAAGATCGCGGCCCATGCCGCCGACGTAGCGCTCGGCATCCCCGGTGCACGAGACCGCGACGACGAGCTCACCAAGGCCCGGGCGGCACTCAACTGGGAGAAGCACTTCGAGCTCTCCTTCGACCCCGACGTGGCCCGTGCCTACCACGATGAAGACCTGGACGTCGACACCGACTTCTGCGCGATGTGCGGCCACGACTGGTGCGCGGTGCGCATCAGCAAGGAGATCAGCCAGTTCGTGAGCGGCAAGGACGAGAGCTACGCCTGGGACCAGCCGAAGGTGACCGGCGCGTTGACACCCGAGCAGAAGACGATCCTCGAGCAGCGCGGCGTGCTCAGCCCCGAGGAGGTCCATCGGCTCGCCTCGAAGACCCGGCTGGAGATGGCCGGGGACGAGGGCAAGGCGGCCTGCCACAGCGATGTGGCCACGGACCAGGAGGCGCAGCGGCTCCAGGGGGACTGACCACTCCGGGCCTCCTGGCCGATCCTGGCTCGACGTTGGACGATGGGATGCGTGCTGGGGCCTCTCTCCAACTCATTGTTTCCCTGAGGGTTTTTCTTCGTTGACAATTCAATCATATGATTGAATCATATGATTCAATCATATGATGGATGCCCACTTGAGCACTCCCACTCAACCGATCCTCAATGCCGACCCCAAGGACCCGAAGCACCGGATCCTCGACGCCGCCGAACGCCTCTTCACCGAGCGCGGGATCGGCGCCACCTCGCTGCGGGCCATCACCGGGGCGGCTGGCATGAACCCGGCCGCCATCCACTACCACTACGGATCGAAGGATGCGCTGGTCCTCGCCGTAGCGCGGCGCCGCATCGACCCGGTGAATCGCCACCGCCTGCAGACCCTGGAGAAGCTCGAAGCCGAGGCCCGTGGCGCGGCCGTGGAGCTCGAAGATCTGGTCGAGGCCTTCCTCGCTCCCCAGCTCTTCACGGTCTCGGCTCGCTTCGGCGCGATCGTGCACCACGAGAGCCTGGAGATCGTCGGACAGATCGTCCCGGAGCTGTTCGGCGAGGTGCACGATCGCTTCATGGCAGCCCTCACCCTCGCACTCCCCGAGCTATCGCCCCCGGTCCTGGAGACGCGCTTCCGCTTCGCGGTCGGCGTGATGCTCCACGTGCTGCGCGGCTTCGCGGGGATTCCGATGGGCGAAGCCGCGTTCCAGCCACCTTCGTCCAGCGACGAGGCCATGCTCCAGCAGATGGTGACCTTCCTGGCCGCCGGCCTGCGCGCCCCCGCAGCCCCCGAGGAGACCCGCCGATGAACTCCACCCTTCGCGTATTCGGTCCGATCGTCGCTCTCGCAGCGGGTGTGCTCGGCGCGGCCGCGCTTGTGGCCACCGGGCCCGAGGTGACCAACCGACCTCCCGAAGCCAGCATCCCTCTCGTGCGGGTCGTCAGTGCCGAGAGCGGGGAGTTCGCGCATCGCGTGGTGACCCACGGCACCGTCCAGCCCCGCACCGAGAGCGAGCTGGTCCCCGAGGTGTCCGGGCGCATCGAATGGCTCGCGCCCTCCTTCGCTTCCGGAGGCTTCTTCGACAAGGACGAAGTCCTCGTTCGAATCGAGGCGGGCGACTACCGGATCGCCGCGAGACGCGCGAAGGCCAACCTGGCGCGCACCGAGAGCGAGACCGACCGCGCGGCCAAGGAGCTCGCGCGGCAGGAGAAGCTCGCCGAGCAGAACGTGGCCAGCGACTCGCGTCTCGACGACGCCCGAAATGCCCAGAAGGTCGCGGCGGCGGCCCTGCAAGAAGCGCAGGCCGCCCTCGAGCAGGCGCAGCGCGACCTCGCGCGCACGGAGATCCGCGCTCCCTTCGAGGGGCGGGTTCGCAACGAGAAGGTCGATGTCGGGCAGTTCGTGAACCGGGGCGCACCGATCGCGACGATCTACGCGGTCGACTACGCGGAGGTACGCCTGCCCATCCCCGACTCCGAGCTCGCCTATCTCGATCTTCCCCAGCTCTACCGCGGCGGCCAGTCGGAGACGGAGGGACCCGAGGTGCGCCTGCACACCGACTTCGCCGGGGGGCAACACTCCTGGAGCGGCCGCATCGTGCGCACCGAAGGAGAGATCGACCCTCGCACGCGCATGGTGAACGTCGTGGCGCGGGTGCCTTCACCCTACGCGCCGAGCGAGGAGGGGAGACCGCCCCTCGCTGCGGGGCTCTTCGTAGAAGCCGAGATCCTGGGGCGCCGCGATGCTGCAGTCTTCGTGCTCCCGCGAGCTGCACTTCGCGAGGATGGCCGGATCCTCGTCGTCGACGAGGAGGACCGGCTGCGTTGGCGAGACGTCGAGCTGACAAGGGCCGATCGCGAGCAGATCGTGGTGAGCGGCGGAATCGTAGTTGGCGATCGGGTCTGCATCTCCGCGCTCGAAAGCGCCGCCGAGGGCCAACGCGTCCGGGTGCGCGATGAGGCCAAAGCGCCGAAGCCCGCCACGACCAACGCCGAGCGAGGCGCGGCATGAAGCGCGTGATCGCATGGTTCGCCCAGAACCACGTGGCGGCGAACCTGCTGATGTTCATCATCGTGATCGGCGGGCTGATCGCGAGCGGGGTGGTCCTGCTGAAGCCCTTCCCCGACATCGACATCGACATGGTCAGCGTGACGGTCGAGTACCTGGGGGCGGCTCCGGAGGAGACCGAAGAGGGGGTTTGCGTCCGCATCGAAGAGGAGATCGAAGGCGTCGACGACGTGGAGAAGATCCGCTCTGTCGCCGTCGAGGGTGCCTGCACGGTGACGGCCGAGCTGGTCTCCGGTGCAGACACCTCAGAGGCCCTCGACGACATCAAGACCCGCGTCGACGCGATCGACACCTTTCCTGAGGAGACCGAGAAGCCGATCATCGCCCAGGTGGCGCTCCGGCGCGTCGTGGTCGAGTTGGTGCTCTCGGGCCCGGTCAGCGAGCGATCCCTGAAGCGGGTGGGCGAGCGGGTACGGGACGAGCTCTCGGCATTGCCGGGCATTACCCAGGTCTCTCTCTCGGGTGCCCGCCCCTACGAGATCTCGATCGACGTGTCCGAGGAGGCCCTGCGCCGCTACGAGCTGAGCTTCGACCAGGTCACGCAGGCGGTGCGCCGCTCTTCGCTGGACCTGCCGGGCGGCTCGATCAAGACCCGCGGCGAGGAGATCCTGCTTCGCACCAAGGGCCAGGCCTATTGGGGCGACGAGTTCGAGAAGCTGCTGGTCCTGAGCCGTCCCGACGGCTCGCGGGTCACCCTGGCGGACGTCGCCGAGGTCCGGGACGGGTTCGAGGACACGGACCAGTCCGCCACCTTCGACGGCCGCCGCTCGGTTCTGCTGCGCGTGTTCCGGGTCGGCGACCAGGACGCCGTGGAGATCGCGGGGACGGTTCGGAGCTACCTGGACAACGACGTCCGACTGCCCGAGGGCCTGGAGATCGCCCTCTGGCAGGACTCGACCGACATGCTGCGCAGTCGGCTGGGCGTCATGCGCAAGAACGGCATCGGCGGCTTCGTGCTCGTCGTGCTCGTCCTGGCGCTCTTCCTCCAGCTGCGCCTGGCCCTCTGGGTCGCCCTTGGCGTCCCCATCTCGTTGCTCGGTGCGCTCTTCCTCTTCCCGGCGATCGGCTTCTCCGTCGACGTGATCTCGTCCTTCGCCTTCATCCTCGTGCTCGGCATCCTCGTGGACGACGCCGTGGTCGTGGGCGAGAACGTGCACCGGCACGCCCGCGAGGGTGCGAGCCGGTTGGACGCGGCGATCCGGGGCACCCAGGAGGTGGCCGTCCCCGTCATCTTCGGCGTGCTCACCACGGTAGTGGCCTTCGCTCCGATGATGCTGGTGCCCGGAACGATGGGACAGATCTTCTCGGTCATCGCCTCCGTGGTGATCATCTGCCTGCTCTTCTCCGTCATCGAGTCGCAGCTGATCCTCCCGGCCCACCTGTCTTCGGGCAACGAGAACCGCGAGGCCTCCGACCACCCGGTCGCCGTCGGTTGGCGGCGCTTCCAGGCCGTGTTCGCGCGCGGCTTCGAGCATCTGGCCGAGCTGCACTACCGACGGCTGCTGGGTCGGGCCCTCGGCTACCGCTACCTCACCGTCGCACTGGGCGTGGCCTTCCTGCTGTGGACGATCGGCACCCTCGCGAGCGGGCGCATCAAGTTCTCGTTCTTCCCACCGCTCGAGGCGGACTACGTCTCGGCCGAGCTCACGATGCCCCAGGGGACACCGGCCGAAGCGACACGCCTCGCCGTGGCCCAGATCGAAGCGGCGGTTCCGGCGCTTCGGGCCCTGATCGACCCGGAGTACGCGGAAGAAGGAGCCTCCCTGATCCTCCACGTCCAATCCTCGGTCGGCGAGCAGCCCTTCAAGGACGCCCAGGGCGCGACGCCCCAGACGGCGGGCCGGGTCTCGATCGGCGGCAGCCATCTGGGAGAGGTGGTGCTGGCCCTCACCTCGTCCGAAGACCGCGCCATCAGCACCGGTGAGATCGCCCAGGCGTGGCGCGAGATCGTGGGGCCGGTCCCCGACGCCGTGGAGCTGGTCTTCGCCTCCGAGCTCTTCTCGGCGGGCAACCCCATCGACATCCAGCTGCGGGGGCCCGAACTCGACGAGCTGCGCGCGGCGGCCGGGGAGCTGAAGACGGCCGTCGCCAGCTACCCCGGTGTCGTGGACGTCAACGACTCGTTCCGGGCGGGCAAGAAGGAGGTGAAGCTCGCCCTCAAGCCCACCGGCGAAGCGCTCGGCCTGAGCCTGGCGGATCTCGCCCGGCAGGTGCGACAGGCCTTCTACGGAGACGAGGCCCAGCGCATCCAGAGGGGACGAGACGACGTCCGCGTCATGGTCCGCTACCCGGAATCGGAGCGCCGCTCGCTCGGTGACCTCGAGAACATGCGGATCCGCACTCCAGACGGATCCGAGGTTCCCTTCCGCAGCGTGGCCATCGCCGAGCAGGGCCGCGGCTTCGCGACGATCCGGCGCACGGACCGGCAGCGGGTGGTGAGCGTCACGGCCGACGTGGACCGCTCCGTGACGACGGGGGGCGAGGTGCTGGGCGACCTGCAGGTCGGTGCCCTTCCGCGCATCCTGGCCGACCATCCGACCGTCACGTACAGCCTGGAGGGCGTGCAGCGGGAGCAGCAGAAGGCCTTCTCCGGCCTGGCGCGTTGGTACGTCGGCGCCCTCTTCTGCATCTACGCCCTGCTGGCGATCCCCCTGCGCTCCTATTTCCAGCCGCTCCTGATCATGTCGGTCATCCCCTTCGGCCTCGTCGGCGCCATCTTCGGGCACCTGCTGATGGGCATGGATCTGGCGTTCATGTCGATCCAGGGGATCCTCGCGCTATCGGGCGTGGTCGTGAACGCGAGCCTGGTGCTCGTGCACTACGTCAACCGACGGCGGGCCGACGGTGCCTCCCTGGTCGACGCGGTCACGGCGGCCGGTGTGACCCGGTTCCGGCCGATCGTGCTGACCTCGATCACGACCTTCGCCGGGCTCACGCCGCTCCTGCTCGAGACCAGCACCCAGGCCCAGTTCCTGATTCCGATGGCGATCTCGCTGGCCTTCGGCGTGCTCTTCGCCACCGTCATCACGCTCTTCATCGTGCCGAGCGGCTACCTGATCCTCGACGACTTCGCCGAGCTACCGTCGCGCCTTCGCGAGCGGCTGCGAGGACGGGCGGGGAAGGGCGAGGGAGCGACGCCGGGCGAGGTTCCGGCGGGAGCGCCGGGGCGCTGACGGCTCCAGAAACGAACAACCCCGGGACCCTTGGGTCCCGGGGCGTTTGAAGACCTCGAACGTCACCCCCCCCTGGTTCCGCTCGGATCTTGAAGGATGTTTCGGCCGGAGGACGGGCGCCTTGAGCGCTTTCTGCACTTTTTCTGCGAGTGAGGTGCGATTTCTTGGGTGAGCAGCTTCACCTCACGGATGAGAATCTCCCCGACACCGTGCGGCAGCTCGGGCTGGCCGGGCCGGATGAAGCCGTCGCGGTGGAGGCGGCCGGGGACGGCAACATCAACTGGGTCCGACGGATCCGCTTGGCGGGCGGAAAGAGCCTCATCGTCAAGCAGGCGCGCCTGGCCCTCGAGAAGTTCCCCGAATACGAGGTGAGCACCGAGCGCATCGTGTTCGAAGCCCGGTACCTGGAGCGAGCACGCCCCTTCGACTTCGATCGGGTGCTCCCCGAGGTGAGGGCCTTCGACCCCGCGCAGCGAATCCTGGTCCTCGAGGATCTGGCCGGAGCCGAGCGCCTGGACGAGGCGCTCGCCCGGGCTCGCGACATCAGCGAGCCGATGACCCGGATGGCGCGATTTCTCGCTCGGGTCCACCGCGAGACCCGGGGAGCCGGGGCAGAGCTAGCGAGCGAGTTCCCGAACGAGGCGATGCGGCGCCTGCACGGCGACCACATCTTCTTGCTGCCCTACCGGGAGGAGTTTCCCGCTCCACCGGAAACCGCCGCGCGGGCCCAGCAGATCCGCGCCGACACGGAGCTGACCGGGATCGCCGAACGCGCCTATGAGTCCTATCTGCGACCAACCGGCCCGCTGGTTCACGCCGACGTGCAGCCGACCAACCTGCTGCTGCGCCCCGACGGCCCGAAGCTCCTCGACGCCGAGATCGCCCACGCCGGGGATCCGGCCTTCGACATTGCGACCCTGATCGCACATCTGGTGTTGCCGGCAGCCGTGCGCGGAGACCTGGCGGCGGCGCGACCGGTCGCCCGAGGGGTCTGGCGTGCCTATTCCGAAGAGCACGGAGCGGCGGGGCGCGCGTCGCTCGCAGACGTCCTGCGCTATGCGGGCCTCGAGCTGGTGCGGCGCACAGTCGGTGCCGCGCGGGTGCGCTTCGTCGAGAGCGACGCCTCGGGCCTGGCCGTCCTCGAGCTGGGCACGAGCTGGATCCGATCGCCCGAGCGCTGCGAGCCCTGGTAGCCAGCGCGACTCACGGGTCGTCGCGGTCGGTTTCCGGCGGGATCGCACCGAAGGGGCGGGGATGGGGCTCCTGGGTCTGCTCGGCGTCTTCGTCCATCTGGGTCCAGCGGATGCGCTGGTAGTCGAAGCGCCCGCCGGCAATCACGTTGAACTTGACGATCTCGAAGTAGGGAGAGAGGTCGAAGTCCCGGGGGGTCAACAGGGACGGGTGCCGCATCTTGAAGAGCCCGGTGTAGCGGCTGCTCTCGTGGCCGAAGACCCGGCGCAGCAGCCGGCCGCGTCCCTTGGGCTGGTAGGTCTCCGCGTCGAAGCCCTCGGGGAACTCGATGTGCGGGAGGATCGGGAAGCGCACCCTGTGGAAGGTGCGGCCCAGCAGGCTCGAGCAGATCACCTCGGTGGGCATCGCACTGCCGAAGTGGAGGGCCGTCCGGCGGTAGCGGTCAGGGATGATCCGGACCGGGAACAGGTAGCGCCCCAGGTCCATGACGTTGCGCAGGTCGTAGCGCCAGCCGATCGCGCCCAGGTTGTCGTCGAGGATCGACTTCAAGTCGTCGGGTCGCAGGCGATGTGGGCGAACGATGCGCAGGTTGTAGTCGATGTACTTCGTGACCGGCGACGCCACGACGCCCTCGGGGAGCGCTTCGACGATCAGCCACTCGGCGTCATCGCCGAACTGCTCGCGGGCGCGATCGGCGGCCGGGCCACCGCGCCGCACCAGCTCGTCGCCGATGAAAAGGGCAGCGTGGCTCCACGAGCTCTGGGTCAGGTACTTGATGATGGCCGAGACGCGGTTGTCACCTTCGACAAGAAGGACGTCGCCCTTGCGGATGTGGCGCTTGAGGGCCTGAGGGTCGTTCCACCCGCGCCGCTCGTAGTGTGCAAGGGGGGCGGTCAGGAATTCGACGATGCGATGCGTGATCCAGCCGCGGATATCCACGGGTCTCTCCAGAGCTGCGGTTCCACCCGACCCATCGGCGCGCCGGCCGAGCCGAGTTGAGGACTGCCCGCACCGTGGCGGACGGGCCGGAAAAGTCCCGGAATTTCATAGCCTTCTGGCAGGGGGTCAGGTATCCTTTGCGCTTCCTTGGAAAAACCTCTTCAATTTCAAGGACTTACGCGCCATCGGCCTCCCGATGTGCCGGTTGGAGCCCTGCCCTGATGGATGTGAGGATCAAGCTCAACGTCGCTTTCACCGTCTCCGGAAGCGGCCTCGAGGACGCCCTCGCCGAGTTCGACGAGCTCTCGGTGGCTGGCATGCTGAGCGAGATCCTGGACAAGGCCATCGCCTGCGACGAGATCCAGGTGGACGTGGTCGAGGGCCCGAACACCCTCGAAGAATACGACCAGCAGAGCGGCTGATCACCCCCTCACGCGAGCGGGAACAGGGTCAGCTGGCGCGGCGCCCGGGGCTTCAGCGGGACGGCGGCCCGAGGCTCGGGGGGCTGGGGTGCGGAGCGCGGCCTGTAGATGCGTCGCTCGCGCGCGAACTCGAGCACGACCCGATTGAACTCCCGAAACCGCGGGCCGTGGTTGAAGTAGCGCAGGTGCGCGAGCTCGTGGCAGAGCGTGGCGACCAGGCTCGAGTACTTGAGGGGCTTGCCGGTGGTCGCGTGGCGCAGCCGGATCTTGATCGTGCCGTCCGAGTAGCAGATGCCGTATCGGCTCTTCACGTTGGCGCGCTCGGCCTCGATCGCGCGATAGCGGAGCCCGAAGTGGCTGGCGATGACGATGGCGTCGCGGTTCAGCTGCGCCATGAGCTCGTCCCGGGTCTTGCGATCCACAGAGCGGAGCATCTCGGCGGGCGCGGGCCGCGTCAAGTCGGCCAATTGCGTCGACTCGGCCGATTGCGTCAAGTCGGCGGGCCGCGTCAGGTCGAGTAAGCTGGCCCCGTGTCGACGCGTCGGGTGCCCCTCTTTCCGCTCTCCAACGTCGTTCTCTTTCCGCGTGCGGTCGCGCCGCTCCACATCTTCGAGCCGCGCTATCGC
>NYZB01000128.1 GCA_002687015.1 Deltaproteobacteria bacterium
GAGCGCGGCGAACCCGTCCTCGACTTCGTCGCGCCCCAGGTGGGCCAGGGCCGCCAGAATGTGCAGGGATGCATCCTCCCGGTGCCGCCGGATGGCCCGCCGCGCTGCCACCAGGGCCTCGTCGTACCGGCCCTGGTCCAGGTACTCCAGCGCCTGCTGGCGGGGATCGGGGGCGCTGCCACAGGCGAAGGGGTCTTCGATCACGAAGACCCCCATCAAGCCCAGACAGGCGACTAGCCGGATCGGACCTGCCATGCGATCACCATGTTGCCGTAGTAGTCCATCGCTGCGCGCGGGAATGCGTGCGATTCAGTGGCCAGGCCGCCTGTTTCTGTCACCCCGGAATCGAACACGGCGCGATTCTGGTTCATGCGCGCCCATCCGCACCGCGGCGCGGGCTCGTTGAGGGTATTGGAGTTGTCCTGCCAGGTCGCGACCCATTCCCCGCTCGGCGTTCCGGCGATCGACATGAGGAACGTGTCGGTGGTGGCGTTGTTCGGGGTGAGGTTCAGGTCCGACGTGTCGAGTGCGTTCCCCTGGTCGTCGAAGCGGCGGCACCAGGCGTCAACCCGGTTGGGAGTGATGTCGCCGCACCAGCCGATGAGGCAGCGATCCCGGTTGTCCACGGCGATGATCGGCTCGAACTGATCGTCGCTGGTGACGCTGTTGGCGATCATGACCGGAGTCGTCGGCGTCAGGATGAGGTTGTCGAAGAACCGGCAGACGATGCCCTGGCCATGCCCGTCCGGTGAGTTCACGCCCGGGGTCGCGCCGAATTGCCCGTCCGTCCACGCCACGACGACCTTGCCCGAGGGCCACATGCCGACGGCGGTGCCGCCCTGACGCTGGAAGTTCAGGCTGCTCGGGTCGTCGCAGCGCACGTCGTTCGGGTCGATCGCCGTTCCGGTGTTCGTGAACCGGCGCATGTAGATGCCGGCGGTCGGAGTCGCACCGAATGCGGACATGCGGGTCCACGCGACGACATACTCCCCGTTGGCGTTACCCGCGACCTTGGGGGCCGTGTCGTCCAACGCGGTGCTGACGTTGGCTTGCCCGCTGCCGGTCTGGCCGCCCGTGAGATTGAACGTGCGGAACGAGACGTTGCGGAACCCCGCCGTCGCGGTCGTGTCGGCGTCGAATGCAACCATGAAGCCCGTCGGGGTCGCTGCTGCCACCGCCGTGAGGGGATTCAGGTTGCCGAGCCCGACTGCGGTCGGGCCGCTGATCGTGGCGCCGCTGCGATCAAGGAACGTAACGAAGAGCTCGGTGCTCGCCGCGGTGAGCGTGACCCAGGTGATGACGGTCTCGCCCAGCGGTGCGGTGGCTGTGGCCGGACGTGCATCGAGAGCGCCCGAACCCGGCGCCAGCAGCGTCACCAGAGCGCCCGCCGTGACTGGATCGGCGTAGACCGGAAGTGAAAGGAAAGCCAGCAGCGCGAGGATGATCGCGAAGGTCTTCATGTACCGTTCCTGTTCGTCTGAGGTGTGGCGATTCGTCCCGACCGCGGGCGAGCATGTGAGCCGCCGGGAATGTGTCACCGGATCACCTGGCCGGGCGCCCGATCGAGGTCATTGTAGAGATTGGTACCCCCGGAACGGGCGCGAATCACGTCCGGAGGCAGCCTTTTTGCGGCCTCGGGGCGGAGGGGCGCCTAACTCGTTGACGGAGACTCGCTTCCGCGAGCCGCTCAGGGCGCCATGTCGGCCCACACGAAACGCACGGAGCCGCCGGGTTCGTGGGCCACGATCCGAAGTCGCACGAGATGATCGCGGCCTCGATCCTGGACCCGGATGGCGTAGGACCACCCGAAGCGTACCGGGGTCGAGGTGACGGGGTGGAGGCGGCGCAACGCCCGTCTCGTTACCCGTCCGAGCTCGAGGGGACCGACGACCCAGATCCGGGAGTGAGGCCCGGCTTGCAGATTCAGGTGGGAGGTCCGCGTCACCACGAGGTCGCCGGCGCGCCCGGGCCGGTTGCGCCCGAAGAAGTGCCCCGTGCGGTCGTGCGGGGTCAGCCGGACGGGCTCGAGACGTTTCTCGAGCCTGGTCAGCGGAAGGTCCGAAGGCAGCGCTGCCATCCCCACGGGGAACAGGCCGCCATGGGGCCGCAGGACCCGACCCGGAACCTGCTTCGGAAGGACGATCCTCCAGATGAGCCTGACGGAGCCGTCCTGCAGGTGGGCGAAGGGCTTCAGCAGCACCCAGTAGTCGGCGTTCGGGCGAAGGGTGTGCAGTGCGTACGCCGTACCGACGGTCACTGCGGCGCGCGGAGCCAGCTTGAGGTCGACGAGCGTCGCGGGATCGATGGTTGCGAGATCGCGTGGCCCGAGATCACAGATACCGCCCCCGATTTCCCGCGAGAGCGCGCGGAACCACGGCCGACCGTCGATTCGATCCAGGAGGACGTCCCACTGGTTTCGTGTGATCGCCTGGTCGTCACGCGTCTCGAACCCGAAGTTGTACGTGGCCCGAAGGAACCCCGTCGCGTTCCGTGGCCGAAGGTGCGCGTGGAGGAGGCGCTGTTCCGCACGCCCGAGCTCGACCCACACGTGATCGGGACGCGGCTCCTCCCCAAGCACGGGATCAGGAGCCCGGGCCCGCTCGCGCTCGAGTGGGGGCTGGTGGGTCGGCAAGGGAGGCCGAGTTGCGGCATTGGGGCTGGACTCACGAGGAGCGACCGTCGTGGCTGCGGGCGAGCCCGGCACCACGTGCCCCGCGGGTTCGGACTCCGGGCGAGGCTCCGGGGCGGGCTTCCTGACCAACTCCTCGATCTCCGGGTGGCGCGCCGGCGTCGTGTCCGGGCGTCCTTCTTCCTCTGCGACATCGACGGGACGGCCCCCGGTATCGAGGACCCGATCGGGTTCGTCGCAAGGGTCGGGATTCGTCGCAACGACCGGCGCTTGCGGTGCATTGGGCGAGGCCGGAACCAGGCGCACAGACGCCACCGTCCCCACCAGGCCGATCAGCGCGGCCGACACGATCGTCGTCCGTACGACGCCAGGCCCGGAGGGCCCCGCGGGACGCAGTAGCCAACGCAGGCGCCGTTCGAGCCCGCTGAGCCGACTCAGGGCGACCGCTGCCCGGGGGAGCGTAGGCGACGTGCGCGACGCCTGGACCACCTCCAGCAAGTCCGCTGCGTAGGCCGACGCCCGGACGCCGCTGCGCAGGACGTGGTCGTCGCAGGCGCCTTCGCGCTCGTGGCGCAACCGCCGTTCGACGATCCAGACGAGAGGGTTGAACCAGAACACGGCGCACACGAATCGCGCGACGAACTGGGTCAGGCAGTCGAACCGTCGGACATGGGCCAGTTCGTGGAAGAGAACGGAGCGGCGGCGCGCTGCCGGCCAGGTATCCGCGGTGACGGGGAGGAGCACGACGGGACGCAAGAAACCCCACGTCGCCGGGATGCCGATTCCCTCGTCGGCGAAGACGTCGATGCGACGGTGGATGCCGAGGCGCGTCCTGACGGACTCCACCTGGAGGTTCCATGGCGATTCGGTGACCATCCCGGCCCGGCGGGCCCAGCCGTTCAAACGCAACGCGCCGGTCACCAGGCGTATGAGCAACAGCAAGGCGACCAATGCCCACAGCAAGGCGACGAGATCGAACGTGTCGATGCGCCAGGCACTGGCCCTCACGGCCCGCGTCGACAGCGTCGCGCGTCGCGGCGTCCGGGACGCATCACGTTTCGGCGCGTCGCGCCGGGCGGCGGTGTTCTTCGAAAGCGCAATGCGGTTCGTCCTCCTCGGCGGCGCCGAGGTCGAATCGCGCCGCGACGAGAGGTCGGCGCCGATCTGTGCCGGGAGATCCGATACGAGGACGCGGTCGTTTGATGCCGGCAGCACTGCCACTTCCCACGTGGGGAGGACGAGTTCGAACAGCGGAAGCAGCAAGACCCCCACCAGTGCAGCGAACAGCACGCCGTGGCGGAACGCGGGAGGCGTGCGCCGCGCGATGGCGACGAACGCGAGCGCGGCGAGGGTGACCGCGGTGCTCCCGAGGAACAGCGCCAACAGGAACGCGAAGCCCGGATGATCCGGGAAGAGCAACCAGCGCGCGGTCTCCATGTCACCGCCCGTCGCGGCGGGCCTCCTCGACCATGTCTCGCATCCGGGAGAGCTCCTCGTCCGTCAGGTCCGCTCGCGCATCGTCGAGCAGCGCCGCGAACGCTTTCTCGTGCGACCCCCCGAAGAACGTGGCCAGCAGCTGGCGCAGCGCCGATCGGCGGACCTTGGTGGGCGACTCGACGGGAACGAAGACATAACGAGGCCCCTCCTTGCGGTGCTTCACGACGCCTTTGTCCTCGAGGATGCGCAAGGTGGCGCGGACCGCCGAGTAGCTGGGCGGGTCCGGGAGCCCTTCGTGGACCCCCGCGGCGGTGGCTTCCCCGCGGCGGAAGATGATGTCCATGATCTGGCGCTCGCGACGGCTGAGCTTGTTGTAGGACTTCCGGGTCACGGAGGGCTCCACGGACGGGGGTGACGGGCGTGCTGGTTTTCTAGCAGCCCTCCTGGAGGATACGGATCGCCATGGCCTGGGGTCAACGGAATATGGTCCGCTTGTTCTCACGCGGGCCACGCTGGAGGATGGCTCCATGAACGGCGAGATGCGGCAGGTCCGCGTTCCCTACCGCCTGAGCCCGCTCGGCGCCCACACGGATCACCAGGATGGCCTCACGTCGGGGTTCACCCTGGATCGGGGCATCACGTTGACGTTCCGAGCCACCGAAGCGGCGGTCGTCCGGCTCTCATCGAGCGATTTCCCGGGGGCGGTGGAGATCCCGCTGGGCGGTCCCCTGGAGGACGTCGCCCACTGGTCGGCCTACCCGCGCGGGGTCGTGCACGAGCTGGGGCGGCGCCACGAACTCACCCGTGGGATCGAGGGGGAGATCAAGGGCGAGCTGCCGCCGGGCGGGATCTCGTCCAGCGCGGCGGTCCAGGTCGCCGTGCTCCTCGCGTTGTTGGAGGCGAACGAGATCCGCATGTCGCGAATCGAGTGCACGGAGCTCGTCCGTGCGGCGGAGCAGGCGTCCACGGGCGTCCGCATCGGGCTGCTCGACCCGGCCGTGATCCTGCATGGCAAAGAGCAGGCGCTCGTGGTCATCGATTGCCACGACGCGAAGATCAACGTCCATCGGATGGCCCGTCGTGCGCAACCGTTTGCGTGGTATCTCGTCGACTCGGGCGTGGAGCGGGAGCTGCGCGAGACTCCCTACAACGAGCGGGTCACGGAGTGCGCCGCTGCCGCCCGGGCGCTCGGCGCGCCGGACGATCGCCCGGTACTGCGGGCGGTGACGCCCGAGCAGTATCGGCGCCAACGAAAGGAACTCGACCCGACGCTCGTCCGCCGCGCCGAGCACTATTTCTCCGAGGTGAAGCGGGTCAAGCTCGGCCAGCAGGCGCTGGCGTCGGGTGACGTCGTATCGCTCGGCCGTCTCGTCACCGCGTCTGGGGAGAGTCTCACGCAGAACTACGATTGCGGTACTCCCGAGACGCGTCGGCTCCTCGCCCTGTTGCTCGAGGTCGAGATCGTGTGGGGAGCCAGCTACGCGGGCGGTGGATGGGGTGGGCTGTTGCAGGTGCTCGCGGGTCCCGGCGCGGCGGCCGCGCTCGAGGCCGTCGTTGCCCGGTATCGCGACGAATACCCCGAGGTCGGCGTGCGCGCGCGGGTGATTTCGGTGGGGATGGGACCGGGCGCCCATGTCGCTTGACGAGAAGCTCGAGAAGCGCCGCAAACGTGCCGAAGAGGACGTTCGCGAGGCCCATCGCAACGTTCGCCGACTGGTGCAGCGGTTTGCTGCGGACCCGGAGTCGTGGAAGCGGTCGATCGGAAACGGCTGGAGTCCCGCGGAGACCCTGCTTCACCTGGCGATGGTCGGTGGGGTGGTCGCGGACGCGTTGCGGGTGTGCGCGGCGGCAGGACCCGTCCAACGGGACCGGACCCGATCCGTCCAACAGGCGGCCGCGCTGCGCCTGCTGCTGACGACCTGGCGCCACCCCTCCGGCCCGCCGCCGCTCGCGGGCACCGATCCCCAGGGGCGCCTCGAGTCGCCTGACCTGGTCGCCGGGCACCATGTGGCCTGGGCGTCGGGGTTCGTGGCGCTCTTGCGGGACCACTCGGGCCCTTATCTCGCCGGGGTGATGTCAAAGCACCCGAAGTACGGAGATCTCGATGCTTTCGAATGGGCTCGGTGGATGCGCATCTACTTTCGCTATCATGAGTTGCGGATGAGCGTGCGCACGGGGTGACAGGGGCGGGGAGAAGCCTTTTCGCTACCCGGCGTCCCGGACCGGGCCTAAGATACGGGGCCGAGTGGTTGATCGGATTCCCCACGGAGAGGTTGTCATGAATTCAGTTCGGGTAGTGATCGTGGCGCAGAGCCCGTTCAGCCTGACCCTCATGGGGGACCTGCTCGAGGCCAATGACATCGTCACCGCTCGTGCCCGGACCCCCGGTGAAGCCAGCGCCCTGCTCGAGAGCGGGAATGTGGACATGATCGTCGTGGATTTCGAGCTCGGCGCCGGGTCTCCGAATGGAATCGACGAGATGCGCCGGAGGGCGGACCGCCTGGGCATACCCATGCTCGTCGTCGCAGAGCGCGGCCAGCGCGAAGCGGCGGAGCAGGTGCTCGCAGGGTGCTCAACGGGCACCGTGGAGAAGCCGATCGACACGTCGGCGTTCCCACGAAAGGTCATCGAGGAGATCCGTCGCCACACCACGCACAACGCGGAGGCGTGAAACCGGACCGGAAGTCGGCTAACAAACGGCCATGAACTGGAACTGCGGCACCTCACGCGCCCCGCTCCTTCTTCTGCTCCTGCTGCTGGGTGCGTGCTCCGGAACTCGGGCTCCGACGGATCAGGGCGGCGGCGCCGTGCTGACGGAGGAGCACCCCGACGCGATGCGGACCCCGGGGTGGCTCGAATTCGGCGATCTCTCCCTGCGCACTGCCGCCGCCGGCAAGGATCCCCGCGGCGCGCACGTCCACGGCTGGCTCCTCGGCGGTGTCTTCGAACCTCTGGGCGACATCATCGGCGGAGAGGGGCGTCCGCCCCGAGGCCGCATCCTGAACCCGGGCTTCCTCGAGCTGCGTACGCGCGCGTTCGTGAAGAAGGCCGACGACGCCAACCCGACACCGCCCTACGTCGAGGGGTGGCAGGACACGGAGACCGGTGGGTTCTATCCGAGCGGTTCGGTGCAGCGCGCTCCGCGTCTCGCGACCGCGCCGGACGGCGCCCGATCCGGTTCCTGACGAGCGCCACATTGTTCGGTGGCGATCTCGTGGCATGGTTCGATGCCGTCCAGCGCGATTTGCCCTGGCGCCGCCACCGCAGTGCTTACACGACCTGGGTCTCGGAGGTCATGCTCCAGCAGACGACAGTCGACGTCGTGGCACCGCGCTACGCGGGATTCCTCGACCGGTTCCCCGACGTGACCTCGCTGGCGGCCGCGTCCGAGGACGATGTCGTGGCGGCGTGGGCCGGCCTCGGGTATTACCGCCGCGCGCGGGGGCTGAAACGCGGTGCGGAAGAGGTCGTGGCGCGCCATGACGGGGAGATCCCGAGCGCGCTCGACGCGCTGCTCGCGCTCCCCGGGGTTGGACCGTACACCGCCGGTGCGATCCGGAGCCTGGCGTTCAACGAGCCCGCGGCGGCGGTTGACGGCAACGTGGCTCGGGTGGCATCGCGTCTGTTCGAGATCGACGAAGACTCGGGCAGGACCGTGGTGCGACGCCGGATGGGTGAACGGCTCGTCGAGGCCACCCCGATCGGTGCCGCGGCGAGCTTCAACGAGGCGCTCATCGAACTCGGCGCGGTGGTGTGCCGGCCGAAGGACCCCGCGTGCGAGGACTGTCCGATCGAATCGCATTGCGGCGCGCGGGAGTCGGGCCGGGTTCACGAGCTGCCGAAGACGAGACCGCCGCGCAAGAGTGTCGCCGTCATGTCCCATCGCGCGCTCGTCGAGCGGGGGGGACGCGTGCTGATGGTGCGACGTCCCGCGGATGCTTCCTTGCTGCCGGGTCAGTGGGAGCTGCCCGGCCGCTGGGGCCCGATCGACGAAGATCAAGCGTCGGCGCTGCGAGAGGTACTGCTCGATGTCGGGTTGGACGTCGTCGGGACCGCGGGCGTCGCCGCGGAGGTGCGGCACTCGATCACCCATCATCGCATCCGGTCGATTCTGCATCGGGTGGCGGTGTCGGGCCGGGTCGCCGCGCCCGCGAAGTGGTTCTTGCGCGACGGATTGGACCTCAGCTGTGTGACCACGGAGACGCGAAAGCTGCTGGCGCGCGCAGAGGTCCGGTCGTGAAGCGGCGTGCTCGCGGCCGCCGGGGGGGACGCAGCGATGCGAGCGGGCCGCGGAGTCGAGAGTCCCGCGCGTCGAAGGCGGACCAGGCCGTCGAGAAGCTGCTGCTCGCGAGCCGGTTGCTGGAGTCGGGTGAGGACGTGCCCGCCCTCGAGGCGGCCGGTGAGGCGGTGTGGCTCGATCCGCGCCGGCCCGACGGCTATCTCCTGATCGGTGAGATCCACCTGCTGCACGGCCGCGCCGCCGATGCCCACGAGGCGTTCGTCCAAGCGGTGAAGAAGCCTCGCGGCGGCGACGGTGATCCTTCCCTGGAGAACAGCCTGCGGGCCCACGTCGGTCTCGCCCGGTGCGACCTCATGACCGGTGCGTGGGAGCAGGCGGTCGGCGCGCTGCGCAAGGTCCTACGTCTCGACGAGACCGACCCGTTCGGCGTGTCCCAGGCGCTGGCCGAGGTCCATCTGTTGCTCGGGCGGCCTGACGCGTGTCTGGAGGCCCTGGTGTCCGGCGAGGCCGCGCTCCCCGACGCGCACCTCGTGGCCGCATTCGCCCACCTGGAACGGCGGGACGCGGGACCGGCCGTGTTCCGGGCGCGCTGCGCGTTGCTCGGGAACGTGTACCTGCTGGCCTGCCTGATCGGCGAAGAGCCCCCGGACCACGGGATCGCCCACGGGACGGAGTCCGCGGGTCCTCTCTTCGCCCAGGACGTGGGGGACCGGCTCCGGCCCTATCTCGACAGTCGCCCCGATCGACTCGGTGCTTTCACGGACATCGCCATGGCTCCTACGGTCATGGGGGAGGTCGAGAGCCTGATCGAGCTCGCCCGCGGGCTGAATCGGGAGGCGGACCCGGATGCGCGTCGCCGGCTCCAGCTTCGGCTCGCGGACCTCCGGAACGTCGATCGCATCCACGCCGGGACTTCCACCGTGCTCGGCGAGTTGGAGCGGTTCGAGGTGGACGACTGAGCGCGGACACGGGAGCGAATCCACCGCTGTTCGACGTTCGCGGCGTTGAACGGGTGTTCTCCCAGGGAGCGCGCGAGGTCGTCGCACTCGCGGGCATCGACGTCAACGTGCGGCCAGACGACCGTCTGGTCATCATGGGGCCGAGCGGTTCGGGCAAGAGCACGCTGCTCCATCTCTGTGCCGGACTCGACACCCCGACGCGCGGGTGCGTCATCTACGACGGGACCGACCTCGCGACGCTCGACGGTCGCCGTCGCGCGCATCTGCGCCGGGCCGAGATGGGGTTCGTGTTCCAGTTCTTCAACCTGTTGCCGACGCTTACGGCAATGGAGAACGTCGCGCTTCCGCTGGACCTCGCGGGTGCAGACTGGGACGACGCTCGCGGGCGCGCGCAGGCCATGCTCCAGCGGGTGGGGCTCGCGGCCCGCGAGGACGCCTACCCCGAGCACCTCTCGGGGGGAGAGATGCAGCGGGTCGCGATCGCGCGTGCGCTGGTGACCGGTCCGCGCGTCGTGTTCGCCGATGAACCGACCGGCAACCTGGATCGAACGCGCGGCGATGAGATCCTCGACCTGCTCGCGGACGTGGGAGCCGGCCAGGCGCTGGTCATGGTGACCCACGATCCCGCGGCGACCCGGATCGCGACGCGAGTCCTGACGCTGCGCGACGGTCGCCTCGACGAGGGGCTCACGCCGTGATCGGTCCGCGACTCCTCCAGCGGGCAGGGCTGCGTGCGCAGCGCCGGCAGCCGCTTCGTCTGGCCCTCGTGCTGCTGTCCACGGCCCTGGGGGTCGCGGCGATGATCGGGACGTTTGCGGTCAACGACCAGGTCCTCGGGGCATTCGAGACCGTTCGGCGGGCGGGGCGCGGCGCAGCGCCGCTGAAGGTCGTCGGCCCCGGTGGCGTGAGCAACGCGATCCTGCCCGTGCTGCGTGGCGTCGACGGCGTTCGGCACGCCGTTCCCATCCTGACCGTCCATGCCCCGCTCGCCGAGCACGAGGGCGCGTTGCTCGTGATCGGCGTCGATCCGCGCGACCGGGACGCCTGGATGAACGCGGCGACGACCCCGCCCCGGCTCGACATCGACCTGTCCGTCCTCGTGCTCCCGGCGCCGTGGCTGGTACTCGACCGCCGGGGCGCGGAACGGACCGGGGTGGGCAAGGGCGACCTCGTCGAGTTGATGACGCCGCACGGCCGCACCCGCTTCCGGGTCGCCGGACTCTTCGATGCGGGCGCGTTCGGCGCTGCGATCGGCGGGTACCTCGCGATCACGGCGATGCCCATCGCAGAGCGCCTGGCCGGGGTCCGGGGGGTCTTCGATCGGGTGGATCTGTTCCTCGATCCGGGGCGCACGGCGGCATCGGTGTTGCCGGCGGTCTCCGACCGTTTGCCGAGCGACCTGCGGGTCGAGCCGAGCGAGACGATGACGTCCGGTGCGGACTCCGGGTTCGCCGCGATGCGGCCGGGGCTCTTGCTGGCAGGATTGACGGCGGTGCTCGCGGGCGCGTTCCTCGTTCACAACGTGCACGCGCTGTCGTTGGCGGAACGAAGGACGTGGATTGGAACGGCGCGCGCGCTTGGCGCCGGACGTCGACAAGTACTCGCGCCGCTGCTCTTCGAGGGGCTCGTGCTGGGGATCCTGGGGTCCTTGCTCGGAGTGCCGCTCGGATGGGCCGTCGCGCGCGTCGCGGTCACGGGGACGCGCGACGACCTCCCGCTCGTGGGAGTGCCGGGTCGTCCCGAAGTGCATTTGCCGGGGTGGGACGCCGTCACTCTGTCGGTGGCCACCGGTGTCGTGGCCACGATGCTGGCGGTGCTTCTGCTCGCGGTGCCGGCGGCGGCCGAGGCGCCGGCGTTGTCGGTGCGGCGACGGCTGGAGCCCCGCCCGCGCGCGTTGGGTTGGGTCGCGGTCACGTTCGCGCTGACGTTCGTCGCCGCCTGCTTTCTGGCTGGCCCGCTCGCGCGACTTTCCCACGATGCCGGGTATGCGGTGATCGGCGTCCTCGGGCTGCTCTTCGGCATCCTGGGACCCGTGCTGGCCCGCACGGCGCTGGCGCCCCTGGAGCGTCTGTTCCGACGTCGGGTGATCTTGCGGCTCGCGATCCAGAACCTGCTCCGGCATCCGCGGCGGGTGGGGCTCACTGTCGCGGCACTCGGACTCGCCGTGGCGCTCGCGGTTCAGAGCGCCACGGTCGTCGGGTCGTTCCATGCGCGTCTGACCCGCTGGATCGAGGACGGGTTCGCAGCGGATCTGTGGCTCGTGTCCGGGTCCTCCCGCATCGGGGTCGGACGCAGTCAGCCGCTGGACGACGGGTTCCTGGACCGGGTGGCCGAGGTCCCCGGGGTAGCCAGCGTTCGCGGAGTACGCGGCGTGTTCATTCCGGTCGGGGAGCGCTGGGTCTACCTCATCGGACTCGATGCCCGGAGCTGGCTTGCCGATTCGAAGCTCGAATGGCACGGCGGCGACGCCGAGCGCGCGGCTGACGCTCTTTCGGCGGGCACCGGCGCGGTGATCTCGGACAACTACGCCATGCTCACGGGTACGCGCGTCGGGGACACGTTGTCGATTCCGGCGCCGACGGGGCCCTACGAGGTCGAGGTCGCGGGCATCGTCACGGACTACTCCTGGGGACAGGGGACGATCGCCATCGATCGTTCGGTCCTGAGGACGCGTCACCTCATCCGGACGGTCGATCTCATCGGCGTGGTGCTGAAGCCGTCGGCCGATGTGGGCGCGGTCCGCCAGGGGATGCTCGGTCGCTTCGGTGCCTCCCACGGTCTGCACGTGCTCGACTCCGCTGCATTCGAGGACACGGTGTCCGACGAGCTGGACGGTCTGTTCGGCTTCGCTTCCTCGCAGCAGTACGTCGTTCTGCTCATCGCATTCCTCGCCGTCCTCAACACGGTCGGCCTCTCGATCCTCGCCCGCCACAAGGAAACGGAGCTGCTCGGTGCGGTCGGGGCGTCGCCACGTCAGCTCCGTCGCCTCGCGATGGTGGAGGGCGCGGCGCTCGCGGGGCTGGGCGCGTTCTTCGGCCTCGCCGTCGGCGCGGTCATTTCGCGCGTCCTGCTTCACGACATCCTGCCCTGGACCGCGGGCTGGCGGTTCGGTGTCGTGCTCCCGTTCGGCACCATGGCCGCGCTTCTCGCTGCCGCACTCGCCGTCGGTGCAGCGGCGGGGTGGATCGTCTCGGTGCGGGGTCCGCGCTAGCTCCCGCCTGCGGTGAAGGAGAGGAGATTCCAAAGGAGAACCCAGGGACCTTGGAGCGGAAACAGATCGGCTCTGATTCTGGGTTCCTGGGTTCTCCCTAGTCTTTCTGCTCCTCCAATTCCCCGACGCCTTCGCTGGCCGGCGAGACGGTGGATCGCAGGTGGAGGTCTCGTTGGGGGAACGGGATCTGGATCGCGTTCTCGCGGAACGAGGCGTCGACGGCGCGGTTGAGGTCGGTGGTGGTCTGGCGGCGCATGGTGATGTCCGGGCGAGGGAGCCAGGCCATGAGCTCGAAGCTGAGTTCGCTTTCGCCGAAGCCGAGGAAGTTGACTTCGGGGCGGGGTCGGGCGAGGACGCGGGCGTGGGCGCTCGCGACGTCTTCGAGCACCTTGGTTACCAGTGCGACGTCCGATCCGTACGCGACGCCGACCTTGATCCTCAAGCGGGTGCGCTGGTCGCCGTGGGACCAGTTGATGACGTTGTCGGTGATGAAACGTTGGTTGGGAATGATGATCGAGATGCCATCGCGCGTGCGGACCTCGGTGGCGCGGATGGTGATGCGGGTGACGTCGCCTTCGACTTCGCCGACGGTCACGATGTCGCCGACCTGGACCGGACGCTCGAAGAACAGGATGAGGCCTGCGACGAAGTTCGAGATGATCTCCTGGAGGCCGAAGCCGATACCGACGCCGGCGGCGGTGAGGAACCAGCCGAGTTGTCCGACGCCGATGCCGAGCGTGGAGATCGCCGCGATCACCGAGAGCCCCACCAGCGTGTAGTGGACGAGCGTCCGGGTGGCGTATCGCGAACCCTGCTCCATCCGATCCCTGAGTGCGATCTGCAGCAAGTCGCGCACCCAGCGGGCGAGAACGAGCCCGATCCACAGGACCGCGATCGATCGCAGCAGCACCCCGAGGGTGATGTCAGGGCCCGCGCGCGGGACGAGTTCGAAAGCCAGGAGGTCCTTCCAATCTGCGAGCGGCACGCGGAGGATGAGCGAGAACGCGGTCGCCGTGCCGGCGAAGCTCAGCAGCAGCAGGATCTGCAGAGAGACCCGCGCGAGCAGAGAGCGCGCAGTCGGGCTGTCGTTGGATTGCGACGAACGAGATGGCAGATCGGGCGCGATGTGCGAGCGGATCA